>DASSIO010000242.1:0-6215 GCA_035691825.1 Terriglobales bacterium | reverse complement strand
GAAAAGGTAAAGGGAGAATGACGCGCTTTCAATGCGTTTGTTCCATACGTTCTGCACTGTGGTATCGACTGTATAGTTGCGCTCTTTGCCTGGGCTGGGCAAGCTTTTGAATTTCCCAAAAGTAAACTTGACTATCGGCGGTCCTTTGTCCGGCCACGCCATGACCTGAGCGGGTTGTTCCTTTGCAAAAGTGGCGCTACATGCGAGAAGCACGGCGAGAATCACGGATAGTGTCATTGTTCGCTTCATAGGCGCACTTTTTTAGCATAGGAGTTAGAGCTGCGCAAGAGAGGGTTACTAGTTACGGATGTCTTGAAGCAGGCTTTCGATTTCCGCTTTCGCCTCAGCTGTCAATGGCAGCAACGGGAGCCGGGGAGGCCCGCCGTAATAGCCGTTGAAGTCCATCGCATACTTCACGCCCGGGATACTGAGTTCGCCGACAATACGCTGCGCGGCTTTCGCGATGCGATCCTGCTTAAGTTTGGCCAGAGGCATGTCGCCTTCCTTCCAGGCAGCATAGATCTCGTAGCAGGCCGTGGGGGCTGGATCGGCAAAGGCGAGGATGGCGCCAACGGCTCCGGCCTGAAGGGACGGCTCAAGTTTCTGGGCGGCTCCCACCAGAATCTGGAAGCCGACCTCTTTCTGACGCGTTTTGAGACCGCTGACCACGGTCACCGCCGATGACGAAGGGCGACCCGAATTTCCGGCGAGCGCTCCGACCGGCACGAGTTCCCCGCCCTGCGGGTTTTCAGCCTTGGCCTTCAACATGCGCGGTGTGACCGCGTCAAAGGTTTCCGTCACGGTCGCACTGCGCTTTACGTGGCGGGTGCCCTCGACCATCCTGCGCACTTTGTCGACGTCTCCGCTGGATTCCTTGATTCCGATCAAGTTGGGATGCTCAGCGAGTTCGATGACAATCTCCGCAGGGATGTCATAGCCGGTGGCCTGAGGGAAGTTGTAGATGATGACCGGAAGGGGTGAGCGGTCGGCAACGAAGCGATAAAAAGCCAGCATGTTCGCAGGCTTCATCTGGCCCTTGTAATAGTGCGGAGTGCGCACCATGGCCACGTCATAGCCGAGTGAGGCGGCGTATTCGGTAAGGCGGAGGGTCTCGACGGCGGACTCTATCCCCGTACCCGCGACCATCACTTTCTCGGGAGCGGCAGCGGCCATGGCCGTCTTCAACACTTCCCTGCGTTCCTCATCAGAAAGCAGGATGGCTTCGCCGGTGGAGCCCAGCACGACGATGCCCGCAACCGGAGTCTTCGAATAGCGCTCGACATTGTGCTCGAGCTTTTTGTAGTAGACGCTGCCTTCCAGATAGAACGGAGTTGAAATCGGCGGGAAAATTCCTTGAAGAAGCATGGCGGTGGCCTTCTTGGTTCTTGGTTATTCGGTCTTGGTTTTTCGTTCCTGGTTCTTAGGTTCCAGTTTCAATGATGGTCCGAGCCGCAGACAAAGTATGGAAAATACGCGAATGACTGATGCTCGAATCGAGACAGCGTGCACCTAGATACATTATCAGCTCGGTTGGCGAGGCGCGCTACCAAAGCGTCGCGCTTATGGGTTGCTATCCGCAGCGGCGGTCAGGCTCAGTGACGGCTGGGGAGCAAATCTAATGCCGTAGAAGAGGATTGCCGAGGAAAGCGCGGTAGCCACCACGGTGCTGATGAAGCCTGATTCCAGAGAGGAACGGTCGGAAACCTTGCCGATCACCCACGGCGAAAGGGCGTCTCCGAGGAAGTGAATAACAAACAGATTGACGGCGATGGCAGTCGCCCGGATATGCGCGCCGACCGAATTGATAATAGCGGCGTTCAAAGGCGCGGTATTGAGCAGCAGCAGGAAAGCAGCGACAACGATGGCGGGAACCATAACCGGGCCTCGATAAAACAAGGCAAGAATCATGACAGGTATGCCCAACCCCATGCTCGCCGCCGACACGAGGTAGTAAGCGCCTTTGGTCCGGCGAAGCATGCGATCGCCCAGCCATCCGCCGGCGAGCGCGGCCACGGTTCCATCGGCGGCAATAATCAGGCCGAAGAGGTTATTGGCGTGACCCAGGCTGTACCCGCGCATGCGAGAGAGAAACGTTGGCATCCAAACCAGCAAGCCGCCCTGGGCAAAGGTCATCATGGCCATCCCCAGAGTCGCCGTGATGAAGGCCGGATTGCGTGCGAGGCCGAGCACGTGCCCTCTCTCCGGAGTTTCGCGGATGGAATCGAAGCGTCCGCGTTCTGGTTCGGGTACGAGCAGCATGAGCGCAGCCAACAAGAATCCGGGTACACCAGCGACATAGAAAGGACGTCTCCATCCATAGTGTGTTCCGAAGTATCCGCCAATGAGGTAGCCAAGAGCGAAGCCGACTGGAATTGCCAAATAGAAAATACCGAGCACGCGGCCGCGCTTGGATTCTGGAAAGAGGTCGGCTACCAGCGTAGGAGATATGGTCACGAAACTGGCCTCGCCGATTCCAACGAGTGTGTGCCGGACAAGTAACGCCTGGTATGAGTAGGTGACGGCTGTAAGGAGAGTAACGGCGCTCCAGGCGAATGCACCAAGAGCAATGATCAGGCGGCGCGAGTAACGGTCGGCCAAAGGTCCCATCACGGGGGCGGCCAGAGTGTAGAAGATCAGAAACACGGTTGTGAGACGCCCAATCTGGGCATCGTTGACGTGGAATTCATTCTGTATCAGGGGCTGGACCGCGTTGAGGACGGAGCGATCGATGTAGTTGAGCAAGTTCAGCGTTGTGAGCAAAAGGAGAGTGGCTCGAGGATAGAGGCGAGTAGGAGACAAAGAGCGGTTCTCAGTTGTCGGTTCTCAGTTACTGGTTCGTGGTTGTTCGTTCATCGTTCGTGGTTCTTAGTTCGTGGTTGTCATGAGTTTCGACTTTCCCCATGGAGAATCCCGCGTCCACGCTTACAATGCACTACGGCTTGCTTCCGTTCTCCGGGCGCGGCCATCGGGCGACCACCACAGTAGAGATACCGCCACGAGGGCGGAAGTCCCCTTTGACCTCGGCCCAGATGGGACGGGCGCAGCGCACGACGTCCTCCAGGACACGATTGACGATATTCTCCTGAAAGATGCCCAGGTTGCGATATGACTGCAAGTATTCCTTGAGAGACTTCAATTCAAGGCAGTCCTTGTCGGGCATGTAGCGGATGGTGATGGTACCGAAATCCGGCAATCCCGTTTTGGGACAGACCGAGGTGAACTCCGGGTCATCAACGACGATTTCGTAGCCGGGAAATTGATTAGGCCAGGTTTCAATTTCAGGGAAGGAGGCATCCAGTCCCAACTTGGCATGCTCCGGCGTGTAACGCTGCGGGTTCGACATGGGCTCCATTGTAATGAGCGGAGTACGAAATGGGGGACAGCCAATTTTTTGGGCCAAAAATGAAATGTCCGGCATCCAACCAGAAGGACAATAACCAACATAGTAGTGTTCGCTCGACCGAGCGAGATGTTAACTTAAGGCTTACGCTCTCATAGGCATGGCGGCAGCACAAAAAAACGGGTCGAGCTTTTTCGCTCGCAACCGGTGGTGGATTATTGCGACAGCCATCATCCTGGCGGTGGTGTTGTTTGCGGCGTTCAACTCGATGGGAAGCGGAGAGGTGATGGTCCGGGCCGCGCGCGTGACCCGAGCCAACATTCGAAGCGTGATCTCGACCAACGGCAAGATTGAGCCCATCAACAATTTCGAGGCTCATGCCCCCATGGCTACCATAGTTAAGCGCATCCTGGTCAAGGAAGGAGATCACGTCAAGCGCGGCCAGTTGCTGCTGGAGCTCGACGATGCCGATGCGCGAACCAACCTTGCAAAAGCCGGCGCGCAGTTGAAGGGGGCACAGGCCGACATCAGCGCGGCACAAAGCGGAGGCACGCGAGAGGAAGTTCTCACCGCTGATGCGCAGCTGGTCAAGGCGCGTGGCGATCGAGATAACGCCAAGCGGAATTTGGAAGCTCTGCAGCGGCTGCAGAAAAACGGGGCCGCATCCATCGGCGAGATCAAGGAAGCCGAAGCTCAGTTCAACACTGCGCAAGCCAATATGAATCTGCTGGAACAGAAACTGAAGGATCGGTACTCCCAGCCGGAACTGGCGCACATCCAGGCGCAAAGGACAGAAGCGTTGGCGGCGTTTGCCGCGGCGCAGGATATTGTTTCGAAATCGAACATTCGAGCACCGTTTGCCGGGGTTGTGTACTCAGTTCCGGTACGTGCCGGAACCTACGTCAATGTTGGCGACCTGCTGTTGCAGGAAGCGGATCTTGCAAATGTCCGCGTTCGTGCTTATGTCGATGAACCCGACGTAGGCAAACTTGCACCGGGAGAGCGAATCGATGTCACCTGGGACGCTCTGCCGGGAAGAACCTGGCAAGGCACGTTAACCGGTGTTCCAGCAGCGGTAAAGTTGCTGGGGACGCGCAACGTGGGGGAGATCACGACACAGTTAAACAATTCAGATTTCAGGCTGCTGCCCAACGTGAATGTAACTGTGCAGATTGTGACGGCGGAGCACAATAACGTGCTTGCAGTGCCGCGGGAAGCCGTACGCCTGGATGACGGCACTCCTTACGTGTACCGCATCGCCGAGAACGAGTTGCGCCGGCAGGTGGTCAGGACGTCTGTCTTCAACTTAACCCAAGTCGAGGTCACACAAGGTGTGGCGCAAAACGATCTAGTGGCATTGGGATCAGTCAATAACAAACCGCTTCGTGACCGGCAACCAGTAAAGGTGGTTCAGTAAATGATGTCGCTGTTGAAATGGCTGGCTCTTTTGATTGTGTCTCTTGTTCTGTTGCCGGTATCGCCGGCCGCAGCTTCTCCCGCGGAATTGCTGGCGGCGGGGCGTGTGGATGACGCCATCGCATCGTTGCAAGCGCAGCTCAAGTCAGCGCCCATGGATGCGGCCTCCTACAATTCGCTGTGCCGCGCCTACTACTCAGTGCAGGACTGGGACAGTGCGGCAGGCGCATGCGAGAAGGCTGTTTCTCTGGCTTCCAACAACAGCGACTATCACCTCTGGCTTGGCCGAGTTTACGGAGAAAAGGCGGACCGCGCGAATCCACTCTCGGCTGCCAGTCTTGCTAAGAAGGTGAAGAATCAGTTCGAGACAGCGGTAAGCCTGAATCCAGATAATGCGGACGCACGTACCGACCTGGGAGAGTTCTATCTGTATGCCCCCTTCATCATGGGAGGCGGAGCTGGAAAAGCGCGCTCGCAAGCGGCCGCCCTGGCCAAAATCTCTCCCGCATCCTCGCACTATCTTTATGCACGCATCGCAGAAAAAGACAAAGATCTGGTAAAAGCGGAGAACGAGTATCGCGCCGCCATCGGTGCGAGCAACGGAAACGGTAATGCCTGGCTGAACCTCGCGCTTTTCTACAGACACATGAACCGGTTCGATGAGATGGAGCAGGCGATACAACGGGCGGTTGAGGCGCCGGCCGGCCGGAATGAAGTCGTGGTCGAGTGCGCTGAATTGCTGGTTCGAGCTGGGCGGAATACTTCGCTGGCGGCGCAACTGGTGCGCCGATATCTGTCCTCCAATGCCCCGAGCGAGAAGTCGCCGGTATTCAGGGCGCATTACGTGCTTGGAACAGCACTGGAAAAACAGGGCGATAAACAAGGCGCGGCACGCGAGTATCGTGCTTCATTGGCGCTGGCAAGCAATTTCTATCCGGCAAAAGATGCTCTGAGCCGGATCAGCAGGTAACGCCAGACTGTCCCTCACATCCGACGAGCGGCGGTCTTTTCTACAGCTTCCATGTCCATGTGAAGACCATCGCATTCGAGGGTGACCATGACTACACGCAGTCGGCTTTCTATACTCTCCTTCCTTGTTCTGCTCCTGATGACATTCGGGTCCGCACGAGCAGGCGCGCAGAAGATCACTCTTAACCGGGCAGTTGAGTTGGCTCTGGGCCACAGCGGGCAGGCAACGCTGGCCGATGCCGACCAACAAAAAGCACGTGCCGCTTACCGCGAGGCTCGGAGCGCGTACCTGCCGCGCGTGATATTCGGATCAGGCCTGGGAGCGAGCTTCGGGTTCCCGCTCAGCCTCGAGAATGCCGCGCCTTCCCTGTTTAACGTGACTTCGCAGCAGGTGCTCTACAGCCCGGCACAAAGCGCGTTCGTGCGCGCGGCTCGTACCGATTGGCAGGCGACTAACATGACGGCTCGCGACCAGCGGGACGCGATCATA
>DASSIO010000241.1:0-5416 GCA_035691825.1 Terriglobales bacterium | reverse complement strand
AGAATTTTGACCGTAAGTTCGTCTACAACGCGTTCGCCTTGATCGATGATCCGTACTACAAGGGACAGCAAGGCTTCAAGGGCCGTCTCCTTGGCGGTTGGTCGATCGCCCCCGTCTTTGCGGCTGGCAGTGGCGCGCCGGTCTATTGCGGCTCCAACACCAACGCGCAATCCTTCGGTGGCGGCGACGGAAACAACTTCTTTGACAACGAGCAGTGCATCTTTACGGGAGCACACCCCTACGGATCTTCACTGCACAACAACGAGGGTGCTGGAGCCTTTGGCGCTTTTGCCGATCCGACAGCGCTCTACAACACCATCCGTAACCCAATCCTCGGTCTGGATACTGGTACTGGCGGCGTGGGCGAAATCCGCGGTTTGATGTACTGGAACATGGACTTGAGAATCACCAAGAACATCAAGGTCTATGAGCGCTCCAGCTTTGAGTTCCAGTATGTCCTCACCAACGTCTTCAACCACCCCGTGTTCTTCGATCCGAGCCTTGATCCCACAAATCCGGACGGCTGGGGTGTGATCAGCGGACAGGGCAATAACCCTCGCGCGATGCAGTTTGGCTTGCGCTTCCAGTTCTAATCTCTTCCGGCGAGTTTTCACAAACTCGCTGCAGAAAACGGGGAAGGCCTCCACGGCTTTCCCCGTTTTCTTATTTTTTCCTTATCCCTCACTTCAAAATCTCTCCATCTAAATTTCTCCATCTAGATTTCTCCACATCGATTTCGTTTTCTTAAATATCAAAAGCGAATTCTTTCCTCGCCGTGAATTGGATTTCTTTGATGGACAATTGATTTGACCCCTTTTCGGAACGCAACGTACCGTGAAGCCAAATTGGACGGGAAGCACTGAGAAGCATCGCCGTCCTTTTATTCGCGTCCAGGGGGTGTTATGAATCGAGCGGCACAGAAGTGTTGTTGTGGTGTATCCGCATTTGTTCAAGTTGTGTTGATCCTCACTTCCGCCGCGCTTTCTTCAGCTGGCGGGGCGCGCGCGCAGAGCGCCGCATTTGCAACCATTACAGGCCGTGCTGTGGATCCGAATGGGGCCTCAGTTCCGGGCGCCACAGTCGTCGCTACGAATTCCGAAACGGGCTTCAAGCGCACCACGCAAACTACGAATGATGGGCTTTACCGCTTCGAGAATCTGGCGCCGGGTCTTTACAATGTGAGTATCGATGCATCTGGCTTCACGAGAGCGGAAGTAAACGCAGTCAAGCTCCAGGTTGGCGAGCAGCGCGACATCAACTTCAACTTGACGCTGGCGGGTCAGCAGCAGTCGGTGGTCGTCACTTCGGAACTTCCGCTTGTCGAAGCGACCAAGACGGACACCTCCACTGTTATCGACGAGAAGGACGTGGCAGACCTTCCCACCACCACATCCTTTGCTGGCCTTGGAGGCATCTCCAACGACTACGAAGGTTTGGCCGCGAGCGCCCCGGGCGTGCGCTATGACTACACCGGACTATCTTTCGATATCCTGGGACCCGGCGCTATCAATTCTCGCGGCCTCACGGTGAACCTCGACGGCGGCAATATTTCCGACCAGGTCGTGTCCTCGCGCGATGCGCTGGGCGCCTCGGTCGAGGAAGTCAGGGAATTTCAAGTTCTCACCAACAACTACAACGCGGAATACGGACAGGCCGGCAACGTGATCTTGAATGTCATCACCAAGTCCGGCACCAATGCGATGCACGGCGATGCGCACGCGTACTTCCGCGGCCGCAATCTGGGTGCTTCCGATTTTTTCTACAACCAAACAGCGTGTGATCCAACTCTTTCCGGCCCGGGTTCGTGCGACAACAAGGCGGATGCGGGCTTCCCGGACTCTCGCGCTCCTTTCTTCAAGCATGAAGAGGGATTCACCGCGGGCGGGCCGTTCGTAAAAGACCGGCTCTTCTGGTTTGCCAGCCTAGAGCGAGCAGCACAGGCTCAGCCTGAAACTCTGACACCGTTCGGCACATCCATTACAACCAGCACGCCGACAACGGAGTTGCTATGGTCCGGCAAGATCGATGCGAGGTTGACGGACAAGCACCAGCTGAACATCCGCTACAACCTTCAGCGCGACACGACCAGCAACGTCATTGTGCAGACTGGTCCAGCCGTCGATCCGACCGGCCTGACCTCGGTCGTGGCCCACGACAACGTGCTGAATATCGGAATGGTGTCCACGCTTACCCCGCACACGGTGAATGAGGCGCGCTTCTTCTGGCACCGCCTGCTATCCCAGACATCCGATGTATCCACAGTCCCGGGTGAACAACTTCCCGGCGCCTACGTAGGAGCGGATTTCTGCTGCCCGCAGGGCGCATTCCAGCAGCGATTCCAATATATTGACAACTTTTCGTGGAGTCACGGCTCGCGTACGATGAAGGCCGGCTTAAATATCAGCCACTTCCCCTATCAATCTCTTTTCCAGCAATACCACTTCGGGCTCTACTCCAACTTCGCCGCGGGTGGCTGCACCAACACCATCTTTCCTCAGGCCAATGGATTGTGCCCCACGCAGTTCACTACCGGCGCTGGTCCCGGCTTCGTCTCTGCTTTCGACACAATTTATGGCGCGTACCTGCAGGATACTTGGCAGTTCCGGCCTAATATCGTTCTGAACTACGGCTTACGATACGACTACGAAGACGGCGCATTTCGCGGCGGCCCCATTCCGGGCACGAACGGCGCTTGCTTCCAGAGCAATGGTCTGATCCCGGTATGCGGGAAGGATAAGAACAACTGGCAGCCGCGCCTGGGCATCGCATGGAGCCCGAACTTCCAGAGTGGGCCGATGCACTTCCTCTTTGGCGACCAGGGCAGGTCGGTGGTGCGCTTGTCTGGTGCTGTGGTCACCGAAATGGCTTATCTGAACATCGCCCTGGACTCTCTGAACTTCGATGGCAAGAACCTGCTCACCGCCGCCATCGCCGCGAACGATTGCTTTCAGGCGAACGGTTCGCCCAACCCTGCACCCGCCGACCCGAAAGCCTGCACAGTCATCAGTGCTTACCCGAACGCTCCGGCCCCGGCATCTTTGGTACCTTTCACGGGCGGAGGTGTCGCCAGCTTCGGCCGCATCCGGCCAATTTCGCCAACGATCAAGAACCCCAACATCTACATGGGTGCGCTCACTATTCAACGGCAGATTGGTAACACCTTCACCTACAGCGTGGGCTACCAGGGCGTATTTGGCCACGGTCTCTTCGGCGAAACGGACACAAATCTCAATCGGCCCGTGGCCGATCCGAACCATCCTGGTTTCTTCTATATGCCCGCCACCGGCAAAAACGATCGCCCGGATACTCTCTTTGGCGCGATCCGCACGAATTTTAGCAACCGCGATTCTTCCTATAACAGCCTGGTGGTTTCGGCCGAAAAGCGTCTCTCGCACCACTTCCAGGTTCAGGGCAGCTACATCTTCTCGAAGACTCTGGGAGACGGAGAAGACTTCTTTGGCCTGTCCGAGCCCGGTAACCCCTTCGCGAGTCTCAGCCTGGATCGCGCACTATCTCAACAGGATATCCGCCACCTGGCAAACTTCAGCTTCGTTACGGATACCAACCGGCTGATCGGTACGCCAGTGCTGAAGGAGTTCGTAAACGACTGGACGTTCAGTCTTCTTGGCTCCGTGCAGTCCGGGCGGCCCTATCCGGTCTCGACCGGAGATGGCTTCTTCACCGGGAGCGCATTTGCCGCTCTCGCCAGCGAGACCAATCAACGGCCAAACATCTGCACCGCGGGTTCGACGCTTCCAGGGTGCGCTGGTGCGCCGGCAGGCGCTCTGGTGGCCACCAACATCGGTTCCATCTCCGGCACCAACCCTGCCATTGGGCCGGCGGGTGTGGCCCTTTGCCAGGCTGCGGGACTCGCCAATTGCGCGGCCTTGCAAACAACATTTGCTCCCCCCGCGGGCCTTGCCAGCATTTCCGGTCCAGTGGACAGCTACGCCGGTACCCCCGTGGACTTCCAATTCCTCAATGGCAACCTGGTTCGAAATGCCGGCCTCAGCCTGGGCCTCACCCGTTTCGACATCTCCTTGCTGAAGGCAATCCGCATTCCCAAGTGGGAGACGGCCAGCGTGGAACTCAAAATGGATGTTTTTAACGTATTCAACCACGTCATGTTCATCGCCAACGACTCCAATGACGTACTCAACGTGCTCACCTTGCCTTCGATGACTGTGAACGGGGCGGCGAATCCGAACTTTAACTGCACATCAGCGTGCCTGAATCCGTTTACAGGACTCTATCTGGGTCGCAACGGGCAGCCGCTGACGCTAAAGACTTTTCAGTCGGGCCGGGCAGACAGGGACCTCAATCCCAACACTACTAATTTCCTGGGGATGGGGAATCCGGCGTCTGATGTGACCCCGCGCATCATGCAGCTTGCCATCCGTTTCCGCTGGTAGAAACTCCGGGTGCGCGGCGCACGACAATTAACTTAACGGGACGAGGGGGCTGAGCGGCCTCCTCGTTCCTTTATCACTTCGACTGGAAATACTTCCCGGCCTCAAACTTCGTGGTGCGCTTCCTCCTCGGCCTTGCCACTTTTTCCTCAAGCCAATAGACTGGCGCGTCCGGAATGCACAGGGGCAACGCGTTCGAATGAGCAAGCGTCTTCGTGCCGATCTATCCCTTGCCCTTTGCAGCCTGCTCTGGGGCGCGACCTTCGTCGTGGTCAAGAGTTCGCTCAATTATTCCTCGGTGTTCGTCTTTCTGGCGGCACGCTTCTCGCTTGCCGCAATTCTTATGGCTGCTTTCCGGCCAGGCGTTTTTCGCACCCTCAAAAGGGAAGAGCTGCTCGCGGGCGGCGCTCTCGGATTTTTTATGTTTGGGGGCTACGCGTTCCAGACCGCCGGCCTTCAGTTCACGACCCCGGCCAAGTCCGGGTTCGTCACCGGATCCAGCGTCGTCCTGGTGCCACTTCTTCTAGGTCTTTTTTGGGGACGGCGCCTCACTGGGTGGGTCTATAGCGGCGTTTTCGCCGCCGTGTTCGGCCTTTATTTCTTAACCGTTCCCGCTGAAGGTATATCGCATCTCAATCGCGGCGATCTCCTGACTTTTGTCGCTGCGGCCCTCTACGCCATGCATATCATTCTGGTTGGGGATTACACTCGGCGGCACTCGGTTGCGGCTCTCAGCGTGCTCCAGGTTGCGGCCTGCGCCGCTCTGGCGTGGGTCGCCACCGGATTGTCTTCCGCAGCGGGCTGGCAAACGGCACGTTTCGGCGGGCAGGCGAAGTCGCTTCTGGGGATCGCTATTTGTGCGGTGCTGGCCACGGCTGTGGCCTTCTCCATCCAGCTCTGGGCGCAGCAGTACACTAGCTCAAGCCACGCGGCCATCCTGTTCACGCTCGAGCCGGTCTTTGCTTCACTTACTTCCTATCTGATCTTGGGAGAGCGGCTTGGGAGCC
>DASSIO010000240.1:0-14333 GCA_035691825.1 Terriglobales bacterium | reverse complement strand
CGCCGCTTTGTACTCGTCAATCAGCCCCTTGCACTCCGACTCATACAGCTCGAAGTGCCTCCACGCCCTCTCAACGTCTGCCTTTTCAAAGTTATAAACGGAAAACTGCAGCTCGTCGGCAAGCCGCACATCGCCATAGTTCGTGGCGTGACCTGTTTCGGGGTCACGCGCCCACACAATCTCGTAGATGCTGTCCACGTCCTGCAGAAACGCCGCAATCCGCTCCAGCCCATACGTCAATTCCGCCGAGATCGGATTCAGGTCCACCCCGCCGCACTGCTGAAAGTAGGTAAACTGCGTGATCTCCAACCCGTCCAGCATGACCTGCCAGCCGATGCCCCACGCACCGAGTGTCGGAGATTCCCAGTTGTCTTCTTCGAACTTGATATCGTGCTGCCGCAGATCGATGCCGATCGCGCCCAGGGATTCCAAATAGAGCTCCTGCACATTTTCCGGCGGAGGCTTGAGGATTACCTGCAACTGCATATGTTTGAATAGCCGGTTGGGGTTTTCTCCATACCGTCCGTCTGCCGGACGCCTTGACGGCTGCACATACGCTACTTTGTACGAGTCCGGTCCCAGTACCCGAAGAAAAGTCTCGGGCGCCATGGTCCCGGCGCCCACTTCAACATCGTAGGGCTGCTGCAGCACGCACCCGCGCTGCGCCCAGAAGGATTGCAGGCGAAGGATCAACTCCTGAAATGTCGCCGGATTAGAAGCGGTTGAATTCATCTCCAACTTAGCTCTTGGCACTTAGCTGATCGGACTGACTCGAACCACAAAAGCCGCAATGGCCGACTGGCAGGGTCTAAGTGCTGATCTTCTCCAGCATGCCCGCGGTAACCAACTTCTTCTCTAAATGTCGTTCCAGGCTCTGAACCAGAAATTTGCGCAGGTCTCTTGCCTTCGACCTCGGCCAATCCTCGCCGCCAAAGCTTTCCACCGAAACTTTGAACATCTGGCTGGCGATCTCCCGTGATTCGCTGGAAATTTCGGACGAAGCCAGCCGCTTGTCATCGATGCACATCAGTCCATCAGCCAGCGCATGAAAGAATGCTCGACTTCCGTTTAAAACCCGGCCGCAAACAATGCATTCCCTCAGTTCCGGCAGAAAACCCATCAAGCGCGTCAGCCATAGATCGAAATAAGTCACTGGCATCCAAATCTGCGCACCTTGAAGTGCCTGCAGAACTGACAGGGTGAGCCGGAACACCGCGTCATTCGCCTCCCGGTCCGGCAACAAATCGTCCAACAACTCCGCCATGTGACCAAGAGCGACGGCTCGCGGATAAGTCACTTCTGTTGCCAGCGGCGACTCGATAACGTCGCACGAATCCAGCCGCGCTAGTTCGCGCCCCTCCTTGTCTTCATACAAGGCGCGGACATACGTTAGCGGCTCCAGCGCCCCGCCAAATCGCCTTTTGGACTTCTTCGCCGACCGCGCCACGCCGTGTACTTTGCCTTCCAGCCGGGTAAATAAACTCACCAGCAGATCAGCCTCGCGCAAGGGATACGTGCGCAGGACAATGGCCTCCGACTCCTTCAGCGGCATGCATCCTCGCAGGCCCGGACCAGAACGCGAGCGCTCTTGGCGTCGATCGCTCGCTGCAAAGTATCTTTCGATTGTAATCGACGCTTCTGTGGATGGAAAGAAACAGCCCTGGCGTACAAACAAAAGCGCACACCCGCGCCGGGATGTGCGCCAATCGAAGCCCTCGATAACTCAGCGGCCGTAGTACTGGGCGTTGCGTTCGGTGAACTGCTTCCACTTTTCCGGCAGATCATCGAGCGCAAAAATAGCCGAAACCGGACATACCGGAACGCAGGCGCCGCAATCAATGCACTCTACCGGATCAATGTAGAGCATCTCTTCCGTAGCGTATGCCTCTTCGTCCTTCTTAGGATGAATGCAATCCACCGGGCAGGCATCCACGCAGGCAGTATCCTTCGTCCCGATGCACGGTTCTGCAATCACATATGCCATGTTTTATTGTCTCCCTGAGAGCCCTGGGGGTGTTAGTGAAATCGGTATTCTAACAAGAATGCCGCTTCGGGTACAGGGCTGCTGGTCTCGTAGCGCCGGACCCGTGCCTATTTCTGCGCCAATCCTCAAGCCGGGATTAGCTCCCTTTCCTCGCTAGCCTGATACTCGACAATGTATCCTGCTACGGCGCTGGCCGCCACCGTCAGCGGACTTGCCAGGTACATCTGCCCCGGTCCGCTGCGTCCGGGAAAGTTCCGGTTTTGAGCGCTGATCACAACCTGGTCGGGGCGCGTCGAGACTCCCGGTCCAGCATTGATACATGCGCCGCAACTTGGTTCGATCACCTGTGCGCCTGCCTTCTTGAAAACCTCCAGGTAGCCTCTCCGCACGGCATAATCCCGGGTCTCCTGCGACCCAAACTGGATATAGAACTTCACCGAATCCGCTACCTTCTTACCCTGCCGCAGCGCGTCAGCCAACACGCGCGCATACATGTCCATATCTTCGTTCTTGCCTGCCGTGCAGGTGCCGCCGTACGCCAGCTCGACTGGAACCGGTGTATTCAGCTCACGGATGTACTTGCCGTTTCCGGGATCGCCCGGCGTAGCCACCATCGGGGTAATTTCCTCGGCGTCCAATTCGATGACATGCGCGTACTCGGCATCAGGATCGCTTTTGAGTCCCCTGATGAGCGCCTGGGCCTTTTGCCGGCCCATACCGCGCCGCTCCACAAGAAATTCGACGACCTTTTGATCCGGAGCTACGATGCCGGTAAACCCGCCAATCTCGGCTGCCATGTTTGTCATGGTGGCTCGCTCATCGACGCTTAGTTCCTCGATCGCTTCTCCCGCATATTCCATGACCTTGGCGAGAGCTTTGCCGCTCCTCACGTATTCGAGGCTCAAAATTTTCAGAATGAAGTCTTTGGCGGTCACGTTCGGGTGCTTCTTGCCTCGGATCACGATCTTTACCGATTCCGGCACTCTCACTCGCACATCACGTGTGATCCAGCTGTTGAAGACATCGGTGGTACCAATCCCGAACGCCACACAACCCACCGCTCCCACGTGAGGCGTGTGCGAGTCTGACCCCACATTCAACTGGCCAGGCAGCGCGTAGGTCTCGAGAACAATGGAATGGCAGATCCCTTCGCTCCCCTTTCTGTCCGTCAACTCGCCGTGCAGCTTGATTCCCTGCCGCTTCGCGAAATCCTGCTGCTTGAGCTTGAGTTGCGTGGCCAGATCGAGCAGCCCCAGCTTCTTCTTCTCTTCCGAGATAACTTCATCCAGGAAGGTGAGGTGGTCCCGGAAAAAGAGAATGGTGGAAGGCTCATTCACTTTGGCGTCTTTTCCGACGTAGTGCTCGAAAAAGATCGCCGCCATCGGTGTCACGTACTCGTGGCTGAACCGCAGATCGGTTTGCGCGAAACCTGTGTCCCCCGGCTGGACCGCGGGCACCCCCACTTCCCCCCGGTCATTGAGCATATGCCGGGCAAAAATTTTCTCGGCCAGGGTCATCGATCGTGTGGCGCGGGCGCCCTCGCCCGCGGTTTGGATTGGCGGTAAGAAGGCCTTCTTCTGTAGCCGAGCCACATTAAAGGGAAATAGTCCGCCATACTCGATTACCTGGCGGGTGATCTCATCCTCGCCTACTATGAATTCGCTGAGCGGAATATCCTCCCCGGCCCGAATCTTCTCGATCAGGGCAAAATTCGTTGAGGTCAGTAACCCCAGGTTCTGGCAATTCTGCTTGTAAATACGCTCGATATTCTCGGCGATGACCACCTGAATCCCGGCGCTCATTTCCGCGTACGGCGACTGTTCGCGGCTCGATCCCTTGCCTCGCCGCTTTCCGCTGACGGAACATACAAACCCGCCTTTTTTCACATCACTGCGGCCGATCGGCAGTACTCCACCGCATTTCAACCCCATGTAAGGGATCTCGCCCAAGGTCTGATCGAAGTAGAAGCAGTAGTGCGCGGGCGTAATTTCATCGGTTGAGATGTCATCGCGCAACTTCGGATTGTTGGCAGGATTTCTCGTATCCCAGGGTAGATCCTCGCCCGCCAGCTGCCGCTTGATGAGCTCGGGATCCTCAGTGAGAAAAAGAATGCGCCCGTGCAGCCGTACCTTATTTGGCCGTTTATCGATCGTTCGTTCGAGAAGTGATGGAATCACAACCAGTCCCCACGTCTATTACGGGCGCCCTCGCCCGCATTTCTTCGCTTCCCCACACAGCTCAATTCTATAGCTTTCCGCGGCTCCTGGCGTATTCCACCGGATTGGGCAACTCCTCCAGTCCACGCCCCTCAAAAATGGCCTGGAACTCTCCGATCAGGGCATCATGAATCAAGCCGTTCGATGCCACCGTCTCCCGGCTCTTGATCTCGAATGGTCCCCCGTCGAAATTGCTTACCCGGCCCCCAGCCTCTTCAACGATCAAAACTCCCGCCGCAGTATCCCAGGGATTCAGGTTGAATTCCCAAAATCCGTCAAATCGTCCCGCCGCCACGCAGCACAAATCCAAAGCCGCGGAACCCGCGCGCCGCACTCCGTGGGTACGCAACGTAATCTGGTGATAGAAGAAAATGTTCGGATTCTTATGACGTTTGTGGCTTGGGAACCCGGTAGCCACTAGCGACTCGGACAGGTTGGTCACCTTGGAGACATGAATTGCCTCTCCATTCAGATAAGCACCCTTCCCTTGCTCGGCGGCGAAAAGCTCGCCCCGGGTCGGATCGTAAACAACGCCGGCAATTCGTTTGCCCCTGTAATCGATCGCCAGTGAGACACAGAAGACTGGAAACCCGTGCGCGAAATTCGTGGTCCCGTCCAGCGGGTCCACATACCAACGGTAGTCACTACCCGACTCAACCCTGCCGCCTTCCTCAGCCACGATGTCATGTTCGGGCCAGCGGCTCCGAATTCGCTCCAAAATGAGGGCTTCAGACTTGCGATCAGCTTCGGTGACCAGGTCGACGTCGCCCTTATATTCGAACCCGATTCGCCGCGCGAAATAGCCCATAAGCAAGGCCCCTGCCTCCCGGGCAATGTCTGCCATCCCAGGTACAAAGGCGAGTTGCTTGGAATTCTGATTCATTCTTGCTGAAGACGCGAGAACCCTCACGTTCGGAAGACAATCGCAGCTATGGTTTAGGCCCGGCTCTGACGAATAGGCTCCTCGGAGATGTACATGATGTCGTGTTTGAAAATGAAGAGATTGGGCGCGCCTTCGCGCGTGAGTCGTACCATGTTCTTGTCGTAGTACTCAATCCACCCATGCACAACGTCACCGCCCAGTAGTTTGATGCTGACCGTCTTCTGTTGCTCTCCCACAGACTTCAGGAAAGCGGCTTCTTGACCGGTATCTTCGGGAGGCGGAGCTTTTCCGCCCTTTTTTATTGGATTCGGCTTTGCAGGTCCTCGAAAAGGCATACCCGGCATTTTACACGGCGAAGTGGGTTAGCATTGAGCTTAGAGCAATGTGCATATCTGGGATTCCGCGAGTCGACTTGGGGGTGGCGAAGCAAGAAGCAATCTTGAAAGATTTACAAGCGAGCGGCTGGCTCAGAGACCGGGAACTGAAGAATCTACCGAGCTCTCACGATACTCGGCACCAGTGAGCAAAGTTTTGCGCATAGGAAGGCATTGGCAACTGAGCCTCGCAATTAGGGCCTTTCCGCCATGCGTCATTTTTGCCCGTCTACGACTTTTTTTCATAGACTGCACCCGGTCTTGCACTTCACAGCTTCTGAGTTTTAGCTAGAATAGGATCACTCGAGCAGCAAGGGTGCACCGAGCGCCACCCCATGGACTCCCAGCAACATACAACTTCCGGCGCGAAACTTGATTCCTATTTAGAAATGGGGAAGTTACTGTCAACCCGGCGACGATCGCCCCGCATTCTGGTCGTGGACGATAACCCCGATATCGTCTTGCTCATGCAAGAATTGCTGGCCAGCCGCGGCTATGACGCCGTGGCGGTCTCCCGCGCCACGGAAGCTGAAGCCGAGATTCAGCGCCACCCACCCGACCTCGTGCTGCTCGACGTCGTAATGCCGGGAAAGTCTGGTTACGAACTCTGCCGCGACATTAAAGACAACCCCGTCACCCGCCTTATCCCCGTTGTGTTGATCACCGGACTCAGCGACCGTGAAGACAAGCTCAGAGGAATTGAGGCTGGCGCCGACGATTTCCTGAACAAGCCCATTTTTGCCGAAGAATTGTTTGCCCGGGTCAAGTCGCTGCTCAAATTGAAAGAGTTTACGGACGAGTTGGAATCCGCTGAAAACGTGCTCTGCACCCTGGGTCGCAGTGTGGAAGCGCGTGATCCTTACACCGAAGGTCATTGCGAGCGCCTTGCGCAATATGCATCCAGCCTCGGGGAACATCTTGGTTTGGATCAGGAATCTCTGGTAGCCCTGCGCCGTGGCGGTTACCTTCACGATTTGGGAAAAATCGCCGTGCCTGACGAGATTCTCAAAAAGGGCAGCAATCTTTCTCCCGCCGAATGGGAGATCATGAAGAAACACCCCGTCACCGGAGAAAATATCTGCAAGCCGCTGAAGTCCCTTCGATTGGTGTTGCCCATCATTCGCCACCATCACGAACACCCCAATGGCACTGGCTATCCCGATGGTCTCCGCGACGGAGAGATCCCTCTTCTGCCCAGAATCCTCCAGGTCGTAGACGTTTACGACGCACTGCGCACCGCCCGCCCCTACAAACCCGCACTTACCCATGAACAATCCGCGATAACCATGCGCGACGAAGCGCGCGCCGGACTCTGGGACGCAGAACTGGTCGGCGAATTCTTCGCCATGCTCGACCGCCAACGCCAGGTAGCATAAATTTGGGCGGTTTCGGGTGTGCTGTTTTGCAAATATTGTTACATTGCGTGTAAGGGCATGCCTTCACAGGCTGCGGAAAAGGTCAGAAATTCATGGATCACCGTTGAAGAGCGGCCCTTCAAGGCCGCGTAAATCGTATTGCATCAACGAGGGCTTCAGCCCCGGTGGTCGCTCGTCCGGATCGAACGACCCCGCAACTTGTTCGACCTGGCGAATAGTCCGACGATCGTATCAGGGCATGCCTTCAGGCATGCCGCACAGTTCCTCAGAAAAATCGCCTGTAGGCGCTGAAGGCAGCTCCTTCAAGGCATAAAAGGCCGCTGCGTTTCCGACAATAATAGGGCGGCCTGTGAAGCCGCGCCCTTTCCAAGCGACTCATGGAAACACCACTGATTCTTCGTTCTTTTATCGCTGTCGCTTATTTCCTTTCCAATCTCGCCTCCCGCCAAACTCCGCTAGTAGCGCTTAATTAGCACGTACAATGTACTTGCTTGCGATACAGCATCATCATCCCGGCTTACAACGAAGCCCAGCGCATCGTGCCGACGCTGAAGCGCGTAATTGCCTACATTGCGGACCAGAACTGGGACGCCGAAGTGATCGTGGTCAATGACGGCTCGCGCGACAATACCGCAGAAATTGTCCAGGACTATGCTGCGCGGCATTCCCTCTTGCGCTTGCTGGAAAATCCGGGCAATCGCGGCAAGGGCTACAGCGTCCGCAACGGCATGTTGCATGCCTCGGGAGATCTATTGCTCTTCAGCGATGCCGACCTCTCTTCTCCCATTGAGGAATCTTCCAAGCTGTTTCAGGCTATAAGCGAGGGCGCTGACGTGGTCATCGGATCGCGATGGCTCAATGCAGAACTCCAGACAGAGCGACAGCCCTTGCATCGCCAGCTCTTTGGCCGCGTTTTCAATGTTCTTCTACGACTGGTGCTTGGGCTGAAATTCAAAGACACGCAGTGCGGCTTCAAGGCTTTTACTCGGGAAGCCGCGCAGATCATTTTCCCGCTTCAGAAGATTGAGCGTTGGGGATTCGATCCGGAAATAATCTTCCTCGCCCAAAAAAAGGGACTCGCCATAGCGGAGGTCCCGGTGCGCTGGGCTCATGAAGCTGGCGGAAGCATTCATCCCCTGCGCGATGGTCTGCGCATGTTCGCCGATGTACTAAAGATTCGCTGGAACTTCACTGCCGGCCAATACACGTCCGCATCGAAAGCCCTCACTCGCGGCAGCTCATAGTGCGGCCGCTCTGGCTCGCAAGCCGTGCAGCGGAACAGTTCTCACGCCGAATCCTCTTCGATAATTCAGCGTCATTTGCTCCGCACACTCGTTGCACAGCCAGAAAAATTCTGCATGCCGAGGCGGCTTTCTCTGGTACTCATCATCGGGTGAGAAGGAAGATTTCTCCGCGACGCACGGCATGTCGATGTGGAATAACTTGCCTTCGTGTAAATAACGGAACAACTTGGAGCAGTTCGGGTTGGCGCACTTGGAGACCATCTCTCGCCTCCGGCCATTCCCTAAGGGGAGTGATTGCCATCGCTGCCAATATTCTATGCACAAATTCCAGGAGGCGAACAAAAGAATTCGGAGGAACTTGGAAGAATTTCTGACAACCCAATTCCACTTTGGTTTCTTGCCGACATGTCGGCACTAGCCGGCCAAGATGTGGCCCAAAACGGCATCACACATCTGCGATGTGCTCACTGCCGAGCCGGTTGGAGTGACTAAGTCGCGCGTCCGGTTTCCTGCTTGCAACGCATTACTAACTGCCGACTCGATGCAGCGCGCCTCCTGCTCCAGGCCAAATGCGTGCCGCAGCAACAATGCGGCCGAAAGAATCGCACCCAACGGATTAGCAATTCCCTTTCCCGCAAGATCGGGAGCCGATCCATGTACCGGTTCATAGATGCTGACCGCTCCGCCAATGCTGGCGGAAGGCAACATTCCTAGTGAACCCACGACACCTCCCGCCAGGTCCGAAAGAATGTCCCCAAACATGTTTTCGGTGAGGAGCACATCCATACTGCTGGGACTCGCGACCAGCGCCATCGCTGCGGAATCGACGTACATGTGCGAAAGTTGCACATCCGCGAAATCCCGAGAAACCCGGGTGACGACCTCGCGCCATAGCCGGGAACACTCCAGCACGTTGGATTTATCAACCGACAGAACACTGCGCCGTCGTGAGCGCGCCAACTCGAAGCCAACCCGAGCGATGCGCTCAACTTCGCGCTCACTGTAACGCATGGTGTTCACTGCGGCACGATTTCCCGAGGTTTCCTCGATGGCTCGAGGCTCGCCAAAATAAAGGCCACCGAGCAACTCGCGGACGACCAGCATATCTGTTCCCCGAACTACCTCGGGCCGTAGCGGAGAGGCGTCAATTAATGCCGGAAAACAAATGGCTGGGCGGAGATTTGCGAACGCGCCCGCCTCTTTGCGAAGCCGCAGCAGGCCGGCTTCAGGCCGAAGATGCCGCGCATAGCTGTCAAACGCTGGACCGCCCACTGCCCCAAGAAGAACTGCCTGGCTGGATAAACAAGCGTCGATCGTTTCCGCAGGCAGAGGATCCTTGCTGGCCGTCAGCGCCGCGCCGCCAATCGTCTTATGATTTAACCGGAGATCGTGGCCAAAGCCGTCGGCGATGGCCTCAAGCACTCGGATGGCTTCGTGCGTCACCTCGGGCCCGATGCCATCGCCGGGAAGGACAGTAATCTTCAGGAGCATGCGTACAAGTTATCTCACAAGTCCGTCTGCCAAAGGACACGACTTCACAGGCTACGGAAAAAGAACCCGGCTAGCCAAATAGCGAAGGGCACGGACTTTTACAGACTGCGGAAAAAGTCAGAATTCTACTGATCACCGTGGAAGAGCGTCCTTCAGGACCGGGTGGATTGTGTCATATCAACGGGGGCTTCAGCCCCGGTGGGAACTGAAGTTTACTCGTTGCATTCCTTACTCCTCTAACTGAATGCGCCAGCTTACACGCCCCACAAGTAGTCTTCCTCGTGATGCTGCTCTCCCATCGGATGTAACGGCAGGTCCGCAGTCCTCCGCTCGGCATGCGCCTGCCCCAGGAATGCCGGCGATGAGGGGGGATGGCCGTAGTGTCCGGCGCCCGCTGCCGCCGCAACTGTCGCGGCGAAAGCGTCAACCCGCGCTGCGGGCATCCGCACATTGCTTTCGCGCACGAGTTGCAGCAGGTGTTTTTCTTCCACCTGTTTGATTTTGTCCGCCAGCAGCACAAACTGTCGGTAGATTTCGTCCAATTGCCGGCGATCCAATTCATAACCCAATTCCGCATACCGCAATCCCAGAGCGTGGCGGCCAGAGTGTTTCCCTAGCACCAGGCTGCTGCTGGGTACTCCGACGGATTCCGGCGTCATAATCTCGTAGGTAAGCGGATTCTTCAGCATTCCGTCCTGGTGAATGCCGGCTTCATGCGCGAACGCATTTCGCCCAATGATTGCCTTATTCGGCTGCACCGGGACGCCGGTGATGTCGGTGAGCAGTTGGCTGACGGAAAACAGCCGCTTGCTGTCGATATCCACGTCATAGGGGTACCGCTCGTGGCGGACCCGAAGCACCATGACAATCTCTTCCAGCGATGCATTGCCGGCGCGCTCCCCAATGCCGTTGATGGTGCACTCAACTTGCCTGGCTCCCGCCGAAATCGCCGCCAGCGTATTCGCCACCGCCAACCCGAGATCGTTGTGGCAGTGCGCCGAGATAGTAACGTCCTCGATTCCCCTGACTCGTTCGCGGATGGTTCGGATCAAATCGCCGAACTCAGCGGGTGTGGCGTAACCCACAGTGTCGGGAATGTTGACCGTTGTAACGCCCGCGTCCACAACCGCCTGGATAACCTCGCACAAAAAATCCGTCTCGGTGCGGCTAGCATCTTCCGGCGAAAACTCAACATCAGCGCAAAGAGTCTTTGCCAACTCTACCGCCGACCGGGCCTGGGCCAGGCATTCTTCCCGCGAGATTTTCAGCTTATTTTGCAGGTGAATATCGGAGGTCGCCAGAAACACGTGAATGCGCGGCCGCGCCGCAGGCCTCAGCGCTTCCCACGCCCGCTCGATGTCCTCCCGGCGGGCCCGCGCCAGCCCCGCGATAATCGGCCGCCGCACCGCTGCGGCAATGGCGCGCACCGCTTCAAAATCGCCCTGGGATGCGATCGGGAACCCAGCCTCGATCACATCTACGCCCAGTCGATCGAGTTGACGCGCCATGCGCAGCTTTTCCTGAACATTCATGCTGCAGCCCGGCGATTGCTCGCCATCGCGCAGGGTCGTATCGAAAATCGTAATGCGGCGTTCTGGCATACCTGAGTCTCCGTTTTCGGATGTGCGTTCCATGCTACGTAGACCCATGAATAAATCAAGCTTATAATCCTTCAATTATCATTAAAATATTTAATACAGTGAATCAGGCTTATAGCTGCAGAAGCTGCATTTAAGGAGCCGCGATGGACCTGGCCCAACTGGAAGTCTTCTTGGCGGTGGCACGGGAAGGTCGGTTCTCTCGCGCTGCCGAGAAATTGTTCCGCACCCAGTCGGCAGTGAGCCAAAGCATCCGCAAGCTGGAAGAAGAATTAGGCGAACCGCTCTTTGACCGCACCTCGCGCGAAGGAGTCCTCACCGACGCCGGCCGGGTGCTTCGGGAATACGCCGAAAAGTTGATCAACTTGCGCAGCGACGCCCAGGAAGCCCTGGTTGAACTTCGCCAGCTGCACAAGGGCAATCTGGTTATCGCCGCCAATGAGCTCACCGTTCTTTATCTGCTGCCGCTTCTGGCCGAATTTCGCCGCGTTCATCCCATGATCAAAATCACAGTCCAGCGCGCGTTGGGCAGCCATATTCCCGATGACCTGCTGCGGCACAATGTAGAGCTAGGACTGCTGACCTACGATCCCCAGGAGCCGCTCCTGTGCTCGATCGTGGTTTATCTCGACGAGTTGGCTTTTGTCGTCTCGCCTCCCCATCCGCTAGCGGGCTCCAAGCAAGTGAGCATTCGTCAATTGGGAGCCGAATCCTTCGTCGCGCACATTGTGCCTTCGCCTTATCGCGAAAAGGTGATTC
Source organism: Terriglobales bacterium (assembly GCA_035691825.1). GTDB lineage: Bacteria > Acidobacteriota > Terriglobia > Terriglobales > Acidobacteriaceae > Gp1-AA122. The sequence goes on along the minus strand of DASSIO010000240.1, from coordinate 2,408 downwards.
AGGCTTTTCGTCGCCACAAAACACCTCTGCACATGGATGTTGAGCTTCCTACTCTGCAAGCCATCAAACGGTTTCTGATTATGGGCAATGGAGTAGCGATGGTGCCCGAAATCACCGTCGAAGGTGAGTTGGCGCGAGGCGAACTGGTTAGAATTCCAGTGAAGGAGTTGCAACTGCAACGTAAGATTCGGCTCGTCCACCGCAAAGAAGCGAGCCTCTCGCATGCCGCGCGCGCATTCCTGAAAGTTGCGGAAGCGGCTGCCCTGGAGCGCCGTGGTCGCTTCCGTTTCCAGCGGGAGCACTGACTGGGTTATATCAGAGTCTCTCGAAGCTCACGTATGGACAGACGTCGCCGTCTGCCCGGCGGAGCGGAGCTCCGCAAACATAATCTCGGTTGTGAGCACCTGCGGTCACGGTCAACTCTTGCCTCATATTTCTTCTCACGCCACTTCGATACGCGAGTCTCTTACCGCCGCTTCCTCGGTCGGATAGATCTCAAAAACCGATGTCAAATTCGTAAGCTCCAGAAGGTGCCGGATCCGGCTCGTCAACCCTGAAAGCTTCAAGCTGCGTCCCTTTCCCTGAGCCCACATGTGCAAGGAAACCAACTCGCCCATGCCGGCGCTATCCATACCGGTAACACCCTGCAAATCCAAAACTACGTTTTGCCGGCTCTCCAGCAGTTCCATGACAGCATGGGAAAGCGCCGCCGCCTCCTGACGAAACACCAGCCGTCCTTTACAGTGCAGGATGGTAGCGTCTCCTAATTTCGTGCGATACAAAGCCAAAGCCAATTTCTTTTCCTCCACTTCGATACTGCCGGCCGGCAAGACCGGCGCTACGTTGTGCATGGTTTGTGTTGTCATGCTGCCAGGTTAAACGGCACCCATTTCAGAATGATTGCAGGATTGTAAAAAGCTCATGAATTCAGGTGGCCGCAGGTTTCTTACATTCTACCGATTCCTCCTCCTTTAAAGGCGCGCTTCGCCGAAGAAAATCGCTGTTACTTTCTTGAGTCATCCCCGCATTCGGCGAGCTTTACATGGGATTTGAGCTTCTACTCTGATGTTTCCCGGGCACAGCAAGATGCCCCGAGGCAAGTCGCATGCGGGCAATGTTTTACCCGGTGCTAGCCCCGCTGAGTTCGCACTTCGCCTAAATGCCGGGCCTATTTTTGTGACGGTGGAACGAATTCCTTGGGCAGGGCGGCTCCTTCCCCGAAGAAGAACTGCTCCAGCTGGTTGACAATCACCTGCTGATCTTCCTTGCGCGCCGGGTTGAGCCGGTATTCATTCAGCAGAATCTTGCAGTGCTCCATCCACATGTTCCAGGCGTCCTGGGAAACGTTCTCATACACTTTTTTGCCCAGTTCGGTGTCGAACGGTGGCTCATCTAGTCCGGGCAGCTCGCGCTGGAATTTTACGCAGAACACCTTGTGTCCGTTGCTCATAACCATCCTCATTGCGGATTCTTATCAAATTATTGCACAGGCCAGCCGATGACATCTTTCCAGAGCTGGTGTAAAGTGCTTTTACCAGATGGCCTTCTGAGTTTCGGAGTCCTTCGACTCCACCCTAACATAGGTTCTTAGCAGGGTTAGCTGCGCGCCCGAATCGAGCTGTACCACGCCGCGACACCATAGCAAGGGCCGGCAGCACAGGAGATTCCGTTGGGAAATGCCCACGGCAGTAGACCATTTCAGTCCTACGAGGCGCCAGTCATCGTGAATTCCTCCTCACCCGAAGCGGAAGAACGTTTTCGCCGCGCGCAGGAAATCGCTGACGTGAACGCCTTCGACTGGAATGTTCGCACAGGTGAAGTCAGGGTTTCCGTAGATCTGCCCGCTTTGCGCGATCTGGTTCCTGACCGCAAATTCGAGAGCTGGGTGGAACACGTCCATCCTGACGATCGCGCGCCCCTGAAGCAGGCCATCGACAATGCCCTGCAAGGCAAAGGTAGACAGGAGGCCGAGGTTCGGGTCGTAAAGCCCGACGGCGCAATCGTGTGGGTCAGAGTTTGCGGTCAACTCGCGCCGGAGTCCTCCCCGGACGCTGGCCACGTGCTCGGGGTCGCCGCCGACATCACCAGCAGCAAACTGGCCGAGCAAGAGCTGCGCCAAGCCCACGATTTGCTCGATGCACGCATTCGTGAACGCACTGCGGAGCTCTCCCGCGCTAACCAGGAGCTTCAGACCCAGGTGCGCGAACGCGTGGACGCCCAGGAAGCTCTGGAGAAACAAGCCGCCAAATTACGCGAACAGGCTCGATTGCTCGACCTGGCCAATGATGCCATCTTCATTCGCCGCCTCGACGGTACCGTGTCGTACTGGAATGAAGGTGCCGAGCGGCTATATGGCTGGACCGTCAAAGAAGCTATGGAGCAGCCGCTCTCCTCGTTTCTCAAAACCG
>DASSIO010000239.1:0-45750 GCA_035691825.1 Terriglobales bacterium | reverse complement strand
CGGCGGGTGTCGATGTCGAGATTAAGGCATTCGGCAAAGAAGGGCACAAATAGGTCCGTGTGGGGACGACCGCCTCGGCCGTCCAGGCGGAGCGAAGCTCCGCAACTCGCGGGCGAGGGCGCCCGCGCCACACAAACCCAGCCAATAGCCGCTGAGCCACGCTGGGAGGGAGATGTGAGATGGCAAAGATAGCTGGAATTTTAGGAAAGAAAGTCGGCATGACGCAGCTCTTCGATTCGAAGGGCGAGGTTCGTCCGGCAACAGTTCTACAGGCGGGGCCGTGCGTGATTACCCAGGCAAAGTCGGCGGTGAGGGACGGATATGAGTCGGCACAGTTGGGACTGGTCGAATTTGTTAAGGAGAAGCGCCTGACCAAGCCGATGCGCGGCCACTTTGCCAAGCACAATCTGCCTCCGGTTAAGTTTCTTCGCGAAGTGCCCATCGAAGTGGACGAGACTAAGGCGCAAGGTGATGGCAACGGCGCGATCAAAGTAGGTGACCGCGTGCTGGTGGAGATTTTCGAAAACGAAAGGTTTGTCGATGTGATCGGAACCAGCAAAGGACGCGGCTTTGCCGGTGTGGTAAAGCGGCATCATTTTGGCGGCGGCCCAAAGTCTCACGGCTCGATGTTCCAGATTACCGGCTCGATCGGCTCCTCGGCGTTCCCTTCCCGGGTGTTCAAGGGTATGCGGATGTCGGGACACATGGGGAACGCGCGAGTTACGGCTCGCAACCTGCGCATCCTGGGCGTCGACAAGGAAGAAAATCTTTTGGTGGTAGAAGGCAGCGTGCCCGGTCCGAACGGTGGGTATCTCATCATCAACAAGGCGAAGAATCCGCCACGAGAGCGGCGTGGATTCGCCGGCGCGGCCACGGTCGATCCGTTGAAGGCGGCCAAGCGCGCGGCAAAGAAGGGCTAGCTGGAAGCAGGAGCTAGAAGCTACTTATGGCAACGATTGACATACACGATCTGACCGGCAAAAAGGTGGGTACGTTCGATCTCGCCGACGAAGTATTCGGCGCGATCAACGAGGACCTGCTGTGGGAAGCGGTCAAGCACTATCGCGCATCGCTTCGCGCCGGAACGCATGCCACCAAGAACCGCAAGCTGGTCTCTGGTTCGGGCAAAAAGCTGTGGAAGCAGAAAGGCACCGGCCGCGCGCGCGTAGGCTCGATTCGCTCGCCGCTGTGGCGCCACGGAGGCACGGTTCACGGACCGCAACCGCGCTCCTACGATTACACCTTCCCACGCAAGAAGTTGCTGGGGGCATTGCGATCCGCGCTGGCTGCCAAGTTCAACGATGGCAAGCTGGTCATCGTGAACGCATTTGATTTGCAGGAACCCAAGACCAAGCAGATGCGCGAAGCGCTCGACGCTTTGAAAGTCGATTCCACTGTGTTGCTGGTCGAGGAACCCAAGCGCGAGAACCGCAATTTGGAACTGGCGTCACGTAATCTCGATGGATGCGAACTGGTGCGCGGACACGAAGTGCATCCCTACCACCTGTTGCGTTATGACCGGGTGGTATTCGCGGAACCGGCGCTGGAACGCTTGCAGTTGTCTTTGAAGGGCTCGGTTTCCAAGAGGCAGCGCGGCGCTCCGGACGCTGACGTGGAAAAGAAAGCAACACGCGCGCCACGCAAACGAGCGCGCCGTGAAGCGGCGGAGGTGGCGTAATGAAATCGCATTATCAGATCATTCGCCGTCCGGTGATCACGGAAAAAGGCCTCGCCGTGAAAGAGACGCAGGGCACGCTGGTTTTCCAGGTGGCGCCCACCGCGACCAAGACCGAGATCAAGGAAGCCGTGCAGGCGATTTTTAAAGTGAAAGTGGATTCGGTGCGCACCGCCAACTTTCCTGGCAAAGAACGCCGCCGTGGCAAGTTCGCCGGTTATCGCCCGGATTGGAAGAAGGCGTATGTGCGCCTGAAGTCCGGCGAAAAAATGCCGGAATACGCGCAGAATTTGTAGTCAGGAGTCAGCAGTCAGGAGTCAGCAAGACCGGCTTCGTGCTGGCTAGAGGCTAAGAGCTAGTAGCTAAGAGCTGATTTTATGGCAATCAAGACTTACAGACCGACAACCCAGACCCTGCGCTATCGCACCACGCTGCGGAACGATGACATCACGACGACCTCGCCGCACAAGCCGCTGCTCGAACCCAAGCAGCGCAGCGGCGGACGTCGCAACAGCGGTGACATCACCTTGTGGCATCGTGGCGGTGGACACAAGCGCAAGCTGCGCATCATCGACTTCAAGCGCGAGAAGACTGGCATTCCCGCCACCGTGGTTTCGATCGAATACGATCCCAACCGCTCGGCGCGCATCGCTCTGGTGGCTTATGCCGATGGCGAGAAACGCTACATCCTGCAACCGGATGGATTGAAAGTCGGCCAGAAGATCGTCAGCGGACCCGATGCTGACATTCTCGTGGGCAACGCTCTGCCGCTGCGCAATGTTCCTCCGGGCACGACGGTACACAATGTTGAATTGCGCCCAGGAAAAGGCGCACAGATGGTGCGGTCGGCCGGCGGCGCCGCGCAACTGGTCGCCAAAGAAGGCGATTATGCCTTGATCAAGCTGCCCTCGGGCGAGACTCGCAAGGTGCTCCAGGATTGCATGGCAACCATTGGTCAGGTCGGCAATGTCGATCACGAAAACGTAACCGTCGGCAAAGCCGGGCGGACCCGCTGGTTGGGACGGCGTCCGGTCAACCGCGGTGTTTCGATGAACCCGGTCGATCATCCACACGGCGGCGGCGAAGGCAAGACTTCCGGCGGCCGTCACCCGGTAACTCCGTGGGGACAGCCGACCCGTGGCTACAAGACTCGCAACAACAAGCGGACCGATGCATTCATCGTGAACCGTCGAAGCAAGTAACTGAGAACTGAGAACCGAGAACTGATTTTATGGCACGTTCAACAAAAAAAGGGGCGTTCGTGGATAGCTACCTGATGACACGGGTAGAGGGCATGAATGCGCGCAATGAGAAGAAAGTCCTGCGCACCTGGTCGCGGCGTTCGACAGTCGTGCCCGAAATGGTGGGACACACCATCGCGGTGCACAACGGAAAGAAGTTCATTCCGGTGTACATCACCGAAAACATGGTGGGGCACAAGCTGGGTGAGTTCAGCTTCACGCGCACCTTCAAGGGACACTCGATGAAGGCGGCCACCGAGGTAGCTGCCAGACCAGCGGGTGTGCCCGGCGGTCCGGGAGCTCCGGTGCCGGCTGCGGGAGCGGCGGCTCCGGCCGCGCCAGCGGCACCCAAGGCGTGAGACCGTAGCTTCTAGCTACTAGCCTCTGGCTACTAGTTAAAAGCATATTGAGTCGAGAGATTAATGTAACCGAGGTTTCTGGCTCCGGTTTAGCTCGGAGCTAGTGGCTAGGAGCTAGTAGCTATTATGGAATTTCGAGCGGAAGCACGGTTCATGCGCGTCTCGCCCCAAAAGGCGCGTCTGGTGCTGGACTTGATCAAGGGCCGCAAGGTTGAAGACGCGCTCAACACGCTCGCGTTTACCAAGAAGCGGGTGGCGTCGACGATCGAGAAGCTGCTGCGGTCTGCCGTGGAGAATGCCAACTATCTGAGCACGGAAAAGGGCACGGATGTTGACGTCGACAACCTCTACGTGAAGCGCGCGGTAGCCAACGACGGTCCACGGATGAAGCGCATTCGGCCTGCCCCGATGGGACGCGCCTACCGCTACGTGCGGCGAATCGCTCACATCGAGATTGCCCTGGCGGAGCGCGGGAAAAACGGTAAGGAAGGTGTCGCCACGGTAGTCGGCGCTGAAGCAAAGCAAGCCGCTCCGGCAAAGACGGCGGCTAAGAAATCGAAGAAGAAAGCAGTAGCAGGCAAGGGCAAGAAGAAAGCTGCTGCCAAGTAGACGGCCGCGGACAAGCGCGTCCGCGCCACACTAGGAGAAATTATGGGACAGAAAGTTCACCCCTACGGATTCCGGCTCGGGTACACCAAGCCGTGGAAGTCCCGCTGGTTCGCCGAGCGCGACTATGACAAGCAACTGCTCGAAGACGTCAGGCTAAAGAATGAGCTCAAGGACAAGCTCAAGTCCGCGGGTGTGAGCACGATTGAGATCGAGCGTCCCGGCAACAAGCTGCGCATCATCATCAAGACCGCGCGTCCAGGTATCATCATCGGCCGCAAGGGCGCTGAGATCGACAAGCTCAAGCAGGAAGTGCAGAAGCGTATGGGTGGGCGGGATGTGTACATCGACATCCAAGAAGTCCACAAGCCGGAGCTCGATGCTCAGCTGGTCTCCGAATCGATCGCGCTGCAACTGGAAAAGCGCGTAGGTTTCCGGCGGGCGATGCGCAAGGCGGTGGATTCGGCGCTGCGCTTCGGCTGTAAGGGGATCAAGGTTCGTGTCAGCGGGCGGCTGAACGGAAACGAAATTGCGCGCTCCGAGTGGTACCTGCAAGGCCGTTTGCCGCTGCACACGCTGCGTGCCGATATCGAGTACGGCTTCACCGAGGCGCGCACCACTTACGGCGTCATCGGGGTGAAGACCTGGATTTATCGCGGGGAAATCTTGTCGCAGAAGAAACGCGAATCGCAACCCGCAGCCGTACAGTCGGGTGCGTTTTAACCGAGAACTGAGAACTAGCTATGTTGATGCCGAAAAAAGTTAAGTACCGCAAGCAGCAGCGCGGGCGCATGGCGGGCAAGGCCTGGCGCGGTTCGGAGCTGGCTTTCGGCCAGTATGGGTTGAAAGTTCTGGAGCCGGGCTGGATCAGCGATCGCCAGATTGAAGCGAGCCGCGTGGCCATCACGCGCTTCGTCAAGCGCGGCGGCAAAGTTTGGATTCGCCTCTTTCCCGACAAGCCCGTCACCAAGAAACCGGCCGAAACCCGTATGGGAAAAGGCAAGGGCGCGCCGGATCACTGGGTGGCGGTGGTCAAGCCGGGCAAAATTCTGTTTGAAATGGAAGGCGTCAGCGTGGCCGATGCGCAGGAAGCGATGCGGCTCGCGTCTCACAAGCTGCCGATCAGAACGACATTCGTGCAGCGCGCAACTGCTCACTAACTGAGAACTGAGAACTGGTTTTTTTATGAAAGCAGAAAAGATTCGCAACTTGACCGACGCCGAGCTTCGGCAACAGGAGCGCGAGCTCAACGATCAGCTCTTCAAGCTGAAGTTCCAGATGAACATGGGACAGACGGAGAGCCTGAAGAAGATCCGTGGGCTGCGCAAGGACATTGCGCGGGTGAAGACCATCATGCGCGAGCAGGAACTGGCGGCCGCGAAAGCGGAGAGGAAGTAGATATGGCGGAGACAACGACAGAAGCGAAAGCGGGTCGTCGCAAGGCGGTGGTGGGAGAGGTGGTTTCCAGCCGCATGAACAAGACCATCGTGGTGAAAGTGACGCGCACCAAGGGACACGGGTTCTATGGCCGCGTGGTCTCGCACGACAAGAAATTTTACGCGCATGATGAGCAGAACACCGCGCACGTGGGCGACATCGTGCGGCTCGAGGAGACTCGCCCGTTATCCAAGTTGAAGCGGTGGCGCTTGAAAGAAGTGATTCGCAAGGCCGCGCTGGCGCCGGAAGCGCTGGCCAACGTTGACACGCAAGCTGCCAGCTAGCTGCCGGCTTCGAGGGAGATTGATTATGGCCGTGATGATGAGAACCATGCTGGAGGTCGCCGACAACTCCGGCGCTCGCAAGCTGCAGATGATCCTGCCGCTCGGCGGCGGTACGGGATTGAATGCGGGGTTGGGTGACGTGATCACTGCCAGCGTGAAAGAAGCCGCGCCCGACGGGCAGGTTCAGAAAGGTAAAGTGGTGAAGGCAGTAGTCGTGCGCACGCGCAAAGAACATCGCCGCCGCGACGGCACTTATATTCGCTTCGACCAGAATGCGGCGGTGTTGATCAATGATGCCGGTGAGCCCGTAGGCACACGCGTCTTCGGCCCGGTAGCGCGCGAGTTACGCGAGAAGAAGTTTTTGAAGATCGTTTCGTTAGCTCCGGAAGTGTTGTAGGGCAGTTTCGAGTTTCCAGTTTCCAGCTGGTTTCTCGAAACTCGAAACCTGAAACTAGAAACTGAGGTTGAGATGGCAACGGCAACAGCAGCGTTAAGAGGTCGTAAGCGAGTCGATATCCGGCGGAATGACGCGGTGAAAGTAATCACCGGCCGCGACAAGGGCAAAGAAGGCCGCGTGCTGCGCGTGTTCCCTGCGGAAGGCAAAGTTCTGGTTGAACACGTGATGATGGTGAAGAAGCATGTGCGGCCGAATCCGCAGCGCAATATCCAGGGCGGCATCGCCGAACAGGAGAGCCGGATTTCGCTTTCCAATGTGCAACTGGTGTGTCCAAGTTGCGGCCCGGTGCGGATCGGACATGAGGTTCGCGGCGACCGCAAGGTGCGGATTTGCAAAAAGTGCGGCACAACGCTGGACAAAGCTTAATTCGTAATTTGGTAATTTCGGAATTTTGTAATTTGTAGCGCGGCGAGATGTTGGGTCTTAAATTGCGAAATTACCCGATTACAAAATTGCAAAATTGAGGCAGTGATGGCGAAGGATAAAGAACAAAAGGGCAAGAAGGGGCAGCAGGCGGCTGCGGTTGAAGAGAAGCCAACTGGCCGACCGCGGCACAGCGCCAAGGAGCGGCCGCGTTTGAAGACGCGTTTTGAAAAGGAAGTCGCTCCCGCGCTGATGAAAGAGTTTGACCTGGGAAATCCCATGGCCGTGCCGCACCTGCACAAGATTGTCGTCAACATGGGTGTCGGCGAAGCGACGCAAAACGCAAAAGTTCTCGACCCTGCCGCCAATGAATTGGGCCAGATCACCGGCCAGAAGCCGGTTATCACCAAAGCGAAGAAATCCATTGCTGCATTCAAAGTCAGGGCAGGCATGCCGATCGGCGCGATGGTAACGTTGCGCGGCGACCGCATGTACGAATTCTTCGATCGCCTGGTGAATGTTGTTCTGCCTCGTGTACGCGACTTTCGCGGCGTTTCGACCAAATCGTTTGATGGACGAGGCAATTACACGCTGGGTTTGCACGATCAGTTGATCTTTCCGGAAATCGATTACGCGAAGGTCGACAAATTGAAGGGAATGAATGTCACGATTGTGACCACCGCGCGCTCTGACGATCAAGCGCGAGCGCTCTTGCGGCACCTGGGAATGCCGTTCCGGGCGTGACAAAGTACCAGTTTCAGGTTTCGAGTTTCAAAGAGGATTGGCTGAGAGCTGAAAGCCGAGAGCTGACAGCTTAGAAGCTAGTAGCTAGGAGCTAAAAGCTAAGTGGCAACGACAGCAAAACGAGTCAAAGATGGCGCGGAAAGCTCGGTTAAACCGGGCAATGTGAAGAAACCCAAGTTCTCCACGCGCAAGCACAACCGCTGCAAAATTTGCGGGCGGCCGCGGGCCTACCTGAGGAAGTTCGGCATTTGCCGCTTGTGCTTCCGCGGGCTGGCGCTGCGAGGAGAAATTCCTGGGGTGTTCAAGTCGTCCTGGTAGCGCCGGCATTTGTCAGCCGGGTAGCACTGAGACGAGAGAGTAAGAATGAAACTGCCGCAGGTTCTTCGTCGAAGGCGGAGCGAACGGGCAGTTTGAGGAGAAGGCGAAGATGAGGTTGACCGATCCGGTCGCAGACATGCTGGCGCGAATCCGCAATGCGGCGTCCGCGCGACACCAGAAAGTCGATATTCCCGCTTCCAGGCTGAAGGTGGAGATTGCCCGCATCCTGAAAGAGGAGGGCTACATCGCCAACTACAAGGCCACCGAAGAAGAGGGACACAAGCTTCTGCGGGTGTACCTGAAGTACGGCAACAATAATGAAGCCGCTATTTCCAATGTGGAGCGGGTTTCGCGCCCCGGGTGCCGCGTTTATGTTCGCCGCACGGAAATTCCGCGCGTGTTGGGCGGCATGGGAATTAACATTTTGACGACGCCGAAAGGTGTCATGACCGGCCGCCAGGCGCGCAAAGCAGGCGTGGGCGGAGAAGTGCTCTGCCAGATCTGGTAGCTAGTAGCCAGCAGACAGTAGTCAGGAGTCAGTGCAAACGAGCGAAGTTGTTGGGTTGCTAGAGGCTAGTAGCTAGAAGCTAGTAGCTGAAGGCTGAGAGCTGAGAGCTTATTTATGTCACGAATTGGAAAAAAACCGGTCGCGCTGCCGAAAGGCGTAACCGTCAAGATTGACGGCAATGTGGTCGCCATTCAGGGTCCTAAGGGCAAGCTGGATACGCCGCTGCCGCGGGGAATCAAAGTTGAACAGCAGGACGGGCATCTGGTCGCCTTGCGCGAGAATGATTCGCAAGCCGCCGTGCATGGTTTGGCCCGCGCCCTGGTCAACAATGCCGTGCATGGTGTGACCAATGGCTGGACGCGCGAACTGGAAATTGTTGGCATCGGATATCGCGCCGAAATGAAGGGCAAGAGCACTGTGGTGTTCAGCTTGGGCTACTCGCATCCGATTGAGTATCCCCTGCCCGCCGGTGTCGATGCCGCCATCGATCCCAAACAGACTCGAATCTCTTTAAGCGGCATTGACCGCCAGAAGGTTGGGCAAGTCGCGGCCGAGATGCGCGCGTTGCGTCCGCCCGATCCGTATAAGAACAAAGGCGTGCGCTATGCTGGCGAACGGCTGAAGAAGAAGGTTGGTAAGACGGGAGCGAAATAGTCGTTAGCGTTGGTTGTTGGTCGTTACGTGTTTGCGTAGACCGACGACCAAAGACGAACGACCCAGGACTAATAACATGCTTACTAAACTTGGAAAGAACGCGACGCGCCAGCGGGTACATGACCGCATTCGAAAAAAGGTGCTCGGCACGTCGGAGCGCCCTCGGTTGAATGTGTACCGGTCGCTCAACCACATCTACGTGCAGTTGATTGACGATCTGAAAGGGCAAACGATCGTCGCGGCCAACAGCGCCGAAGGCAAGAAGGGCGAGCGGCGCACCGGCGGTAATGTTGCCTCGGCCAAGTCGGTGGGCAAAACCATTGCGGAGCGAGCGAAGGCTAAGGGCATCGATAAAGTTGTGTTTGACCGGGGCGGATACCTTTATCACGGGCGCATCAAGGCTCTGGCCGATGCGGCGCGCGAGGGCGGGTTGAAATTTTAGTTCTCAGTTCTTGGTTCCCAGTTCTCATTGGAACAGGAGCCGAGCCTAACTGAGAACTGAGAACTGAGAACTACAAGATGGCAATTACAAGTGTTAAGAAGCTCGACGCTGGGCAGTACCAGTTGAAAGATCAAGTGGTCGCGATTAACCGGGTCACCAAGGTTGTCAAGGGCGGCAAGAATTTGTCGTTCGCTGCTTTGGTCGTGGTAGGGGATCCCAGCGCTGCGGTGGTTGGCTTTGGATCAGGGAAAGCCAAGGAAGTTCCTCAGGCGATCCGCAAAGGAATCGAGTCGGCCAAGAAAAACCTGATGCGCATCAACCTGACGCAGACCACGATTCCGCACCTGGTGCTGGGCCGTTACGGCTCTGGACGCGTTCTGCTGAAGCCGGCGCCCGAAGGCACTGGCGTCATTGCCGGCGGCGCAGTGCGCGCGGTGATGACCTCAGCGGGTGTACAGAACGTGCTGACAAAATCCATTGGCACTACGAATCCGCACAATGTGATCAAGGCCACCTTCGATGCGCTGAAGAAATTGAAAAAGCGGGAAGACGTTGCTGCGCTCCGCGGAAAAACGGTCGAGGAACTCTAGCGAGTGTCATACAAGGAATCATTATGGCGGCAAAGACATCCAACAAGAGCGGCGGCACGATTCAGCTGAAGTGGGTGCGGTCGGCGATCTGTGCTCCGGTAAAACACAAGAAAGTTGTCAAGGGACTGGGATTCACTCGCCTGAATCAGGTGATTGAGCGGCCCGATACGCCTGCCATACGCGGGATGGTGGCCAAGGTTCCCCACCTGGTCGAGATCGTCAGCAACGGACAGGCTGGCCGATAAGGAAATGGTCATGAATCTTTCGAATGTTCACGCACCCCGGAAGTCGAGCGAGAAGCGCAAGCGCGTGGGCCGGGGCATGGGATCCGGTATGGGCAAGACCTCGACGCGCGGCCACAAGGGACAGCGCTCGCGCAGCGGTTCGCGCATGCTGCGCGGTTTCGAAGGCGGACAGATGCCGCTTCACCGCCGCTTGCCCAAGCGCGGCTTCACCAATATTTTTCGGACTGAGTACAGTATCGTGAGCCTGGAAAGACTGGCCGGGCTGGGCGAGTCGACCATTACGCCCGAGGTTTTGCGCAAAGCCGGGGTCGTCAAGGGCAAAGCTCCCATCAAGGTTTTGGGGGACGGAGAGCTGAAATCCGCGCTGACAGTGCAGGCGCATAAGTTCTCCAAATCGGCGCAGGAAAAGATCACCAAAGCCGGCGGCAAGTTTGAGGTTGTGCAGTAATGTTCGAGAAATTTGCCAACATTTTCCGTATTCCTGATCTTCGCAAGCGGATTTTATTCACGCTGGCGATGCTGGCGGTGTACCGCCTGGGCGGGCACATCCCTACCCCGGGCATTAACGCTGACAAGCTGCAGCAATTCTTCCAACAGAATCAGGGGACGTTCCTGGGCTTCGTCGATCTGTTCAGCGGAGGCCAGCTGCGCCGCTTGACGATTTTCGCCCTGGGCATCATGCCGTACATCACGGCGTCGATCATCCTGCAGTTGCTCACCGTAGTTTACGAACCGCTTGCCAAGTTGCAAAAGGAAGGCGAGCTGGGACGCAAGAAGATCACGCAGTGGACGCGTTATCTGACCGTGGTGCTCAGCGCGGTGCAGTCGCTGGGTATTGCGGTGAGCTTGCAAAAGGGCGGCGATTTTGTCGTCAACCCGGGCTTCGGTTTCATTCTGATGACGATGCTGACCCTGACCACGGGCAGCGCCTTCATCATGTGGCTGGGCGAGCAGATCACGGATCGCGGCATTGGCAACGGCATGTCGCTGTTGATTTTCGCCGGCATCGTGGTAGGTCTTCCACGCGGCGTTGCTGACCTGGTCGATAAGGCTAAGAACGACGCCTGGGGCGCGTTTACGTTCCCGGCGATGATTTTGCTGGTTGCGATGATGATCCTTATCGTCGCATTCATCGTGTACGTGGAACGCAGCGAACGCCGAATACCAGTGCAGTATGCGAAGCGCGTAGTTGGCCGTAAAGTCATGGGCGGACAGTCCACTCACCTGCCGCTGCGCGTCAACAGCGGCGGCGTCATGCCGGTGATCTTCGCGTCATCGATTTTGACTTTGCCGCAGACCGCGTTTTTTGCCTGGCACACTAATAAGGTTATCGGCCCCATTCTCGATTGGCTGCGCTGGGGCGAACCGCTGTACGAGTTTCTGTACGCGGTTGGCATCGTTTTCTTCGCCTACTTTTACGTTTCCATCATCTTTAATCCCAACGAAGTCGCCGACAACATGCGGAAGTACGGCGGCTTTATTCCCGGGATCCGGCCGGGAAGGCGCACCGCGGATGCGATCAATGACATTCTGACCCGCATCACGCTGGTCGGCGGTTTATACCTGATCATCATCTCGTTCATTCCAGAATGGATGATCACCGGCATTCATTTACAGCACCTGTGGGGACCATTCGGGCGTCTATTCGAAAACGCGCCGAGCTGGTTCCTGAACGGATTAGGTGTGACCTTCTATTTCGGCGGCACATCGTTGCTGATCGTGGTAGGCGTGGCCATGGACACGGTCACGCAGATCGAAGCGCAATTGGTGATGCGTCACTACGAAGGATTCAGTCCACGAAGCGGACGCATTCGCGGACGCAGGAATTGGGCATAGCTGCGGCTGTGCAGGAATCTCCCTCGGCAGCATGCTTGTTGGCTTGTGCGGATGAAACCAGAGCCGGGGCAAAGGCATGGCGGATAAGGCCAGGGACAAGATTGCAGTGATTCTTCTGGGTGCACCGGGAGCGGGCAAGGGCACCCAGGCCAAGATGATGGCGGACCAGTGCAAGGTCCCGCACATTTCCACCGGAGACATTCTTCGGGAGAATGTGGCGCGGCAAACCGAGCTGGGCATGCAGGCCAAGGCCATCATGGCGCGGGGCGAGTTGGTCCCGGACGGTTTGGTTTGCGACATGGTCGCGTGGCGATTGCGCCAGGAGGATGCGCGGCAAGGATTCATCCTCGACGGGTTCCCGCGAACTCCGGCGCAGGCAGGATGGCTGGACGCCTTCCTGGAGAGCGAGTTCTTTGACAACTCTCATGACCGCAAGAGGTTGCCGATTGTGATCCAGATCGAGGTCGACTATAATCAGTTATTGCGTCGGCTCACAGGGCGCCGCACTTGTCCCGCTGGACACATCTACAACATCTACCTTCAGCCACCCCGCGTTGATGAAGTCTGTGACGTTGATGGTCTCAAGCTGGTGACTCGCAACGATGACCGCGAGGAAGTCATCCGGGAGCGCCTGGCCGCTTATGAAACCCAGACCAAGCCGGTAGCGGACTATTACTGGGAAAAGGGACGTTTGGTTTCGGTGAACGGCGATGTTCCGGTGCCGGAAGTGACAGCACAGATGATGAGACTGATAGCGCAGTCCTGCGGCGCGCATTCCTGATGGCGATTACTTGCAAGTCGGCGGCGGAGATCGACAAAATGCGCCGCAGCGGCCGCATCGTTCGCCAGGTCCTGGAGCACGTTCGCGGGCTGGTCGTTCCGGGTGCGAGCACGATGGATCTGGAGCGCGCCGCCGAAAAGAAGATCGAGGAACTGGGAGCGACGCCGGCATTCAAGGGCTATTTCGATTATCCCTGCGTGCTGTGCACTTCGATTAATCAGGAGATCGTACACGGGATCCCGTCTGAAAAACGGGTGCTGCAGGCGGGAGATATCGTTTCCATCGATTGCGGCGTGGTGCTGGACGGGTACTACGGGGACGCGGCCATAACAGTTCCGGTAGTGGAAGTCTCGGACGAGTTGAAGAAGCTGTTGGAGATCACCGAGGCATCGCTTTACCGCGGGATTGCAGCGGCGCGAATCGGAAACACGGTGGGTGATGTTGGCGCGGCGGTGCAAGAACTGGTTGAAGCCAATGGCTTCAGCGTAGTGCGGGAATTTGTTGGGCATGGCATCGGTACCCGGCTTCACGAAGAGCCGCAAGTGCCGAATTTTGGCACGCGCGGTCATGGGGCCCACTTGCGCGAGGGCATGGTGCTGGCAATCGAGCCGATGGTAAATTTCGGCAAGCCCGGCACGCGGGTTTTGAAAGATAAGTGGACCGCAGTGACAGAAGACGGCAGCTACAGCGCACATTTTGAGCACTGTGTGGCCGTTACGAAGAATGGGCCACTGATTTTGACGCAATGAAGCTGCCAGCCTTCAGCTCTCAGCTTTCAGCAAAGTATCTCCTGGCTGAAAGCTGATAACTGACAGCTGAGAGCTGTTTAAGGAGTGCATGAGCAAAGAAGACGCGATTGAAGTTGAGGCGTCGAGCGGGCGCGAGCGAAGCGGGAGCCCGCTGCCGAAATCCCGAGCCTAGCGAGGGATCTCTTGTTCGATAAACTAAGGAGTGCATGAGCAAAGAAGACGCGATTGAAGTCATGGCAACGGTGATCGAGCCGCTGCCCAACGCGATGTTCAAAGTCGAGTTGGAAAACAAGCACCAGGTTCTGGCGCATGTTTCCGGAAAGATGCGCAAGAATTTCATCCGCATTCTTCCGGGCGACAAGGTAGCAGTCGAGCTTTCGCCGTATGACCTGAATCGCGGACGGATTGTGTATCGTTATAAATAAACCCAGATCCCTCGCTCCGCTCGGGATGACAAAGAAATGGGTGCGGTATCGAAGAAAAATGGAGTCGGATCAAAATATTGAGCAGGCGACGTTTGGAGCGACTCTAGTTTGGGCATCACTGAGAACTAAGAACCGGGAACTGAGAACTGCCTTATGAAAGTCCGAGCATCGGTAAAGAAAATTTGCGACAAGTGCAAGATCATCCACCGCAAAGGCGTGGTGCGGGTGATCTGCGTAAATTCGAAACACAAGCAACGCCAAGGATAACCGAGGAGCATCATGGCACGTATTGCAGGCGTCGATCTTCCGCGGCAGAAGCGGATCAATATCGGGCTGACTTATATCTACGGAATCGGCACTCCGCGCGCCGCGCGCATTCTCGATCAGGCCAACGTGGACGCGATGAAGAAAGTCCAGGACCTGAGCGAGGACGAAGTGAATCGCATCCGCCAGGTGATCGAAGCCGAAGGCATGGTGGAAGGCGATTTGCGCAAAGAGGTTTCGATGAATATCAAGCGGCTCATCGAAATCGGATCTTATCGCGGGTACCGGCACCGCCGTAACCTGCCGGTTCGGGGACAGCGCACGCACACCAACGCACGCACCCGCAAAGGACCGCGCAAGGGCACGGTCGCGCAGAAGAAGAAGTCGGCGGCGAAGACGTAAGAACAAGTTCTCAGTTTTCGGGTGTCAGTTCTCGGTTACAACAGCAAGCACGAGAATGAGCCGAGACTGGGAACGAACTTTGAATTCAGCGTTTGGTTTTCAGTGGATTTGGCTGAGAACTGAGAACTGAGAACTGAGAACTGAAATTATGGCAAAAGCGGCAGCAGCAGGAACGACAGCCGGCGCGGCTCCGGAGAAAAAGGGCAAGACCAAGAAGTTCAAGAAGAAAGAGCGCAAGCACGTGCCCCACGGACTGGTGCACATTCAAGCGTCTTTCAACAACACAATTGTCACGATATCGGATCAGGCGGGAAACGTGATTTCGTGGAAGAGTTCGGGTTCGCTCGGCTTCCGCGGATCGCGTAAAGGGACGCCCTTTGCCGCGCAGCAGGCGGCGATGAACGCGGCCAATATGGCGCGCGATCACGGCTTGCGTAGCGTGGACGTGAGAGTCAGCGGACCAGGCTCGGGGCGCGAATCGGCCATTCGAGCGCTGTCGGCCGCCGGAATCGAAGTGCGTTCGATCAAAGATACGACGCCGATTCCGCACAATGGTTGCCGTCCGCCAAAGCGGCGTCGCGTATAGGAAAGTTCTCAGTTCTCGGTTGTCAGTTCCCGGTAAAGAAAACTCGAGGTAACTGAGAACCGAGAACTAGCAACTGGAAACTGATTTTTCTACCGGGACGAAGGGAAGCCAGTCCTGTAAACCGGTAACCAAGAAGGAGAAACATGGCACGTTACACAGCACCGGTATGTCGTCTGTGCCGCCGCGAGGGCATGAAGCTGTTCCTCAAAGGCGCCAAATGCTTCAGCGATAAGTGTCCGATCGAAAAGCGCAATTTCGCTCCCGGACAACATGGCAAAGACCGGAAAGCCAAGGTTGTTGGCTACGGCCTGCAGCTGCGCGAGAAGCAGAAAACCAAGCGCATTTTCTTCGTACAGGAAGGCCAGTTCCGCAACTATTTCGAGAAAGCGGCGCGCACCAAGGGTGTGACCGGCGAAATGCTTCTGCAACAACTGGAGCGGAGGCTGGATTCGGTCGTGCTGCGGTTGGGGTTCGCGGTTTCGCGACGCCAGGCGCGGCAACTGGTGCGTCATGGTCACGTCGCGGTGGATGGCCGCAAGGTGAACATCCCGTCGTACCAGGTCAGCCAGGGCGAAGAAATTACGGTTCGCGAAAACAGCAAGACGCTGCCGATCCTTGCGGTCGCCAAAGAATTTTCGAGCCATCAGACCGTTCCCAACTGGCTCGAAATCGATCGCGACAATTACAAGGGACGCATTCTCGGGCTACCGAAGCGTGAAGACATCCAGCTGCCGGTGAACGAGCAGCTGATCGTCGAGTTGTATAGTAAGTAGTTTGAAACTCCAACTGTGTTTTGGCCTTTTACATTCGCGCCAGATCGCCGTTAGCGGCGCCTGACCTGAGCTGGGGCCGCTTGGGGAGCCGCTAGTGAGCAGCATGGCCGAAGGAGAATAAGAATGCTTTGGAAAGGTTTTCAGAAACCGAAACGCTTAGCCACCGACACCGAGTCGCTTACCGACAAATACGGCATGTTCTGGGCACAGCCGTTCGAGCGCGGATTCGGCACGACCATCGGCAATGCCCTGCGCCGCGTGCTGTTGTCGTCGATCGAAGGCGCGGCAGTTACTGCCGTGAAGATTGAAGGCGTACTGCACGAATTCCAGTCGATTCCGGGAGTGGTCGAGGATGCGACCGACATCATCCTCAACCTCAAGCAGATTCCCTTCAAACTTTCCGGGGATGCGCCAAAAGCGATCTACTTGCGCGCCGATCAGCCGGGGGTCGTCACTTCGGGAATGATTGAAGCGGATGCGGATGTCGAGGTGCTCGACAAAGATGTCTACATCGCTACTGTCAGTGAAGGCGGCAAGCTGGACATGGAAATGCGCCTGAAGCGCGGGCGCGGCTACGTTTCGGCGGACAAGAATTTTGACGAGGATCTTGGCATCGGTTTCATTCCGATCGACTCGGTGCACTCGCCCGTGCGTAAGTGCAACTACACGGTTGAAGCCGCGCGTCTGGGCCAGATCACCGATTATGACAAGCTGACGGTGGAAATCTGGACGAACGGTTCGATCACTCCGGCCGACGCGCTGGGGCTCTCGGCGAAGCTGCTGAAGGATCATATGAACATCTTCATCAACTTTGAAGAGGAGATCGAGGCGGCGACTTCTTCCGAGGAGCGCAAGCCGGAAATTCGGAACGAGAACCTCAATCGCTCGGTGGAGGAGCTGGAGCTTTCGGTACGCAGCTACAACTGCCTGAAGAATGCCAATATTCAGACCATCGGCGAGTTGGTGCAGAAGACCGAGGCCGAGATGCTCAAGACGAAGAATTTCGGGCGCAAGTCGCTGAACGAGATCAAGGAAATTCTGCAGTCCATGGGCTTGAGTCTTGGCATGAAAATTGACGAGCACGGCAATGCCGTGCCCGGACCGCAGGCTCCAATTCCAATCGGCGCTTACGGAGATTTTGGCGGGGATCACGAGCCCGACAACTTCTAGGGCAGCTTCGAGTTTCAGGTTTCAGGTTTCGAGTTTCGAGCCGGAAGAGGACTTGAAACTCGAAACTTTGCAACCGTAGGGCGCAGCGAGTTAGGCCGTCCTAGTAGCTGAAAACTGAGAACGAACAACAGAGGTTTTGAAATGCGTCACAAAAAGGCGGGATGGAAACTGGGACGAAACACAGCGCACCGGCGCTCGCTGTTGCGCAATCTGGTGACGTCCCTGATCGTGGAAGAGCGCATCGAGACGACTGTGCCAAAAGCAAAGGCGATGCGTCCTCAAGTTGAGAAGATGATCACGCTGGGCAAGCGCGGAGACCTGGCTGCGCGGCGGCAGGCAGCTTCCTATCTGATGACGCGCGAGGCTGTAACCAAGCTGTTCGACACGGTTGCGCCCCGCTTTGGCGACCGCAATGGCGGTTATTTGAGAATCGTACGTACTGCATGGCAACGCGGGGATGGGACGGACAAGGCTTTCATCGAGTTGCTGGGCAGCGAGAAGTTGCAAGAAGAAAAGCGCCAGAAACGCGCGGAAATTCGCGCCAAGCGAGCGGCTGAGGCCAAAAAGGCGATGGAAGAAGCCGAAAGCCAAGCGCAAGCGCAGGGCGAGGCCGAGCCGGCCGCAGGCGGAGAGAACAAAGAGTAAGGCTTCGTGGGGCCGGGGAGACGGCCAGGTGATTTCCGCGCGGGCGAGGACGCCCGCGCCCACAGTTCTGCCTTTATTTCTGCTTAGCCCAGACAGAGGCATTGAGGCACTCAACGGTGCCGTCCACAATTTTCCCTAGGCCCTCTTTAAACTTATCCTGGTCGAGAATTTCGCGGGCGGCGATGGCTTCGGTCATCGAGAGTGCCGAACCCACAAAAGATAGAGCTGCTTCTTTTTTCTCGTTTCCGGAACGGCTGCCGAACAGACCTTCGATGCCGTGGACCACGGCGGGGACGAAAGCAATACCGCGCAAAAGTTTAGATAAGAAGTTCATGTATTCTCCTGATTGAAATTTGAAATGCAGGGTCCTTCAACTTGCCGTCGGTCGGACAATTGATGGAACTATGGCAACCGGGGCTAAAGCCCGGTTATTTGGGACAACACGTGCCGCGGAAGCGCCGCTGTTCAAGATTTACGGTGCAGAATTCGATAAGCGCCACAGCCCTGTGCTCTTGCCGTGGCGTTACGAGACTAGAGTGCCAGCGAGCTAGAAGCCTGATGAAGCTGGCTCTTACTCTCGTGCAGGCTGAAACTGAAAAACTGATGCGGAGTGGTCTGACACAGTTCGGCTTCAGCCTCAGAAGCTAGATCTTCAGTCGACTGCGAAGATGCGTTCTTAATATCTGGAAGGCATTCTGTGCTTCTTGCAAATCGCTTGGATCAATTTTCAAAGCTCGATACCTAGCATTCCGGCTAAGCGTTTGCAATCGCCGGTATTCTTTCCGAACTTGCATCAGGGTTGCGTTAACAGCA
Organism: Terriglobales bacterium; assembly: GCA_035691825.1. Taxonomy (GTDB): domain Bacteria; phylum Acidobacteriota; class Terriglobia; order Terriglobales; family Acidobacteriaceae; genus Gp1-AA122. Next base: position 27,383 of record DASSIO010000239.1, on the reverse strand, counting down.
ATAGCATCTCCGCGACTCGTGTGATTTTCGGGATTGATTCCAGAGGCTGCCAAAATGGCATCTACATAATGAAGGGCCGAGTAGAACGTAATCGTAATTGCCCATTCATAGTACGTAGTCTTGGAGACCGTAGATGCGAACTTCTCATTGCGTTCCGCTATTGCGATATGGTCTTGTTGGCTGGGCAAAACAACATCATCTTTGAAACAGAGGCTTCCCTATGGGTCTAGCCACATCAGTCAGGGGGCGTCCATCTCTGATTACGACATCAAAGTTAACTGAGACGTCTGGTATGGCCTTAAGGATTTCTGCTTCGTGCTCAAAGATACGATCAAGGACCCCATAATCTTTGCCGTCAATGACAATTAGGGTGGAGATGGTCCTTGGGCTCTGTTGGGATATATACACCTGCTCAATCTCGGGGATAGCAATGAAGACGTCGCGGATGATCAATGCAGGCGTGATTGCAGGTACAGTTGCCAAGATCGGGCCTTTCTACAGGCTATGCGTGTTTTTTCTCTCCGAGAACATCACTTCAGTAACAGGCTGTACGATCGTCCAGCAGTACGATCACCAGTTAAGAGGCCTAATATCGAAAGTAATCCACAGCATCTTTGATGCCAATCAGGGGAAACTCGAGTCTAGCATAGGTCTCACAATGTCAAGCAGAAAACGAGGCCTGCTCCAAAAAGCGGAAATACCGTGTGCCGGGCGTTTCCGCCGTGTTCCCATATTGGCACAGGTGGCTAGGCGGATACGTTTCTAAGTTCTGTCGGGACCAATACGCGGCGATGAAGCACCGCTCTGCCACGTTTTGGACCGCGCGGGTTCGTAAACGCAAGGTCCCTCGACTTGCTCTCGCTCGCTATGCTCGCTTGAGCAGCGCTTGGGATGACGGTTGTGCTGCGGTCACGCCACCGTTGTGGGTAGTCGGTTGGTTCCGTGGGACGTCGTGACCGAAAAGGAAGCTCGCCCCAGCGGCTAAAGCCGCGGAAATTTACTGGCTCCTGCGGCACGGCTAAAGCCGTGCCCTTTCACAGCGCGCGCACCAGTTTTCTTAGCGCCCCACTCACACGTGATCAGACCTTTCCTCGGTTTGCACGCAGACAGGCGAGGGCGCCCACGTCGACACATCCGGACACACGGATTACTTGAATCCGAAGTGGTCGTGGAGGGCGAAGGTGGCGCTGACAATAATCGCAATTGCGGCGTTGAGCAGGCGTTCGTACAACTTGTGGCGCACGTCATCTTTCTCCAAAGCTAAGACTCGTTGTTCGATGAGGGTTACACGGCCGGGCTGGCCGTTGCCGGCAAGCATGTCCATTTTTGCCTGCAGGCGGCCCAGCCTCTCCAGCACTTCCCGCTCGAAGTTGTCGATCGGGACAGCGACTCTGAGGGGCTGAGCGGTGTCGGAAAGCTGGCTGAGATCCTTTTCTTTCATAATCAACTTTGAAGGTGCAAACGCAAGGTCCCGCGACTTGCTCTCGCTCGCTATGCTCGCTCGAGCGGCGCTCGGGATGACAATCTGAACGGGTGTTCTAACGTCGGAACTCTTGATCATCGCCAATAGCGCTTCAAATGAAGAGTCCCAGAGGCTGAAGAAACCGCGGCCTCCTCCTTCACAGGGGATTGCCACTTTGCCAGTCGACGCCGTTGGCTTTGCACTCGCCCGAGATATTCAGGTTCTTCAGCCAGCCAACCGCGCTCCAGGTATTGAATGGTCCCGGAGCAGTAACATAACTGCCGCAGAAGGTAGCATCGCAACGCAGAGTTGCGGCGCCACCGAGCGCCGAGTCAAGTCCATCAAGCAGAAAGGCCTGGTCGTCGTCCACCTGGATAAACGTTCCAAAAGTGTATCCGGTCGATGTTCGCGTCGAGACGTTGAACAGGCGAGTGCGCTGCGCGTTGACTTCGATGAAAGGCTTGGTTCCCCCGGCAACCATGGGACGCCCGCGCGGGCTGATCAGGGTGATGTCGATGTTGTTGAGGGAGTTCGCACGGTCGCCCACGACGATACAGGAATCATTAACGTAACAGTTGAGGATTGCACCGGTGAAATCAATGGTCTGATTATCGGAGCGGATGGAGATAGGCGCGTACGCGTTGAATTCTCCCGGAGGAACAATGACTTTCCCGGTCTGCGGGGTTCCTGTTGGATTGGTAGGAATGATGCGCGCGGCAATGGACGCTTCCTGGATACCGCTGGTAGCGGAGCCGATGCTATATCCAGCAGGGTGAAAATTTGCGGTGGTGAACTGCAGAGTACCGGCAGCGCCGTTTCCGGCGCAAGTTCCTCCCGTCACCAGGACAGCTTCCGGGGTTCCGGTACCGGAAACGTAGACGTAGTAGGCGCTTTCGCTGCCTTTGACGCCGACGGGACAAGCCGCCAGGTTCACGATCTTTGCGCCGGGCGAAGCCAGGTCAGTGGAAGAAGTCGCGGACCAGTTGAAGTCGGTGGCGAATTTCAGCATCTGCATGCCGGGGGTGAGTCCGCCTCCGGCAACCGGTTTTGGTTTGTACTTGCCGCTGGTTGCGTCGTAAATGGGCGCCTGGCCATCGGTGGGGGCGGCGGTGTCGATCGGAACGCCTTGCAGAGAAGTGGCGTTGATACCGGTTCCGCAGGCTCCCCATGTCTGGTCGCCTTTCAGGCACTGCGAGGAATCGGCGCTGCCTGATCCGAGTTCCGTTTGCGGAACTTTGCCGTTGACCAAATCGGCCTTGGACAAGAGCCCGCTATCGACGTAGTGCCGCGTCGCCGCCTGACTGGAGGAGGTAGGATCACCAGAAAGAGTCAGCGGCCCGGTCATGGTGTCGCCGCCCTTGCTGACATAGGACCCGCCGCCCGCCGCCGCTACCGCCTGATCCACGTAGGCCTTGTTCGCGACGTCATTGGGCTGCAACGGCGGAGGCGTGCTGGGCGGCGCCGAAAACTGCTTGCTGCCTGCAATGATTTCGGTTCCCGCTTTATGGACCACGGCGGCGTCATTAGCCTTGTCATTGACCACGCCTTCCAGGTACTGGCGCGAAACCATCTGGGACGCCGTGCCCGAACCGGGGACAGCGCGAATGGCAGCAATCGTGACCGGAGTGCTCGTACCCACCGACCAATATTCGGAGGAGGTTGAGCCATCATCGAGACGATAGGTGACCGAATAAAGCGTCCCGGCCGGAGTTGCACCCGCGGTAGGCACTAAATCGACACTCAATGCGCCCTGCGGGCCGAGTGCAACACTCAAAGTTCCGGCCGCTACAGGCACGCCTTGTGCCGTGGTGAAGGCAGGCCAGAAAATCAGCAGCGTGCCGCCGGCGGGGGCGCCGTCTCCGCGATAGATCGTGTCCTGCACGGTGGTAGTGGCAGGACTGGCAGCCTGGATCGTACCGGCAGTGGCCAGCGCTGTGGCGATTACCAGTAGGAAATAAAAAAGCCGCTGTTTCCAGCGGCAGGTATCCAGCATGGATCCTCCGAACTAGGAGTTCGTGGTTAGTCGTTCGTCGTTACTCGTTAGTCGTTCGTGGTTCGTGGTGAGTGGTTCGTCGTTCGTGGTTCGCCGTTAGGAGCCAGCTCCTCACATTCCGTGGTGGAAACTTTAGCTGCAGATCGCCTGAACCCAAACCTCATCTGGTTGATGGCACGTACTGCTCGAGAAAGCGCTGCACGCTGCGGACGTAGACTTCGGGAAAATCCACGACCGGGCGGCGGGTTTCGATCAAGTGGATAGCTTCCGACAACTTCCAGCTGAGGGCACAAAGCAGTGCGAGAGCCATCATCGGCGCGCGGTGAACGCCGGCAGCGCAATGAATAAACAATTTCGTGTCCGGCTGATCGAGGGCGGCGATGGCAAATTCGACGCCACGCTGGAACACTTCCGGAGGTTTGACGTGAAAGTCGTCGTCAACCGGATTCCATAGGACGTCGATGCCGTGCGGCTCGGCCAGCGAGGTATCATCGAACTCGATCTGCATGTCGATGATGTGGGTCACGCCTGCGCGCGCCACGTCGGCCATGTTGCTCGGATTCCATATGCCCCCGCCGACGGCGATACGGCCGGTGACCCAGGTCATGTCCATGAATGATCCCTGCAGCCCGCAAGCCGTCCTGAGCAGCCCAGCGCTGGCTGCGCTAGCAATCACAGGCGATTGCGGCCCGAAGCATTCATTCTACGGCATGAGTATTGTTGGAACCGGCGGGTCGATTCATGTGCCGGGAAAATTCGGCGTCCAGTTCGGGATTTTCCGGCAAGCCGAGTTGCGAGCAGAGACTCCGGGCGAGCGAGAAGTCCTCGCCGGCATCTTCTTCAATGGGCAGCTGCTTGGGAGCGGGAAAGACTCCGGCCAGGGCGAAGAGAAACTTGGCAACCTGATAGTTGCCTGCTTTGGCCTGGTCCAGGAGTTTCTGGATAATGGTTTGTGCATCGGCCCCGACCAGTCGGGCCGCAGTTTCGCGAACGATTGCTCCATCGTCTTCGCCGTATTGGCTGCTCACGTCGCTTGCACCTTTCCTGACCCGCGGACCAACTTGCGGCTCACAAAGAAGAGGCGCGCCACCGGACGCGCCCGCTGAATTTCTTTTTTTCCACTCTTAAGTTCAGAATAGCAGTTTCAAACAGGTATTTGGGACAGGGTGGCGGGATGGTTTATGTTTGTGATTTCCATGAACTTGCGGCGATGTTGCGCAAAAGAAACTCTTGACAGCGTAATTTTTATTTCGTGAGCCGAGCTGGCTCGGCTGGGCAGACGCGGACGTCTGCCCCTATGTGGGCCGTGCGTAATTCCCAGAGATAGCCACAACGCATTCAGAAACAAAGCCGAGCAGACAAGAGTGGCCGCGATATGCTGGAAGATAGAAAATTGCGCGGACAGGAATGTCCGCGCCACACCAACAACACAAAACGAGGACGGGCGAAGCTCCCGTCCCCGTAACTTTCTCCCGCAAAGAACGTCACGCCACAGCTTTCAGCAATCCCACCTCGAGAAAGATCTGGCTGAGGTGATCGAGCGCCTCGGGATATTTTCTCTGCACGGTTTTGCGGCAACAGTGCAGCAGCCGGGCCGCTTCTTCCTGGGTATATTCCTGCAGAGCGACACGGGCGATCAGCTCACGGGAAAACTCGTCGAGCTGGTCCAGACAGCGCTCTACATCGTGAACGAAAATAACAGCATCCTCGAAGGTCACGACCCGGTAAGGAGTGACCCGAGTGCGGAAAAATTCGCGTCCCAAAAGAGACGGCACCCGTCCGGTTTCTAGCGACAGATGAAGGAATTTCCGCAACATGGCAAGCGTGCGGTCGCGATAGAGCCAGAGATCAGGGTCGGCGCCCGGATCCCATGGTTGCGTGGGGTCAAAGGCTATGGCATGAATCGAAAGATAGGCGACGGGAGCGCAGGTCATGCATTGCCGCCTTCCAGCGTGATGGCGTAAATGTCATCGGCGCCAGCCTCGGCGTCATCGGCGCGACGAAAGTAGATTTGGGATCCGCGCTTGGCCAGCCGCGCGGGAAACTGGGCCATGATGGGAGCACAAGTTTTGCAATAGACTTCATCGCAACCGAGCGGACGAAGCCACAGGCCGCCGCAGCGTTCGCAATACTTGAGTTCTACCTGGGACATTTCCAAGAATTCGAAATCCATAAGTGCCTCTTTCGTATGAATGGTTCCGGATGAAAGTTCGAACGTGTTGCCAAAGCAAAAGCCCTGCGCGGCGTTCTGCTTCTGCCGGTACAGGGCTCGTTTCTCTTGCGATGACCTGTTTGGAACTATTTAGTTAAGCTGTTCACGACGTCCTTAGAGCGTCTCGTGCTCGGGGCGATGTCGGAAGTATCCTTCCTCGTAGCCCGACTTGAGGACACGCCCATTCTGCACAATGACGCTCAGGCGCCCGGTAAAACGAAGAACCGCGAGAAGGCGCTCCATCGCCGCAGATAACACCTCGGCGGAGCGCACCTTCCGGCGAAACTCCACGAATTGAGTTCCTTCGCTGCTGAATTCTTGAGTAGACATGATTGCTGAGCCCCAAATATGAAAGATATACAACCATGATTGTCATATAGCTTTTAGCAATGACGAAGTCAATAAATTTATTTTCTTAAAGATGTACAACATACATTTGTCATAGCTTTTAGCTAAGGTGTGGGACTAAATTGGGAAGAATGAAATTCAAGAATCTGCAGCAGAACCTGCGCCGCCACCTCTGGCGGGAAATGAAGGCGGGACAACTCACGGGAATGCAACTGGCAGGAGAGATAGGCTACAAGCAGGCGCACATTTCCAATTTCTTGAACGGCAAACGCGGACTTAGTCTCGAGGGAATGGACCTGGTGTTGTCGGCGCGGCGTCTCTCGGTACTCGACCTAGTGGATCGCAACGAGGTCAACAAGCGCGCAACCTTGTTGCCGGACGGCGACACGGGTTTTGCGTCTGTGCCGGTAGTCGATGGCCGGACGGCGGGCAGCGCGCCGGCGATCATGCGCGTGCAAGTGAAAGAAGCGCTCAAATATCCGGCGAAATTTTTGCAGAAGCTCAGTTCGGCGAAGGAAGGGGAGCGCCACGAATGGGAGAGGTTCGTTGCCCTGCGGGTAGAGGCACATGAAGGAATGGCGATGTTTCCCAGGCTGCTGCCCGGAGCCACAGTTCTGATCGACCGGCACTACAACTCTTTGAAGCCGTACCGCAGAGATGAATTAAACATGTATGCAGTGCGCAAGGATAACGGAGACTGTGCAATCCGTTACGTGGAAGTGGCGAGGAATACGCTGGTTTTGCGACCTCACAACCATGCTTACCCGGTGGAAGTAGTCAGGATGGGCAAGGGACGAGTAGCTTCGGAGTACATCGTGGGGCGAGTATGTCACATCGGGATAGAGACTTGAAAATTCCTCTGGCGCGAGAGCGTAATTCACCGCCAGGTGCGCAGCACTCTCTCCAGGATCGTAACAGCTTCTCTCATTTGGTCCAGTTCCGTTTCCGTTAATTCATCCAGGTGATCTGCGAGATAACGAATGCGCCGCCTGCGGGCCTGCTGCAGCAGACGAGTGCCTTTCGCGCTGGCGGCAATCTTCAACCTGCGCGCGTCCTGGGAGTCGGTGACGATCGCGACCAGACCGGCGCGTTTCAGGCCGGCGACAATGCGGGTCATGGTGGGCGGCTTCACACGCTCGGCAGAGGCCAGTTGCCCCAGGCTCATGGGACCGCCGAAGACGAGCACCGAGAGGGCAGACAAACGCGCCGGGCCTACGCCGGAGGCCTCGTCCTGCTTGTGAACCCGCCGCAGTACATGAATGGAAGCGGAGTGCAGGCGATCGGCGATTTCTTCGACTCTGGCTCGCAAGCCTGGCGCTGATTGCCTTTCCCGCTCGACTGTTTTTGTCCTGTTCCTCGGCATGCCGCCTTGCCGGGCCGACCGGGGCAGTGCGCTTGACATTGCCCGGCAATCCATTATACTTCGTTAGCTATGCTAACTAATTCTCTGGAGGAAAAAACTATGGCGCGGGATCAGGAGATGATCGCGGCGGTGCAGGCGGGAGCGGTAGAGAAGGTTCGGGAACTGCTGGATCAAGAGCGCGGGCTGGCGGCGGCGCGAGATGGCGCGGGAGTTTCGGCCATCATGCATGCCCTCTACCGGCAAAGAAAAGACATCGTGGAGATGCTGGCAAAAGCCAAGCCCGACCTGGACATTTTTGAAGCAGCAGCGCTCGGGAACACAACCCGAGTGGCGCGTCTGATCGAGGGCGACTCGGCATCAGTGAATTCCTATTCGGCGGACGGATTCACCGCGCTGCATCTGGCTTGCTTCTTCTCGCAACCTTCGGCAGCCAAGCTGCTTCTCGAGCGAGGAGCCGATCCCGCTGCGGTTGCGAAGAATGTCACGCAAGTTACACCCCTACACAGTGCCGCCTCAGGACGGAACATGGAAGCGGTTCGGCAACTGCTCGCGCACGGAGCGCCGGTGAATGCGCGGCAGCAACATGGGTGGACCGCGTTGCACTCGGCTGCGCAGAATGGCAGCGAAGAAATGGTCGATGCCCTGCTGAAACATGGAGCCGACGTTCGTGCCGCCAACGAGGAAGGGGTCACTCCCGCTGCGGTGGCGGAAAAAGCTGGACACACGCGAGTTGCACAAAGTCTCAGGGCGAAGGCCGGGACCGAAGCGCGCCACGACACAGGATCGGTGTGAGCGTGCTAAACCGCCTGCCTCGTTTGCTTCGGCAAGACCCGGTGATTCGAAATGGCCGGATTTCGGCCGAACGGGCGAGACGCCCGTCGAAGCACTGATGCCCGTCCCGAAACTAATGCCGGTCGCCGAAATGTGCAGAACCGCACAAGAAAGCAAGCGCGGACAGGAGTGTCCGTGCCACACAGTCTAGGGGCTTTGTAGTAGCCGAAAGCGGTCCCCGCCTCGCCGAAATGAAGCACGAGAATCTGGTAACGTAATAGCCAGGTCTTGCTGGAAAGCGGCGCCTGCCCGCTCCAGGTTGAATGACATGGGCGACGTACCCAATGTATTTCTTTCTTCGGAGGCTCTCATGAACGAAGTGGCTGGACTTGCGCAGGGTATGAGGCGCAACGAGGATATCGCGCTGGACATGATGAAGTTCATTGCCCTGACAACGGGCTATGGGAAAACGACCGCGTCGGGGGTTGGGTTTCAGGGCGGCGGAGCGGCCGCCAAGCCGGAGGAATACGCCAACCATCTGCTGGAGCTTTATGGGCGGTGCCTGAATTCTATTCAGCCGAAGAAATGAGCCTGTAAGTCATCGGGTCGCATTCAAAAAGAAAGCCGCGGCCGAGGCCGCGGCTGATGATCCTGTGAGGCTAGCGACGCCTGCCACCTTTTTTCTTGGCGGACTTCTTCGCCGACTTCCTGCCGGAGCGGCCGCCTTTCTTAGCGGCTTTCTTTTTGGCCGGCCGGCGTGACTTGGCAGCTTTGCCGCGGGCAGTGGTACGCGCCGATTTCTTCTTAGCCGCTTTCTTGGGGGCTTTCTTCTTGGCGGATTTCTTTTTGGCGGAACCTCTGCCTCCGCCACCTCCACCAGAACTGACGGGAGCGGGCGCAGGAGTCGGAGCCTCGGCCATGGGCTCGGGTTCCTCCATGCCGGCTTCTTCTTCCTCTTCTTCCTCTTCCTCGAGATCTTCTTCCAGCGACTCGCCATAGGCGCCGCTGTCGCCGTATTCGTCCATTTCGTCATCACCTAAGTAGAGGGTTTCGTCAAAAGTCATTTCTCCTCCTGAATTTCGGGCCGCTCCCGCGCTTGAATATCGTCACGGGGAGAGCTGGATGCACTAAGGGATAAAGACTACGTTTCGTACTACTATGTTGCGAACGGCGCGCGATTATAGCACAGCAGAATTGCTGCTCAAACGCATCGCATGCTTCGTTCTGCATATTACACCCGCGCCTGCAGGTGGCAACAGTAGGAACTAACCCGAGCCCCACCGCAGCGGCTGAAGCCGCGTAGTTTATCGTTTCCTCGGCATGGCTGAAGCCATGCCCTTCCACGAACTGCTGGAGCTCGCAATGCGATGGGACGACAGCATATTGCAGCAAATCGAGCTGCGCCCCCGCCCAGACGAGGACGTCTGGGCCTCCGTGTTGTCGCGGAAAGTGCAACTCGAGTAAACACACTTCAGCCTTCCAACCGGTTAAAGGAGATGCGACGCAGAATAGGACAGTCGGCTGACTCAGTGGGCGTCGCGAACGACCAAGATCATGCCAGGGCGCAGGGTGGCCACGCGGCCATTGTCGCGCTGCAGTGCAGAAACTGTTGTGTTGTAAGAAGTTGCGATAGACGACAGGGTTTCGCCGCTCTTCACCTTGTGGTGCAAAACCTGGGCGTTCTGGGCGGTCTGCGAGCGGCGAGTCTTGCGGCGAGTGCGGCTGGATGCCACCACCTGAGTTTGGCGAAGGTTGGGAGTGACCGGAAGATGTACATAGACCACCCGGCGTCCATGCAGGCTATCGCCTTTCAAGCCATTCCAGCGGCGAACCATTTTAGGCGGCACGCCAACGTTCTCGGCTACCGATTCCACCGTGTCACCCTTGCGAACGTGGTAGGGAGTGGCTCGTCGCGCGTAGGTTGGCTTGTCTTCAGAAATCGCGTGCTTGCCGGGCGCGATCGGGATGATCAGCCTAGAGCCGGATTCCAGATCGTCGCTGTCAAGATGGTTAGTCTGGGCGATGGCCTTGGTTGTCGTCCGGTAGGTACGCGCGATGGACGCCAGGCTATCGCCGTCCTGCACCTTGTGGTAACGCCACCACACTCGCATGCCGACCGGAATCGCTGCAATCGAGTCCAGGTAGGTCTCCTTGGTGCCGGCGGGCAGATGCAAATCGAACGGCTTATCTTTCGGCGTGATCATTCGCAGGAGGCTGGGATTGAGTTCCTGCACGTCAGCCGGCGAGGCGTCCACGCATTGAGCAACGAGGCGAAGGTCAACCGGATAGTCGATCCTGACCGTGTCGCTGGTCAGAGGCTTATCCGGAATGACGGTGTCCAGACCATACTGCGCCGGATTTTTGGCCATGATGGTCACAGCCACTATGATCGGCACGTAGTTGCGAGTCTCCCGCGGGAGCACATTGCGGCGATACAGTTCCCAGAAATCGGCGTAGCCAGTACGCTTCACAGCACTCTGCACGGTGCCAGGGCCTGAGTTATAGGCGGCCATGGCCAGGTACCAGTCGCCGAACTGCTTGTACAGGTCTTTCAGGTGACGGGCAGCAGCAAGAGTAGATTTTTCCGGGTCCTGGCGATCGTCGACCCACCAGTTACGCTGCAATCCGTAGCCTTTGGCGCGGCTCGACATAAATTGCCACATGCCGCGCGCACCGGCGCGGGACAAGGCGAGAGGATGAAATCCAGATTCAGCCTCGGCCAAATAAATCAAATCCTCAGGGACGCCTTCCTGTTTCAGCGTGCGCTCGATCATGTCGTGATATTGGCCGGAGCGGGCGAGGGCGTGCTCCAGGGTGCTGCGCCCGGTGGTCGAGAAATAGTTGATGTAGCCCGCGACCGTGTCGTTCAGCATCAGCGGGAGATCGGAGTGGGTGGCCTTCACCTCGGCCTCCGCCTTCGCCTTGATGTTGGGATCGACCGGGAAATTCACCTCATTGGCTTCGTCAATCGGCGCCGGCTCGGAGTTCTGCTGAGCGTTGCTGTCCCCTTCCTGCAACCCGGTGAGCTCCATGCCATTAACGTTGTCCAACAGTTTCTCGAATTCGTGCTGGAGGCGCTCATCCGACTGAATGTCAATAGGACTGGAGAGCAGGAGGTTGAAGGCATTGTCGAAATTCTGCTTGGCTTCTTCCACATGTCCAGCCTGATAGTTGGCCTGACCTGCCTGATATTCCTTTTCGACGTTGGCGACCTCGTCGGCAACCGGGTCGATTTTCTGTTCCGGCTTGGACGCGACTGATTGCACAGCAGGCGGCGCGGGCTTGGCAGTGGCTTGGGCGGTTGTGCCGGTCGTCAGGGCAGGAGCAGTTGCTTGTTTGGCCGGCAGAAGCGCCGATGGGCGAGCGGTCTGGCAGGCAGTAGTCGACAGGACCACCGCTCCCAATAACAGCAATGCCAGATAGAGCTTCCGCATGCTCATCATAGGTGAACGATATTACCTTCTACTCTTTGTTCCTCAAATACTTACAGATGTCGAAATCGTACTCTGCGGTTGCTACCGGGTCAATTCTCGAAAGTGCTCGCGCCGATTACTTTAGGCATCGGCAAAGACGGTTACCGGCGCCCGACAGTCGAGCGCCGCTGTCAACCACGCCTGTTCCGGCTGTTTCGGGAGTATTGGCTGGCGTAGACAGGAATGGGGGTGTGCTTGGACACGCGATCATCCTTAATCGGGTTATCGGAAGTCAATTTCAGCGGAATCACACCGGCCCAGACTGGCAAGACATAGTCGTCCTCGTCGTCAATGGGAGGGCCGGTCCTAACCTTGGCGGAGAACTCTTCGATGAGTAATCGCAAGACCGACGTGGCCTTGAGCTCCTGTTCATTGGGCTGTCGGGCATCGGCCCAGCGCCCTGAGATGATGTGATCCGCAATGGCTTTCAAGGCAGTTAGCTTCTCTTCCGAGTTCTCAACCAGCGTAGCCGTGCCGAGGACAACCACCGATCGGTAATTCATCGAGTGATTGAAAACGGAGCGAGCCAGAACCAGTCCGTCGAGTAGAGTAACCGTCACGCACACGGGAATGCCTTCACTCAGCCGGCGCAGCATACGGCTGGCTGCCGAGCCATGAATGTAGAGCACGTCGCCGGCACGGCCGAAGGAAGTGGGAATCACATACGGCTGACCGTCGCTGACGAAACCAACATGACAAATGAAAGCCTCGTCGAGAATGGCGTAAGCGGCATCGCGGTCATATACGCCTCGCTGCGGCTCGCGAACTACCCGAGTGCGGGGCGAGGGACAGGAAGGTTGGGACATTTTAGCGTGCTCCTGCGGTCGCGAAGGATGGGAATGGCGATCTTAACAGGAACTGATTGGTTCTTCGTTCTTAGTTCTTAGTCCTTAGTTCTTGGTTTGTGGTCGTTGGTTTGCGGAGCTTCGCTCCGCCGAACAGAGGCATCCTTCGACAAGCTCAGGACAGGCTCTGCCGTTACGTGAAAAGCGGCGGTATCGGAATCCAGAGTGGGTGTAGCCGCGGCAAACACAAGGTCTCTCCACTACTCGTTCCTCCCGCAAGCGGGAGCGAACGCTCCGGTCGAGATGACAGTGTTGAAGCGCGGCCGGCCCCGCGCCTTACCAGTTCAGCTTGAGGGCGAACTGCAGCTGGCGCGGGTCGTAGGCTGCGGTTGGTTGCCCTGCCTGAGTGAATAACGGGTTCACATCGGCAACGTTGAAGCGGTTGGCGATATTGAAAATATCCACAATGCCATCCAGGCTCAGGCGTTCACCCATGCGAATCCGGCGTGCAATGCGCAGATCGTTGAAAAGCGTATACGGCTTCAAGCCGGCATTGCGCCCAAGATTGCCGAACAGGCCTCCGTCGATGAAGCACGGCTCCTGAAGGAAACCGGTTGGCGAGAACTTCGAGGGGACGGTTGGGAAGTTGCAGCTGTTGGCTGGGGTTCCCGCCGGAACCACATTGGGCCTTGCATCCAGAGGCGCGAATTGGAATCCCGTGTCATCACCGGTCCCGATATTGAACGGCCGTCCGGAGCTGACCTCGATGATGGGCGCAAAGGTCCAATCGCTGGCCAGCTTGCTGGCAAAGCTGGAGCCGCCTACGTGGCCAGTCTGGTACACGCCGCTGAAGACGAACCGGTGGCGCTGGTCAAAGGTTGAATTGGAACGCTCCAGCTCGGGATGAAAACTATCCTGAGGTGAAAGCGGCGACTGCAAGTCGGTGGAGTCGTCGATCGCGTGGGACCAGGTGTAGGAAGCCAGAAATTCGTAGTGCTGCCCGAAGCGCTTGCGCAGGTTGGCGGTGAGCGCGTGATAGACCGAGCTGCCATTGGAGAAGTTAGCCGCCATGTCGCTGAAGGGGACACATCCGGTAAAGGCAGGGGTTGTCGGATCGCAGGCTGTGCTCAGATGATCGGCTGCCAGCACGAGCGGAGCGATCTGAGTTACGCAGGGAGCGGTTAGCGGGCTGCCGAGCAATGCGGACGCGATCGATGGATTGAAGCCCGAGGGCCGGAAAAAATTCATCAGGGCGGCGGGGACGAAGGGCTGGCCAAAAAACGGCCCAGGGTTGAGGTCGACGCCGCAGCCGGTAACGAATCGCGGATCCGTGGTCAAGCTGGCAGCGCCCGCATCGATCGCCGTGCGCCAGTTCTGCAGCAGCAAGTCTCCGCGCGCAGGGTTGGCATTGATTGGCCGGTTCAAATGGCGTCCGCCGTTGAAGTTATAGGACAGACTCAGATCGTAACCCTTGCCTAGATCCTGTTCGACCGTCAGGTTCGCCTGGTGGGAGTAGGCATAAACAAAATTCTTTGCCTGCGGGAAACCAAAAGGCTGGAATGCCAGCGGGAATCCTGCCTGCAAGTAGTTCTGATTGATAAACAGAGAATTGGGGAAGAAAGCATCAAAGCGCTGCTGACCCGGCAGGTAGCCGCTGGCCTGCGCAGCGCCCGGCGGCAAGCAGTTGTTCACGCCCAGGATGCCTTGAAAAATGTTGGTCGCGTTCAGGTTGAGTGGACTAACTCCGCCAGGATTTCCGCTGTTGCAGGGCGATCCTCCCACAAAGAGCAACTGACCGGTCTTGGAGCCGTCGGAGGCGTCACCCAGGAAGAACAGCCCGAGCAGAGGGTGGTCGTAGAACATGCCATAGGAAGCGCGCACCACGGTCTTGCCGTCGCTGCGGGGATCCCATGCGATACCAATGCGGGGAGCGAAGTTGTTCTTGTCGGTTTGAATGCCCTTTTGGAGACCCAGCGCGTTGTACGCGGGCCCGGCCAAACCTGTGGGCGCAGGAAACTTAGGCACAAATTCCACGTCGTAGCGGACGCCATAATTCAGCGTCAGGTTGGAACGCATTTTCCAGGAATCCTGCCAAAAGAGTCCCAGGGGCTTGTTGACGAAGGAATCGTGAGGGTTGCCGATGCCCTGAATATACGTACTGGGAAGACCGGCGCCATAAGCCTGCACGGGAGAAAAGCCCGGGAACGTAAACGGCAGGTTGAACGGTGCGGCCGTCAAGTCAGGCAGGCCGAGTTGGGTAGCGGAAAGAGCGCCGAAGTCGATGACCCCTCCATAGTTCACGGTGAAATCGGCGGTAACGGGGATGTAATTGAAGTCCACGCCGAACTTGGTGTCGTGCTTGCCGATGCTCCAGGAGAAATTGTCGGTGACCTGGTAGCGTTGCTCGGTGCGCTTGATGAAGGTAAAGGGCTCCCGCCCAACGAAAGCCACACCGGGGATGTTGACGCCGAGATTGCTGCCGCCGGGCGCGTTGGCAAAGTTGTAGAGCAAGCCTCGCCGGGCATACTGAAAGCGGAATTCGTTGATCTTATTGCTGCCGAGGGTCCAAGTGTCCTGGGCGGTGCCGGCCGCGTCACGATAAGTTTGCTCGGACGTACGGGAGAAGCCGTTTTGCCCGAACGTCTGGTTTTGACCGTTTACCTCAATCCCGGTAACCGTGCTCGGACTAACGTTGCCGCGCAACATGAGGCGGTTGGCGTTGGTTACATTATGGTCGAGGCGGAGTGAGTAAAGACTCGTACCTTCGAATACCGGGAAGTTTCCCGATTGTGCAACGAGCGGCAAAAATCCACTCGGCAAACCGTTACAGGTCAGGTTGGAAGCGGCGGGATCGGAGGGGTTCACCAAACAGGAGGTCGGAAATTGCTTCAGACCTCCGGGAACCAGTGGTCCAAGCAAGGCATAAGAAGCAGGGTAGGAACCATTCAAGGCGATTCCCGAGGACGCACCGGCTAGAAACGCATACGGTTGCAATAATGCCGGCGGCAAGCCAGGAGTCTGTAGAAAAGCTGCCTGTTCAGGTGTGACCTGGATCATGAAGGTTCCCGGAGGGGCAAGGCCGGGGGCAAAAATGTTGGTCGCGTCGAACGGTACTAAGCCGAAATTGTTCTGCCCGATGCTGGAGAAACCGGTTTCATGCCGCCGTGTGGTCTCATAGGCAAAGTAGTAATAGGTTTTGTCCTTCTTGATGGGTCCGCCAAACGCAGCACCCGCCTGCACTCGCGTGTAGGCCGGATTTGAAACGGTGCTGAATGGGTTTACCGCCTGGAAATTCCGGTTGCGCGCGTAGCCAAAGACGGTGCCGTGAAAATCGTTCGATCCGGAACGAGTAATGATGTTCACGACGCCGCCGGAGGCGCGACCGTATTCCGCGGCGTAGCTGTTGGTGATGATCTGGAATTCCTGCACCGCCTCCTGCGACACGGTCGAGCGAACGCCGTTGACGGAGTTGTCGACCGCATCGGCTCCGTCGACATTCACCAGGTTGGAGCGCGCGCGCTGACCGCTCATGTTCAGACCGGATGTAGGAGCTGCGCCGATGGAGGGCGCGTTGTCGCGCACTACTTGCGAGTCGGTCAGCGTGAAGTTGATGTAGTTGCGGCCATTGATGGGGAGGCTGTCGATGCGGCGTTGATCGACGGTGTCCGTCGAGGAGGTACGGGTGGTTTCGACTAGTTCGGATTCCGCGCTGACATTGACGACCGTCTCGCCGCCGCTGACCTGGAGAGTGACCGGCAGTTCGGCCATCCCGCCAACGGTGATCGCCTGGTCCTGATATACGGCCTTGGAGAATCCGGGCGCCGTTACTGTGACCGTATATCGGCCGGGGGCGAGGGCGAGGATGCGATATTCGCCGTCCGCGTTCAGGCTAGTGGAACGGGTAACGGCTTTTCCCTGCTCCACAGCATTAACCGTGGCGTTGGTGACGACTTTTCCCGCCGCATCCTTGACAACGACGTGCAAATCACCGGAAGCGGATCCTTGAGCGAAGGCAATCGCCGCCAGCAGCAGCGTCACCGCAAATCCTGAACATGCGTTCTTGATGGCTGTCATAAGACTCTCCCTGTGGCTCTCCAAAGCCCTCCGAATGCAGCAGAAGGCGCGTAAGCGCCAGTACGAAGCTGCAAAGCTGAACGGCTACCGCGACGCGAATTTTGGCAGGATAATCGGCTGGTTTTTACATCAGGTTGCAACCGGAAGGCAAGCTAAATAGCGAAAAGAGAACAGGTTTCGTTAGCGCTCTTCCATTTTTGGAATATTTGAGCGGCGGGGCGGAGGCCGCCGGGCAACCGGTCAGGTCAACTGTTTCTCTGGATTCCAAATTCTTCTTTCCCGTTGGCGCGTACCGCCCAAGCCATGCGCGGCGTATTGTGTGCGATGCCGTACCGGCCTTGCGTGTCGAGCAGAATAATTCCGCCGTGGCCTTTGACGCGCTCTTCGAGGTGCGAAATGGCCTCCTTGGCCACCCATTCGGGAAAGCTGCCGGAGCGAACGCGATCGGCCGACCACTTGGCCAGGACCAGCTTCATAATCGGCTCGCCCCAGCCGGTAGTGGAAGCGGCGGCGCTCTCATTGTCGGCATAGCAGCCGCAGCCAATTAAAGAAGAGTCACCCAGGCGACCGGGCGCTTTGTTCAAAGTGCCGCCGGTTGACGTTGCGGCGGCGATGTTGCCGTCGCGATCGAGCGCAAGCGCGCCGACGGTGTCGTGCGACATCTCGGGAGCGAAAATGTTCGGCTTCTCCTCCCCGAGGTGAGCCTGGTACTGGCGCAAGCGCTCGACTTCGCGCGGGATGATCAACTCCTCGTTCTTGCACAGCGGCAGACCGTGTTCCGCGGCAAACTTCTCCGCGCCTTCTGCCACGAAGTAAACGTGAGCACTCTCGCTAAGGATTTTGCGGGCGGCGCGAACGGGATTGGCCAGGTGCTCCACGCAACCCACGCCACCGGCGCGGAGGGTGGCGCCATCCATGATGAGGGCGTCAAGCTGAACCTTACCATCGCGGTTGAGAAAACTGCCCCGGCCGGCGTCGAAGGCTTCGTCGTTCTCGAGAACTACAACCGTCTCTTCGACGGCATCGAGCGCCGAGCCGCCTCGTTGCAGCACCTGCCACCCGGCGGACATGGCATTGCGAACTCCATTGAGGTGGGCATCGACCATGTCGTCCGGAATGGCCCAGGCACCACCGTGGACAACCAAGACAGGATTTATTGGCAAGTGAACCCCGTGACCGGTAGTTGAACTGAAGCGATTAGTTTATGACGAAACAAGAAATTTACAAATTACGGATTTACGAATTTCAGAAATTGAAAAAATGCAGAATGCAGAAGGAAGAATGCACAAGTCAGAAGGAAGAACCTGGAATCATTGACGGTTTACGAATTTGAGAAATAACAAATTGAAAGGCGCTCCAGGCGTTTTCTTGAGGTCGCCTGGTCTGCTAACAAACTAATTCTGCATTCCGCATTCTGAATTCTGCATTCTTCATTGTGATCCCGAGTAATGGCGCGGAGCGTGTGCTCAAATTCTGCAATCCGTAAATTCGAAATTTCGTCAATTAGTGGATTCGTTAAAAGTGATCATTCCCTGCCTTGACTCGGCTGCTCTGCCCATTTATGTTGCACGTTCGTTCGGAGGGCCCATCCACACCATGCGTTCTTTCCAATCCACCGCTCTGCTCCTACTTTTTGCGGCAGTATTCGCCGGCGCTCAGGAACCCAAGCAGCCGCCGAAATTCGACGTTCGCGCGCACTACACTAAGTACGAATACCGCATTCCCATGCGCGACGGGGCACGGCTGTTCACGGCGGTTTACGTGCCCAAAGATGCGTCTCATCCCTATCCATTCCTGTTCACCCGCACACCGTACAGCGTCGCTCCCTACGGCGAAGATCACTACCCCGAGCATTTGGGGCCGTCGGAAGACTTTGAAAATTCCGGGTTCATCTTCGTTCATCAGGACGCGCGGGGGCGCTGGATGTCGGAAGGCAAATGGCGGGAAATGACTCCACACATCGATCACCCGCAGTCGAAGACGGATGTGGACGAAAGCACCGATGCCTATGACACGATCGAGTGGCTGCTGAAGAATGTGCCCAACAATAACGGGCGGGTCGGGATCTGGGGGATTTCGTACCTGGGGTTCTATACCGCGGCCAGCATCATCGACTCGCATCCGGCCATCAAGGCGGCTTCGCCGCAGGCGCCGGTCACGGATTTGTACATGGATGACGACGCCTATCACGGTGGCGCGTTCATGCTGGCCGCCAACTTCGACTTTTACGCTTTCTTCAAGCCGCAAGAGAAGGTCGCGCCACCACCTCGCGATCGCATTCCCGTCGACTTCGGCACCGAGGATGGATATCAGTTCTTTCTTAATATGGGTCCGTTGTCGAATGCCGACCGGCTTTTTTTCAAGGGGAGCAATCCTCTGTGGAATGACCAGGTGGCCCACACCACCTATGATTCTTACTGGAAACAGCGCAGCCTGCCGCCGCACCTGCACAACATTCATTGTGCTGTGCTGACGGTCGGCGGGTGGTTCGATGCGGAGGACCTCGAAGGGCCGCTCAGCGTATTCCGCACTGTGGGCAAGAATAATGCCGGTATCTACAACGGGCTGGTGATGGGGCCCTGGGTTCACGGCGGTTGGGATTTTTTCCAGGGTGAGAGCCTGGGCCACGTTCACTTCGACGCGAAGACTTCCGACTATTTCCACAAAGAAATCGAATTGCCGTTCTTCGAGCAGTATCTGAAAGCGGAGAACCCCTCCAAACTGCCCACTGCTTACGTATTCGAAACGGGTTCGAATGTGTGGCGACGATACGAGGCTTGGCCGCCGCGGAATGCGCAGCAACGCACGCTCTACTTTCATGGCGACGGCAAGCTGTCGTTCGATCCGCCTAGCGAGGGCGGCACCGCGTTCGACGAGTATGTCAGCGATCCCAACCGTCCCGTCCCATTTGTCGGGTATACGGCGTTCGATGTGCCGCAGGAATACATGGCGTCGGACCAGCGGTTCGCGTCACGGCGAACAGACGTGCTGGTTTACCAAACCGATCCGCTGGAACAAGACGTGACTGTGGTTGGACCGGTTTCGCCACGGCTGCGCGTTTCCACCAGCGGAACGGACACGGATTTTGTGGTGAAACTGATCGACGTGTACCCGCCCGATTTCGAGGAGTCGAAGGCAGAGCACAAACGCCCGCCAGATGTGCCTCCGCCAAACGATACGTTGAGTGGATTTGAGCAACTGGTGCGCGGGGAGCCAATGCGCGGAAAATTTCGACACAGCTTCGAGAAACCGGAACCGTTTACGCCAGGGAAAATCGAAGAAATCGATTTCACCATGCCGGATGTGAACCATACATTCCGTCGCGGCCACCGGATCATGGTGCAGGTGCAGAGTTCGTGGTTCCCACTAGTCGACCGCAATCCGCAGACGTTTGTCGATATCCCGAACGCGAAGCCATCGGATTTTCAGAAGGCGACTGAGCGAGTGTACCGGTCGGCGAGCCTGGCGTCAGGAGTGGTGATTATGACGTTGCCACAAACGGGGCGGTAGCCAGGGCTTCTCACCACTGAGACACGGAGCGGGAGGCGTTGAGTGGCAGCGCACCTGCGCAAGAGTTTCAGAAGGAAACACAATTCAGGGAACGGGGCACGACATTTCGTATTCGAGGACGGCCGAGTCGTTTGGGTAAGGCTCAGTGCGTCCGGTTTGGGAAAATCCCAACCGCTCGTAAAAACGAATAGCAGGATGGTTGTTGCTGGTGACCATCAAGAACAAGGTGCTGGCATTCCGGCTACGCGCCCAGCTAAGAGCTTCCCCGACCAAGAGGCGCCCTACGCCTCGCTGACGGTGCGCCGGAGCCGTCCACATGGAGACCAGGTGCGCTCGCGTGGGGTCGTCTTTGTCAAGGAATGTGCCGACAATGCCGCAAGAAGTTTCGCCGTCCATGGCCAAGAATCCGATGCCTCTCGCACCATCCATGCGGTCTACGCGCGCGAGCCACTCGGAGTCGGAGAACTGTGATTCCCTTTGATAGGTCGAGCCGAACGCGTACGGCGCATCTTGTAGCGCGCGCAGGCGAACAGCTTTAAATGTCCAAACGTTTATAGGCGTGACTGGCTCGATCACGATCACAGGAGGGCAGTAATTGTGGACAGCACATCAACAAGAATGGCGTCCCTCAGGCAGAGGCGATGCGATTGTCTGTCGAATGCCCGGATCTGATCAAGTGATGCAGCACCACCGATGTCGCGAACATGGCGCACGTAAACAGCAAGTCGCCTTCGAGCGCATTGCGGAAGAACGGAATTGCGGCGGCGTAGCAGGTCATCAAACCGCTGAAGGTCCGCGGATACATATCCCCCCAGGCTGCCCACACGGCGAAATTACTCAGCAGGAAAAAAGACACGGAACCGGCCAGCGCGGCGCCAATCACTGGAAGGGGACGCTGGCGTTCGTGCAGCTGAGTGCCTAGCCAAAGCATGCCGGCATACCAGCCGAACGTGACCAGATGGTCCCAAGTAAATGGATAGCCATAAACGAACTTCGTCAAAACAACATCCGAAACAGCAAAAAGAAGCCAGGGTACCCAAAGCTGGCGGCGTGAGCCGCGCGCGCCGAAAAAGAGAAGCGAGCCTGTTACCGGAGTAAACATAAACGGGTGTGGCAGAAATCGAACCGCGAGAGCCAAAATCACGAAAAGGTACGCGAGCATAGTCACCTCGTCCGAACACTGATTGTGCCGCCACGCGCGTCCAGCGTCAAGCCGCTGGGGAACGCGCTGCTGGAATCAAAGACTTTCACCCAAAGCTGACATGAATGTCGGCACTCACAACCGGCCATGAAGAGCACGGACTTGCGGAGCTTCGCTCGGCCGGGCAGACGAGGACGTCTGCCCCTACGTGAGTTTCGAGAGAGGACACAAGGGATCATGAAGGAAGAGAAAAGAGCCGATAGAGGCTACTGCATGGCAGACACTAGCTTGGGAGGTCCCGGCTCGCCACTGCTTGCGCGGTCCTCCTTGCCGGAGACGCGGTGCACCCGCGATCCGAAAAACTCTTCTACGACCTGCAGGTTGCTGTCGAGCAGCACTCCGGCGGCGAGAGGATGTCTGCTCGTTTCCGGGTATTCATAGCGCAAATCATGAAAGCGCACGATGTAGCCAGGCTGGGCGCCCGTCACCTGTTCCGTTTCAGTAATGGGATATTTCGCCCAGTCCAGGTAGACGCGTCCCAGGTAGGAGTTCTTCGCGGCCAGGGTGACTGGCGTCTCTTCCGGTTTGTAATGGATTTGCATTTTGTCTTCGGGATCCACGTCCGGTCCGAGCGAGTCAACCGGCATCACCGCAATAAATTTCTGCGTCTCGACAACTCCGCTCCAGCGAAAGGGATTAAGCCAGTAGGGAAAAGCCGATACGCGAATGGGGCCGGCATCCTGATAGGTGCGGGACTCGAGCGCTGCCAAGGCGCGGCGATGCTCGAAATCACGAACGCCCCACAGAATCACTACGCCGAGCAGCGCGAGTGTAGCCGCCAATCGCCCCTTTGGGCCGCGGCGACGCGAACCAATTTCTTCGTTGATAAGAGCAAAGAAGGAGGGCAACACCAGCCCCCCGATCAGGAGAACCAGGATGACGGGCTCAACAATGAAGATAATGTCCCAGGAATACCACTTCTCCCAAAAGGGCCAGAAGGGCCGCACGCCATAGTTGTTGGTGAAATCCAGCAGGATGTGACTCAATCCGGCAATGCAGCCGTACAGGAACAGCAGGCCCCAACGCGGCGGCAGGGTGGGATCGTTGGTTTTGCGGCCACGCAGCCGCCATACCAGATACATGAAGCCGAGCACGACAAAAGCAACCAGAGGAACGCCGGCGAAAGAGTGCGTGAACCCTCGATGATGGGCGAATCCGAATACCGGGCCGCGGAATTGGCCCAGAACATCGAGATCAGGAGCTTCGGCTGCGAGCGTGAGCGTAGCCGTCGCCAGCGCTGTCTTACGATTCAGACCTGCACGGCCCAGGCACGCGCCAAATAAGAAATGAGTGACCGGTTCCAAGAGCTTTCAGAAAAGGCAATTCGAGAATATCATCGGCAGGAGAATTCCTGCTTAGGGGCTTGAGGCCGTTTCGAAATCTATCTTGCATGCCTAGGAAAACACTCGCCAACGCCGCCGGCCGGCAGGAAATCACGACACGATTGGCGCAGGTCCAAAAGTCTTCCGCGCGGCGGTGGGGGAAAATGACGGCTCACCAGATGATTTGTCATCTGTCTGATTCGTTCCGAGTCACGATCGGGGACAAGAGCGTCACTCCGGCAGTAAGCCGCGTTCCAAGAAAGCTGATGAAGTGGGTGGCGCTCCAATTGCCCGTACCCTGGCCCAAGAACGTCGAGACCCGGCCGGAGGTCGACCAGATGCTTGGCGGCACTCCGCCCGGCGACTTTGAGCTTGATTATGAGGAATTGTTACGCCTGATGCAGCGCTTTACGCAGCAGCCGAGAGACTTCGAGTTCCATCCTCATCCCTTTTTCGGGACTATGTCGGAACACGATTGGATGCGCTGGGGATATCTGCACATGGACCATCATCTTCGCCAATTTGGCGTGTAACGGCGCCGAGACTGTTTCCTTCCAGAATTCACATTCGACTTCAATCTGTCGCTTGACTTCGAGTCAATGCCAACACCGCGCATCGAGAGCATCAACCACTCTCGCCCGTGCTGCATCCAAGCTGGTGAATTTTGCTGGCAGGAGATGGGAACGTGAGCTGGATCAAAGATCGAATGGAAGAAAAGCAAGTGGTCCTCGAACAGGAGTGGCTGCAGGACAAAAAAATCTACGAAAAGCAGCCTGCACGTAATGTTACGGAAGCTTGGGACCACATGATCGCCGCAATCCGGCGCGACATAGACGAATTCAATGCCTTAAAGCTTTGCGGTGACCAGCGCGTCGATTTGTCAGAGACAGGCAAGATACTGGAACTGCGGTGGAAAGACCGAAGCATTCCACTGCTGACCCTGTCGCTACACGCCGATCAGAATCTGATTCACTATTCTGGCCGGGTTGGCAGTGCCCCACGCGACGGATACCTTCGAGTTGGTATACGGCGCGGGGCCAACGCCGTGCTGTACGACGGCAGGCCTACACCGCTGACTTATGAGGAGGCTTCGCAATATCTTCTCCAGCCGATTCTGATGCCGTGAGCAAATTGAGGAATTTACGAATTTTCGGATTGGGAAATTCGTGTCCGGGGAGGGTTGAGTGCGCTTGGCAATTCGTCAATCCGTAAATTCGTCAATTCATAAATAAATTACCGTCTCCAGCCGAAGGTCGGATCTCATCGTTCCTCACGAGTGCATACTTGGCCACGGGATACATTCGATCGAATACGATCCAGAGCGCGGCGATCAGCACAAAAACCAGAACACTGCCTTCAGGCCCAACACTGCCTCCCGTCAGCCAAAGAGGGCCCTGGAACGAGGAGTTCAAGAGATGTCCTGGTTCCCTCGTACCGCTGTTGGGAACGGAATAAAGAAATGTTTCGCCCCAATCGAAGGAAAAATGGAATCCCACTGCGAACCAAAGATTCCCTGTTCGCCGCAGGGTCAGGCAGAAAAAAAATCCAATCAACCCGGCACTGAGCAGTCCCACCCAGGCCTCGCCCGAATTGCCGGTGTGCACCGCGCCGAAAGCCACAGATAGGATCACCGCGGAAGGCCAGAAGCCTATGCCGCTGGCGAGCGTGAATTGGGTGTAACCGCGGAACAGGAACTCCTCAAAGAACCCCACCAGCAAAAAGAAAACACCCCAATAAAACGCAAACTTGAAGATGCGAATGCCATGCAGGGCGAGGTGTCCGAAATAGAAGCCGTGCAGCCCGCGAATGCCAAGCAAGAGCAGGCTTATGGCAACAATGCCCCACACAGATCCGACCCAGAACAATGCTCCGAATGCCTGGCGCAGCGGGAGTCCATAATCATCGAAGCGGCGCTTTTCAATTCGCGCCATGATGAAGGCGGGAACAATCGCGCCAAGCGCAACGATGGCTTCTGTGGCTGCGTCGATCCACAACCGCAATGCGCCGTGTGCACGCGAGCCTTGAATGACAAAGCCCAGGGCTAACACGAATGCGGCTGCCATCACGAGGTAAAGCAGGAAGCGCCAGACTGCGCGAATGCCTCCGCTGCCTACAAAAATTTTATGGAGAACGCTCTCTTGCAACGTCTCAACCGTCGGGAAGGTACTATCGGGGCTTGGCTGATCCGGTGAACCGGTTGCGTCCAATCGATCGGTTTGCTGTGGCTCCGTCATCCGATGCAGTCCTAAATAGAAAATCAGAAGATCAGGACTCGCCATGGTAAAACAGCTTTTTGTCTTATGGCCAGATTCTTCACGCGCGAACGCTTTGGCGAGCCGCAATTCATCGCCGGCTTGCTGCTGCTTGGGTTTCTCGCGCAGTCTGTATATTTGGTGTGGGTCGACCTGCGTAGCGGCAGAATCAATGACGCTGAGATCGTCCGCATTGAGCGAGGACTGCAGCAATGGCATGGCGGCGATCCGGAGAAAGTTGCCCTCGCAGTCGGGTCGCCAACCGTCCTCTCCGAAGCCGACCCCGAAATGCCGTTTGCCGCTCGACAGCACGGATTAGATCCAAATCATTCTCCGCTGTACTACCTGATTGCGTCCGCGCCCCTCGTGTTTTGGCCTGGTCCGTTGGACGCAAGCTCAATGCGCTGGTGGGGATGGCCTGCGCGAGCCCCGTATCTGCTGCTCGGGGTTCTGCTTGGCGCCTCGCTTTGGTATGTCGCCAGACGGCTGTATGGGAATTCCGGCGGCTATATAGCGCTCGCTTTGTTCTGCTTTTCCCCCGGCATGATTCGCGAAGCGGCGCTCTGGATGACGGAACCCGAGATGGGGGCAGCGTGGGGAGCGTTTGGCGCGACGTTTACGGCTATCGCTGTGGCGCATACTCTCTACGCACCGCGCGAGGTCGTGCTGTGGAACTGGCGTCGCATTACCTTGCTTGGAATCGCCCTGGCTTTAGCCGTCGGATCGCAGTATTCCCTGCTCATCCTTGTACCCATCGTGCTGGCGCTTATGCTTTACCTGGCTCCGGCGCGGAGAAAAGCAGCGCTGGTGATTTGGGCAGCAGCCTGCGCGATCGGGATGGCCCTGCTGCTAGCCTCCTGGTTTTTTCATTTCCACCGATTCTTTAACGGGCTACGGAATGCCGAATTCTTTCCGGTCACCGCTCGAGCCTTGGTCATGCCGGATGCCTACCGGCAAATCTTCCAGCAGTTGGGACAATCTTGCCCTGCGCTCCTATTCGCGTTACCCATTGCATTGGTGAGCTATTTTGCCTGGCGCAGGACACGATACTTCGGCAATACGTCTCCTTTGATGATCGCCGGTTTGTTCCTGGCTTTGGGGATAGCAACGCCCCACTATCCGGGACTCGGCTTCAAGTTTCTTGCCTTGCCATTTCTCTTCTTATTTATCGCAGGAATTTTCGCAGACCTGCTGGAAACGAGACATCGCGCGCTGGTCGCCGCCGCGCTGTGGGGATTGCTTGCGTCCTACGGACTTTGGAGCGTGATTGAGTTGGCACGGGTGGCGGTGGCATGAAGGCAGACCCGGTGAGCGCGAAGAGATGAAGGATGGGCGAATCGCCCGTCCTCACACTCAGGCAATCAAGGCATTTGTCTCCGGAAGCGGAGTGAGGAGTGCCTGGTGCAGGGGAGGCGATAGGGATGCTTCACTGCGTTCAGCATGACAATCATGCCGCCGACGTGCGGCTTCACAAGACTCGTGCAGATTCCGCATCAGTGATCTCCCAAATTTTGCGCCCAAAGAACGGGCGCGAACCTGGGCCACGCGGCCGACTGGCCTTCGACGGCAGGGATTTCAACTGGCACACCGGCGGGTTTCTTCGGCGGCACTCCGGCGCGGTCGGTGATCCAAGTCAGCAACCCCGCACTCAGCAGAACCAACAACACGACTCCGGCGATTCGGACGCGGGTCATTCCGACGAGGAAGAAGAATGCTTCGAGAAGAATTTTTCTGCGACATTAACAGCCCCAAGAATGATCAGAAAATCCGCGATCCCGATTGGCATCGTGTAGAAAAGCGTAGGGCCTCTTCCTTGCGGCCATCGAACCATAAAAACCAATGGGACATGGAGCACCAATATGAAAACGATTGTGGCCCAAAACCAGACGTGTCTACTCAAATCCCATCGGATTTTGATCGCGACCATTATCATTCCTAAGACAATGCAAGCCGCCAATCCCATATCTGCATTGCTTAGGAAAGTAATGAGAAAAAACACGGGCACCAACATGGCTCCAATTTTGAGGCCCGTGTAGTCGACAGGTTCCTTTGCCTTTGGGGGATCGTAGTCAAACATGCGTGCTATCCCCCTCCCGCCATGCATTGCTGATACGTTTTATACCCTTGATAAGCGTCGTATGCTCCTGTCAATACGGAGAGCGCGTTGCCTGCGATAGGAATGGCCTTAGCACCCTCGCCTAAAGCCGTACCGGCGAGTGTGAGGCCAAGGCCAAGACCTGTGGAAGCTGCTCCGACGGGGGATTCATCCTTAAGTCCTGTCGCCACCCCATAAGCTCCACCACCATATGCAACAAGTCCGTCAATAATCCGACCAGTCGCGGCACCTGCATGAACCAGGTTGCCAAACCCTGGAATAGCCCCAACAACATCAAGCGTAAAGGAAATGCCATTTTGCTTCAGTGCTTGGCCAAGGCAGTGTGTCTTAGTTGGAGTTTGAGGAGTGCCGTTGTTTGCGGGGGGCTCAGTGGCCGTGACCGTAACAGTAAAATTATCCCGATTGAGCAGGTTGAGTAATCCAATGTTGCCGTACACAAGAAATAGCTTGGAATTGTCGCTCCACGGAAACTCTGGGTCTGGTACTACGTACCCTTTCGTC
>DASSIO010000238.1:0-12734 GCA_035691825.1 Terriglobales bacterium | reverse complement strand
CGCGCTTTTCCGTGCCGGAAGGATGACCCAGGCGAAGCAGTTTCTCGAGACCAGCATGAAACTCGAGCCCAGCTCGCCGCAAGCTGTTGATGCGAAGAAACTGCTGGCGTCACTGACGAACTAGCCGGGGGTGTAAGAGTAGGGCGGCGATTTCTGTGTCTGAGAGATGTCAACAAATTGTTGGAAACAGGAGTCTGTCAATGGCGGCGAGTACAGTCACAAAGACCGGAGGTGAGCGGCGAGGAGAGTTGGGAATCGGCAGCCTCGAATATTATGGGGTGCGCGATTATAAGAGGCTCTTGGTTCGCACAAAATGGACACTTATCTCCATTACGCTTGTGGTAGCCATCATTACAGCGGCCGTAGCTTACCTCCTGCCAAATCAGTATAAAGCGAGCACGGTCATACAAGTAGATCCAAGCAAGGTGGCAGAATCGTTCGTCAAATCGACCGCCACTGTCTCGGCAGGGGAGCGGCTGGCCCTTCTGCAACAGCAAATATTGTCCAACACAAGACTGTCGCAGGTCATTGATGAAATGGGCTTGTACAGTGACCTGAAGAAGACGGATACCCCGGACGAGATCCTCCTGCAGATGCGCAAGGACACCCTTGTGGAGCCGATTACGTTTGGAGGTGACCATGAACTGGAGGCCTTCAAGATTACTTACATCTCAAAAGACGCCAACACTGCTGCTAGGGTTACCAACCGGATCGCGTCCCTTTTCATCGAGGAAAACCTCAAGAGCCGGGAGCAGCAGGTGATGGGGACAGCCGAGTTTTTTACGCGCGAGCTGCAGGAAGCAAAACAGGACCTTGCAGAAAAGGCAAAAAAACTGGAGGCGCTTCGAGCACGTTATTTTTCCGAGCTCCCGGAATCACAATCGGTCCATGTCCAGACTCTCACCTCATTACAACTAAATTTGCGAGGAGAGATGGATTCCATCAGCCGGGCGCAGCAGCAGAAAGTTTACTTAGAGTCTCTCATGGCAGCTACCCCGCCTGTGGTCGACCTAGACAGCAGCTCGGCCGACGATGGCACTTCTGGGATGCAGCAGCAACTGGCTCACCTCGAGGAACAGCTAGATCAGCTTCGCGCCCGCTACGGGCAGGAGTTTCCTGACGTTAAGAAAAAGCAGACGGAGGTGAACGAGGTCAAGCAGCAGATTGCCGCTCAACAGAAAGTCGCCCACCCAGGCCCCAAACCGCAGCCCGTCGCTAGGCGCCAAAACCCCGTGATCGAGAGCCAAATTGCCGCGCTAGATCAGGAAATCAAGGCACACGAACAGCGTGAGCGTGAACTGCAATCGCAGATCGCATTTCACGAATCAAAGCTCGCCGGCGCTCCAGCCGTTGCGGGCCAGCTGGCCGCGGCCACGCGGGAATACGATAACGCCGAGGACAACTATAAGCGACTGCAAGACCACAAATTCTTAGCTGATGTCTCATCCGACGTCGAGAGCCGCCAAAAGGGTGAACGGTTTGTCATCTTGGAGCCAGCACAACCGCCATCACGTCCTTTCGCGCCCAATCGTCCTGTCATCGATCTTTTGGGATTGGCTGCGGGAATCCCGCTTGCCGTGTTAATGGTGCTCGGGCTCGAAGTCATAGACATGACGATCAAAACGCGCCGTGAGTTAACCACGCTGATTGCGGCGCCGGTCCTTGGGGAAATACCTTGGCTGGCAACGGGAACACACCAACATAGCCAGCGAGCGCGCAGCGTATTTGCATTTTTGGGCAACACGGTCCTGGCATTGAGTTACCTGGCGCTGCTCGGCATGGCGGTGCGATAGCAGTAGCGAAGGCAGCATGGATACGGACCAGTGGCTTTGGGAATAGGAGCTTTAAATGGCATTCCGTTCACACAAGCAGCAGGCGATCCTAGAGCAGGAGGAAGATGTTTCGAAAGCGGATCTACACAATCCGCAAAGCCGGCATCTTTCGCAAGTCACTGACTCGGCATATCCCTTGATCACTGATTCCGAGCAGCTTGCTGCGGCCGAGCACTTCGGGGTGCTGCGAACCCGGATCCTCAGTGCTCATGCACGTAACGGCATCCGTGCTGTTCTTCTGACCAGTGCGCAGCCAGAGGAAGGCAAGAGCCTGATCAGCACTAATCTTGCAATCAGTTTGGCACAAATGGAGAAGTACAAGATTCTGTTGGCGGACGGGGACCTCCGAGTCAGGGGTATTACGCGGCTGTTCAAGCTCCAAGACAAGGCTGGAATTGGCGAGTTCTTGAGCGGCAGCGCAAGTTTCGACAGCGTCGTCTGTGGGTCTGGTCTACCGTGCCTTTCCTTGGCTGGAGCTGGCAATGTTCCTCCAGAGTCTCTGGCCGGACTACTCCAAGGAGAGAAATGGTCGGAATTCATAAAAGAGGCAAAGCAGAGATTTGATCTGATTATCGTCGATTCGGTGCCTGTTGTTGCTCCCATTGCCGATTTTGAGCTTTTACAGGCGGCTTGCGATGGCTTGCTCCTGATCGTTCATCTTCACAAAACAGATCGCCACGCGCTGGACAGAACTGTACAGCAGATGAACGGCAAGCTATTGGGGCTCGTCATCAACAACGCCGAACCAGAGCATGGCGACAACTATTACTCGTACTATTACGGCAGGCAGAAAAAGGCCAAATAAGAGTCTCGGATACCTCGGTGTCCGGCACCGTGGAGTAAGAATGTATCCTAATCTGAAACTTCAGATTTGGCGATCAGGCATTCACCAGAACCAACTCGCTCGCAAGGTAAATATTGATGAGACCCTATTAAGCAGGATCATCAATGGGTACCGCGAGCCATCGGCGCAGTTACGAGCACGAATTGCCGAATTGCTGCAGGCGGATGAGGGTTGGTTGTTCCAGCGGCAGGTGCAATCGCCAGCCACACACGTGGAACAGGAGACGTGACAATCCCATGTCCATACCGCTCACATGCACTCCGTATGCCGCCGCCAACGTCTGCTCCTACAACAGCGCCATGGAACGAGGATGGGACGCGTTCGTCTCGCGGCATGTGCAAGGAACCTTGTTCCACCTCACCGCGTGGAAACGTGCCATAGAACGAGCATTTGGCTTCGAATCTCGCTACCTTGCGGTTGTCGATCGCGGAGAAATTCGCGGCGTGTTGCCGCTGTTTCTCGTGCGAAATCTTGTGCAAGGTAAAGCGCTCATTTCCGTGCCATTTGGCGTCTACGGCGGTATCTGTGCCGACGATGACGAGACAAGTCAGCTGCTGCGAGAGGCGGCTTGTGGGCTAGCTCGCCAAGAGAGGGTTCAGTATCTGGAGCTGCGGGAGCAGTCGCCGACACCACATCCTGAATTTGAATGCAAGCGTTTATATGTCACCTTCGACCGGGAGCTTCCGCCCGACCCGGATGAATTGTTAAACAGCTTCCCCAGGGACACCCGTTACATGATTCGTAAAGCACACAAGAACGGGCTGCATGCCGTGGTCGATAATGCTCAGCTTGATTTGTTGTACGACATTTATGCTTACAGCGTGTGGCAGTTAGGAAGCCCTGTATTCCCAAAGCACTACTTTCGAATGCTGATGGAAGAGTTCGGCGACCGGTGCGAGATCACGACAATTTGGCACCAGAATCGAGCGGTTGCCGGTGTCATGAGCTTTCGTTTCAACGACTGGGTCCTGCCCTACTACGGCGGCTCGTTGGCAGAAGGCCGTCAATTGGCAGCCAACAACCTTATGTACTGGGAAGTGATGCGGCGAGCGAGCGAACGTGGAATCCGCTACTTCGATTTCGGCCGCAGTAAGCTGGGCACGGGAGCATACGCGTTCAAGATGCAGTGGAACATGCGGGAGCGGCCCCTGCCTTATCAGTTCTACCTGGTGCGGCGAAAGACCATGCCGAACTTTTCCCCCGCAAATCCCAGGTTCCATCTGGGCGTGAACTTATGGAAGCGCATTCCGCTGACGGTCGCGAATACTTTCGGCCCATCTTTGGTGCGGCTCTTCCCCTGAGAGGCTGGTGGCGCAAAAGGCGCCGGATACCGTATGAGAATTCTCTTCCTCGCTCACCGGCTGCCGTACCCACCCAACAAGGGCGACAAAATTCGCTCCTGCTGGGAGTTGCGTTCTCTGGCGGAACATCACCAGCTTGATCTGGCCTGCTTTTACGATCAAGCAGAGGATGAGAAGTACATTGACCATGTGGCCCGATACTGCGATCACTGCTATGTAGAACAGCTGAGCGTATTCGGGAGCCGTCTGCGTGCCGGCGCCGCACTCTTGCGTGGCCAGCCATTTAGCATCGCTTATTTTCATTCGGCAAAAATGGCAAGAGCCATTCGGGGAGCAGTGAGCTCACGAAATTACGACCTGATTTTTGTTTTTAGCTCCTCCATGGCTCATTACGTGAGTGAGGTACGTGGCATTCCGAAAGTTCTCGATATGGTGGATGTAGATTCCGAGAAGTGGCAGCAGTACTCGCGTCTTGGCCCAGGTCCCCTTTCCTGGTTATGGAGATACGAGGCGCGACATCTGGGGCGGTACGAAACCAGACTGGTAACCCAGTATTCAGCGACACTCGTATGCACCCATGCCGAAGCAGAGCTACTGCGCAGGCGCACCTCCGATCCCAGGATCAACGTGGTCGGGAATGTGTTGGACATCGACTACTTTGACTCTGCCGTTTCTGCTCTACCCGAGGAAATTAGCAGGCTGCAACCTTATGTAGTTTTCTCAGGGGCGATGGATTACCGGCCGAATGCGGATGCGGTGATCTATTTTTGCCGTGAAATTTTGCCTTTGGTCCGGCAGAGGATGCCAAATATTGGGTTCGTCATCGCCGGCATGAATCCCTCACGATCGGTGCGCCAACTGGAAAGCGACAAGGGAGTAAAGGTGACCGGAACAGTCGAGGACATCCGGCCTTATCTCCGAGGTGCCGCCGCTGCTGTAATTCCCATGCGCCTTTCGCGAGGAATACAGAACAAGGTGCTGGAAAGCATGGCGATGGGCTTACCCGTGATCACTACTACTCGGGTCGCAGCCACGCTGCCTGCGAGCGTGTCGGAATTTCTGTTGACCGAGGATCAACCTGAGACATTTGCAGCCCGGGTGGCGGCGGTTGTCACCGCCGGGTTCAAACCGCCGCGGGATCAGTTGCGGCGCGTGCTTGCCATCGAGTACGGAGCACCTTGCGTGTTCGAGAGACTGCAAGATGTGCTTGCCAGGGCAGTGAACAAGGGCGTGGCCGAGCCGCGTGTTAATGAGGTAGTGGTGCCATGAAGCGGATCCGTGTGATGCACGTGGTTCGCACCATGGCGACCGGGGGAACTGAGGGGGGCGTGCGCAAACTCCTGTCGGGATTGAAAACAGATGAGTTTGAGCAAAGTCTGTGTACCTTGATTACAGATCCAATGTCGAACACTCCAAAATCGACGAGAGTGATTTGCTTGGGCCGAGCTCCCAACCAGGCAGCATTCCTGGTTCCACAACTGACCAGAGTTTTCGCACGGGAGCGCCCAGACGTAGTCCATTCGCGTAATTGGGCGGCGATTGAAGCGGTCGCCGCCGCCAAACTCGCCCGAGTTCCTGTAGTGATCCATAGCGAACATGGGCGGGACATGGAAACCATGGGGCCTCAGCCATGGCGCCGGCGCGCGATACGGCGTCTGTCCTTCCGCTGGGCGGACAGTGTCTTCTGCGTTTCGCGGGAACTGCGCGATTACTACTGCCAGGAGCTCGGTCTGCCTTCGACTGCAAACATAGATGTGATTCCCAACGGCGTCGATACGAACCTTTTTCGCCCCAATCCGGAGGCACGCCGTACGGTTCGCGAGATGCTGGCAGCCGATTCAGAAACCCTGGTTATAGGGACGGTCAGCCGCCTCGATCCAATCAAAGATCAATCCACGCTGATCGCAGCAGCAGCGACGGCCTATGAGAGGGGCTTAGACCTGCGCCTGGTCATCGTGGGCGACGGCGTATGCCGGCCGGCTCTGAAAGAGGAACTTGCGACGCGTTCTGCCCTGCGGGCTCGGACGTTTATGCCAGGCGAGGTCAGTAACGTCTCCGATTGGCTGAATGGTTTCGATGTGTTCGTGTTGCCGTCCCTGTCGGAGGGAATGTCGAACACGCTGCTCGAGGCCATGGCCGTGGGGGTGACGCCGGTCGCCACCGCGGTTGGCGGGAACTTGGAAGTAATTGAGGATGGGATATCTGGCTTATTGGTGCCACCTCGGAGCCCCGACGAAGTATGCCGCTGCCTGGAGAGACTTGTGTCGGTCAGCTTGCGCCGGCAGTTGGGCGGGAATGCCCGTAAGCGGGTGCTGGCTGACTTTAGCCTTGATTCCATGTTGAAAAAGTACGCCCTGCTGTACGGCGGTTTGTTACAGCCAGATAGAGTGGGCTCTGCGATTCTGAGCCGAGCCTAAGGGACATTGCGATGTGCGGCATCTGCGGCATAGTTGAATTCGATGGCAAGCCGGTTGCGTGGGCAGCGGTGAAGTCCATGGCCGACACGCTCGAGCACCGCGGCCCCGATGATGCCGGATACCATTTCGAACCAGGCGTTGGCCTAGGGCACCGCCGCCTGAGCATCATCGATGTTGACGGCGGTCACCAGCCGCTTGCCAACGAGGATGGCACCGTTTGGGCCATCTTCAATGGCGAGATCTATAACTACACTGAACTACGCGCGTTGCTGATCTCAAAAGGGCATCGGTTTCGCAGCAAGTCCGATACGGAAGTCATCGTTCATCTTTATGAGGAGGTAGGGGAAAGCTGCTTCGGACAACTGCGGGGGATGTTTGCCATTGCCATCTGGGACAGCCGCCGAAGGCAGCTGATTCTGGCCCGAGATCGAATCGGGAAAAAGCCGCTTTTCTACCATCATGACGGCCCCCGGGTCACCTTCGCTTCCGAGCTGAAAGCCATCCTGGCGGCGGGTGCCGAGGACGGCGGTCTGAACGCCAGCGCCCTAGCGGACTATTTCACCTTCCTCTACATTCCGGCTCCCGGGACGATTTATCGCCGCATTCGAAAAGTCCGTCCAGCACACTACATGAGTTTTTCGGAAACAGGTGTGCACGACCATGAGTACTGGGACCTGCGATTCGGCAACGTCGAGGAAAAGAGCGAGGGAGAATGGTGTGCCGAGATCAATGACGCTCTGAAAGAGTCGGTTCGCATACGTATGATGAGCGAAGTCCCTTTGGGCAGCTTCTTAAGCGGCGGAGTAGATTCGTCCGCCGTTGTTGCCTGCATGAGCCAGTTGGTGGAGGTTCCTGTCACTACTTGCACCGTCGGCTTCGACGAGGCCGGTTACAGCGAGATTCAGCACGCGCGCCGCGTGGCCCAGCATGTGGGATCTGATTACCACGAAGCGATCGTGCGCCCCAGCGCAGCCGAGATCGTGACTCGCCTGGCCTGGCACTACGATGAGCCGTTCGCGGATTCATCCGCCATCCCGACTTACTATGTGTCGCGAGCTGCCAGGCAGCATGTGACGGTCGCACTGTCAGGTGACGGTGGCGATGAAAGCTTTGCCGGATACAAGCGTTACGGGTACGAGCTCGCTGATAACCGCTTGCGGTCTCTGTTCCCGCCTTCATTCCGGCGCACTGCTCTGCGCCGCTTGGGACAATGGTATCCGCCCCTGGAACACGCACCTCGCCTGTTCCGGGCGAAGTCACTCTTACAGCGGTTAGGAGACGATCCGCTTGAAGGATATCTGGCTAGGATTACCGCACCGCGATGGGTTCGCGAGTCCATTTTGTCGGATGACCTCAAATCGGGTCTGCGAGGCTATGATCCGCTGGAGCAGTTTCGCGACCATTACCGGCGGGCCGACAGCGCCGATTTCCTCTCCCGCATTCAGTATCTTGATATCAAGACCTACCTCACCGATGACATCTGCGTAAAGGTAGACCGGGCCAGCATGGCGGTATCTCTGGAAGTGCGAGCTCCGCTCCTCGATCACCGGTTTATGGAACTGGCCGCACGTATCCCCGCCCCTCTCAAGCTCAAAAACGGCTCCGGCAAATACATCTTCAAGAAGGCGGTCGGCCCGATGCTGCCGCCGGAAATCTTGAGCCGGCCGAAGCAAGGTTTCGGCGTGCCTATTGCTGAATGGTTCCGTGGAGAACTGCGCGAGCAAGCTCAGCATACACTTCTGATGAATGACGGATTGCTTGACTTGGACTGCTTGCGACGGCTCTGGAAACGTCACCAGGGAGAGGTACAAGACCACTCGGCTGTGTTGTGGGCCGCGTTTATGTTTCGCCAGTGGCAGACAACGTTTCAACACTGCCTGCCGCTGGATCAAAAGCCGGCTGTTTCTCTAGCCCGGTCATGATGGACGTTGGAAAGGAACAGTGAATGGCGATCTGTGGCATAGCGGTTGCTCGGCAGGCACGACAGCCGCAGGCGGAAGAACTGCACAGCATGTGCCAGAGCCTCGCGACAGGTACGGCTGCGGTACAGCCATTTTCTGGGTTGGCGCACGCAACGCTTGCCTCAGTGGCACCGGGATCCTTTTGTTCATCCGAGACTCTACTTGTGGCCTGTGACGCCGAGCTGTACAACGATGAGCTGCGCGAGAGCTGCGGTTCGGCCTTCTCTACCACTACGGAACTGATCGGGAGCTTGTATCAGCGGTACGGTATTTCTTTCTTGGAACGCCTGCGGGGGGCGTTCTCCGTCGCCCTCTGGGACGAAAGGGCGCGGCAGCTGGTACTGGCCGTTGACCGGTTTGGAATCAAGCGTCTGTGTTATGCCTTTTGTGATACGGAGGTGGTGTTTGCGACCGATCCGCGAGCCATTTTTGCCAGCGGCCGGCGCGCAAAGCAAGTCAGTTTGGGCGCCATCGTAGATTATTTCGTTTACAACGTTGTGCCGATTCCGCAAACCGCGTTTGAAGGTGTGATGCGGGTCGCTCCCGGGGAATGCGTGGTATGGACCCCGGATGGTGTGCACCGCCAGCGCTATTGGGAGATGCGGTATCCCGAAGATGCGTCCGGCTCGACCGGGAAACTCGCGCGTGAGCTCGCTCAGCACATGGAGGAAGCAGTGCGCACTACCACCGCAGGTCTCAACCCGGCCAGGACGGGATGCTTTTTGAGCGGCGGCACGGATAGCAGCTCGATCCTAGCACTGCTAACGCGCATCCACCATGTGCCCCCCCATGCCTTCTCCATCGGTTTTGCGGAAGAGCGTTTCAACGAACTGGAGTATGCACGCATCGCCGCCAAACACAATCAGGCTAAACACGTGGAATGTTTGCTTGGCCCCGACGTTGTCCTTTCAACCATAGATAAGATCGTGGCAGCCTACGATGAGCCTTTTGGCAATTCCTCGGCCATCCCCACTTATCACTGTGCCAGAGAGGCACGCGAGCGGGGTATGGAAGTGCTGCTGGCAGGAGACGGGGGAGACGAACTGTTCGGGGGCAACGAACGCTATCGCACCGAACAAATCTTCGATCTCTATCAGGCTATTCCGCGCGCTGTACGTTCCCACCTCATCGAACCGGCTCTGTTCAAAGCACCACCAGCGCTTAAATTGTTGGGCAAGATGCAGCGCTACATTCGCATCTCCAATACGGGCAATCCGGAGCGCTATTGCCAGTGGCGACTTCTACGCGTCTTCCCGCCTGAGCAGGTGCTGGGTTCAGATATGCCATTTCGGAACGGGCATTCCGATGTGCTGGCGACCGTACGGCGGCATTACAACAGTGCGCCGGCGCACTCTGAACTTAACCGGCTGCTGTATGTCGACGTGAAGATGACACTGGGCGATGACGACCTACCCAAGGTGGTCCGGACGGCGGAGCTAGCCGGGATCCAAGTCCGCTTTCCCTACCTGGACCACAAGCTGGCGGAGTTTTCCGGCCGCCTGCCCGCTGGTCTCAAAGTGCGCCACCTTGAGAAGCGTTATCTCTTTAAGCAAGCCACACGCGACCTGCTTCCCGCGGCCATCCTGCACAAGAGGAAGCACGGTTTTGGCCTTCCTATTGGTTTTTGGCTGAAGGTCGAGCCAAGACTGCACGCCTGGGCGCAGGACGTGTTGTTAGATCCCAGAACCTATCAGCGTGGCTATTTTCGAAGGGAGTTTATCGAAACGCTGTTTGTAAGAATGCAGCAGGACGACACACCTTACTTCGGCGACCTCCTGTGGGTCTTCCTGATGCTGGAACTGTGGCACCGGCAGCATGTGGAGAGAGGGGCATGCTGAGCGTGGTTACATACCGGACCTGGGATGAAGTTCAAGAACTGAGGGAGCAGTGGAACCCCCTGCTCTCTAAAAGCCTCAACGATACAGTGTTCTTGACCTGGGAATGGGTCTCGGCCTGGTGGAACAGCTACGGCGCTAACCGGATCCCATTTGTGCTGTCGGCCTGGGAAGATGGAGAACTGGTCGGAGTGGCGCCGCTCTACGCCCAGCAAATGGGCTGGTTGGGCCAAGATTGGACCGGTTTGCGACTGATCGGGGATGGATCGCACGATTCTGATTATTTGGACTGCTTTTCGCAGCCCGGACGTGAAGCCGAGGTGATGACGTTTTTTGTCAGATTTCTTGAGCTGCAGCGCAGCTCGTGGGATTGGCTCGAACTGAACGGACCTAGGCAACATTCTGCGAGTACTTCGGCATTGCTGACCTGCGCCCGCGAGAGAGGATGGGGAGCCAGGTCGGAATCTATCTCTTGTGCCACGCTGCAACTACCACCAACCTGGGATGAGTACCTCAAACAGCTGGAACCGAGGTTCCGGACCAAGGTGCGCTCGTCGCTCAGCTCGCTCCAGCAATGTGTAGGTTCCGCTCCTCTCGAGTGCGGATCGAAGGAGGAGATCGAAAGCTGGCTGCCTCCATTTTTTGACCTGCACAGCCGCCGCTGGTCTAGCCAAGGCCAGCCGGGGGTCTTTCGCGATGCGGCGAAGCGAAGCTTTTATGGCGAACTCTCGCGGCTTGCTCTGGATCGTGGCTGGCTGGCGTTTCATCGCCTGAACTGGGGCGAAAGACCGCTGGCTTTCCAGCATGGGTTGCTGTACCGAAACCGTTTTCACCTGCTGCAGGAGGGCTATGATCCGGCCTTTTCGGCCATACGGCCGGGCGTGGCTTTGCGGGCCTGGTTGATGCGCCGTTGGATCGAGGCTGGAGTGCAGGAATACGACTTCTTGGCCGGAGCGGCGCGATACAAACTGGAGTGGGGAGCGAGCCAACACCTTACGCTACGCTTGCGTCTGGCCGCCAAAACGGGCAGTATAATCGCCGCTCTCGAGTGGCCGGACTTTCGTGCCCGTACCCGAGAGAGTCTTGGGCGGCTGGCTCCTGCAGTGCTGCTCCGTGCGCGCAGGCAGCTCCTCATGGCACGCGCTCACAGCCAGGGGCAGGGCACGAATGGAAACGGCAAAGCGCGATCTCAAATCAGTGTCCGGCGGCTGGCGCGCCAAGTTGCTGCACGAACCTATTCCTGGTTTCCTGTCGGCAACCTAGGGCGAGCACTAGCGGACCACTATACTTGGCAGGGGCGAGGCGCGTCGTTTCCGCTGCGGCGCCGGACGCATCCTGTCTGTCAAATCTTTCTCTATCATCGGGTAAACAATGAGAATGATCCGTTTCTGGGGGGCATCCCGTCAGCCGCATTCGCGGCGCAAATGGAGTATGTCGCGCGGCACTTTCCGCTTCTGACACTTGATCAAGTCGCGAAGGGAGAGTTTCCACAAGGCCATTCGTACTGCGTTGCGGTCACATTTGACGACGGTTACCGCGACAACTTTGTAACCGCTCTTCCTATACTTAAGAAATTTCGCGTGCCCGCAACGGTGTTTCTGGCCACCGGCAGCATCGAGTCCGGCCAATTGCCTTGGTACGACCAGGTGCGTCTGGCATTCAAACTGACCGCACGGCGCCATCTCTCGCTGAAAGACATGGGAGGGCCTGAGGGCAACCTGGAAGCGCTTTCCGACCGCCTGCGGCTGCTGGACCGTACCCTGGGGTGGCTACGCCGCATCGCGCACCTGGAGCGTTCGCTGGCAATCTCCGCCCTGTTTCAGCTGCTAGGTGTACCCAACCAGTTGAATTTACCTAACCAGATGCTGCGTTGGGATGAAATTCGGCAGATGAGCAAGCATCACGTTTCGTTCGGAGCTCACACTGTCAGTCACCCGCCTCTATCCCGGGTTTCTGCGGCTGAAATGAAAATGGAGATTGCCGGCTCAAAGGACGCTATTGAGGACCGCCTGCAGGTGCCGGTTCTCCATTTTGCCTATCCTTTCGGGCAGCCATTCGACTTTAACGCAGAGGTGAAGCAAAGCGTGCAGGATGCGGGTTTCAAAACAGCGGTGACCACAGTTTGGGGTTTGAACCAGCCGGGTGACGATCCGTTTGAACTAAGGCGCTTCAGTCCCTGGGAGACAGATCCGGCACTGTTTCGGATGAAGTTGGATTGGTACCGCTTCCGCGGGGGCAACGAAGGAAACTATGTTGCCGGCGCCGAAGCCGCAGGAGCGGCGAGGAACTGATGACCACGCTGGGTGCAACCCGTAATTCGGGCTCCGCGGTCCTTGATACCGCCTCGACCCGCAGTTGGCCGCCGGTCGTGATCCTGAACATGTTCTACTCCGGATTAGGCATTGCTCGTCAACTAGCCGGCAGAGGAATGCGGGTGATCGGGCTTTCGGCTGATCGCAGCATTTACGGCAATTTTACTCGGCTCTGCGAGGTACGACAGGCGCCTAATTCGAATGACGATCCGGAAGGCTTGAGGGAGTTCCT
>DASSIO010000237.1:0-5181 GCA_035691825.1 Terriglobales bacterium | reverse complement strand
GCGCATCCGCTTGCGCCCCATCCTGATGACGTCGTTCGCGTTCATCCTCGGCGTCGTGCCGCTGGTGCTGGCCCAGGGCGCGGGCCGCGCGGGACGCATCTCCGTCGGCACCACCGTGTTTGGCGGAATGATTGCCGCCACGACGCTGAACTTGCTGTTCATCCCCGTGTTGTACGTAATTGTGCGCAGCCTCGTGCCGGGACGCGTGGAGCCGCCCGCGGCAAAGAGCGACTGATCGCCGTCATTGAAGACTGGTTTTTCCTTTGTGGTTTTTCGCTCCTTGCTTTTGGCAAAAGCCCCCGCTCTTTACGCTAATGCGCAACCGTCCTCTTCCCCGTGGTCACGCCCGTCCCGATCTTGGCGCAGATTCCGCCTCGGAGGCATGATTCGCCGCTCATTTTGCTCGCAACCTTTGAGTAATGGGTCGGTTTTGAATTTTCTTGATCGTGACACAAAGGGTCAAAATTCAAACTGACCCACCTACCAACCTTTCCTAAGGCTTGACATCAAAAACTTTGCTGACTTATACTCGCGGCCCAATGATTAGTTAACCGATTTAGCTGAGGGTGCTAAGGCCATTTCGAGAATTCTTCTTGGGTGGAGGAGCAACTCATGAGCCTTTCGAAGTTCACGATCCGCAGCCTGCTGCTTGCCGTCTGTATGGTGTTTTTGAGTTCCGCCGCGCACGCCCAATTCAAAGCCAGTATCCAGGGCACAATCATGGATCCCCAAGGGAATGCCATTGCCGGCGCCACCGTGACCATCACCAATCAAGATACGGGCATCGTCCACAACACCGTTACATCCGGTGAGGGTTTCTACCGCGTTTCCGAACTGCCTCCCGGCAAATACACCGTTGCCGTGGAAGCAGCGGGCTTCAAGAAGTCCACATCCACGGATGTAGTCGTCGAGGCTGA
This sequence comes from Terriglobales bacterium, assembly GCA_035691825.1. Taxonomy (GTDB): domain Bacteria; phylum Acidobacteriota; class Terriglobia; order Terriglobales; family Acidobacteriaceae; genus Gp1-AA122. Next base: position 4,264 of record DASSIO010000237.1, on the reverse strand, counting down.
GCAGCCACGGGGACTCGATGTCACTTTGGCGGTGGGGAACGTTCAGGAGTCTGTCACGGTAACCGCCCCGGTTGGCCAGCTTGAGACAGAGAACGCCAACGTTAACACGACGATTGGATCTCAGGAAGTTCTCACTCTGCCGCAATTTGGCAGGGACCCCTTTGAGCTACTTCACATGTCTCCCGGAGTTTTTGGCGACAACGCCAGGCAGGGTAACGGAAACGCGTTCGCACTCCCTCAACAAGTCGGACCGGGCCAATCCAACAGTTCCATCTTCCAGACCGAAAACCAGGTGCAGATTGTTTCCAATGGTCAGCGTGTAACCGCTAATAATTACAGTCTCGATGGGGTGAGCATCAACAGTTTAAGCAACGGCGGCTCGGCCGTCATCACGCCAAACCAAGAGTCCGTCCAACAGATTGTCGTAACTTCTGCCTCCTACAACGCCGAGCAGGGCCGCAACTCCGGCGCTCAGATTGAAGTCATCTCCAAGAGCGGCACGAACAATTTTCATGGCAGCGCCTTGGTGAAGTTCAACGACAAGGGCCTGAACGCTTTCAACAAATTCTATGGTGCAAACAATGTCACTTTGAATCCAATCACCTGCGAAGGCGGCGCATTCACCATCGTGGCCCAGCATTGTCCCACCAGAAACGACCAGAAATATAGGGATTTTGCGGGAAGCTTCGGCGGCCCGGTCATAAAGAACAAACTCTTCTTCTTTTTTTCATACGAAGGTCTGCGCCAAAGGAACACGGTTGTCGCCAGGAGCGTCAAGCTGGAGACTCCTGAATTCGAAAAATACGTGCAGCAAGTAAATCCCAACAGTATTGCTGCTAAGATTTTCAGCACACCCGGTGTCGCTCCCAGAATCAGCACAACCATCTCGAAAACGGATTGTTGCTCCCTTATTACCAACCCGAGCGACCCCAACTATCACCCCGTGGGTATGTGGTATCAACCCGGCGTCGCGATCGGTCAGGCTGTCGGCAACGGGCCTGACCTAATCCCGGATTGGGGCGTTTTCGACCTCACAAAACCCAATTCCAGCAGTGGAAACCAGTACAACGCTCGCGCTGACTACAATTGGGGCAGCAACCAGTTCTTTGCCAGCACGTACCTCGTGAATCTGACTAACCTTAACGGCGGAAATCGACCCATAGAAGATGTCGGCTTTGCCCCGAAGAACTATGTTGGTACGCTCGGCTGGACTCGCACGATTTCTTCTTTTATGGTGAACGAAGCGCGCTTCAATTTCACCCGCTTCAACTTCGATCAGAACCAACCCACAGGCCAGACCAACTATGGAATCCCCCAGATTCGTCTGTTTGACTTCGATGCCAGCGGATTAGGCGATATCGGTACTCTCATGGGGATCCCGCAATCGGGCACTACGCCCGGCAACCTCGCGGAGAATACCTTCGCTTTCCGGGACACCGTGAGCTGGGTCCACGGTGTTCATGCTTTCAAGTTTGGTGTCGACATCACGCGCGAACAAAACAACGATGACGAACCTGGATTTGAGCGTCCGAATTATCAGTTCCGCGGCTTGCTCAATTTTGCGAACGACGCTTGCTGCTTCGCGTTCGGGGTCGGCGTGAATCCCGTCACTGGTGGCACGCCAAATTCAAAGCGCTATTTTCGTACAGCGGCCTACTCCCTCTTTGTTCAGGACGATTGGAAGCTCCGGTCAAACCTGACGGTGAATCTCGGTTTGCGCTGGGAATACTTTCCTCCTATCACTGAGGCGAAAGGTCTGATGAGCAATTACCTCTTCGGGTCGCAGGGATTCGTCAACGGTTCGGTTCAAAAAGTGTCACAGCTCTATAACACTGATAAGAATAATTTTGGTCCGCGTCTGGGTTTTGCCTGGAGCCCGAACGCCTTGGGAAGGAAGACCGTTCTTCGTGGCGGTTTTGGCATTCTTTACAATCGGCCATTTCAAACCGAATACAGCAATATTCGCCAGAACACGCCGTTCGAAGCCCAGATCAATATCTGTCCTCCTAATTGTTTCTTCGACCCCGGCAAGATTATCGGCCCTCCGCCGGGTTCCGGAATCCTCTATGGAATCGGTTCGAGCACTAGCGCCAACAGTTATGCTCCCAATCCCAATTTCTCGTTTGGAGTAGCCTCCGACGGGGCACTCTGCGCCGATGCCGGCTGCACAACCGTCACTGGTGTGGACATCTTTGGTGCATTGCAAAACGAACCGACTCCATACGTCTACGTCTACTCGTTACAAACGCAGTTTGAGCCCATTCACAACTGGCAAGCGACCATCGGCTATCAGGGCAGCCGCAGCCGTAAACTGGCGCGCACGATCGACATGAACCGCTTCCATCCGGGCGACACTTTCGATGGCAACTTCGACGGAGTCCAAAGCGCCAGCGCAGACGGTGTAGCCTGTGGTCCCACAAATCCGCTCTGTCCTGCGCCCGTCGTCGTCGGGAATAATCGGTTTAGTAGGGTTTTCATACCGCTTCCCGATGTTAACGCCAGCTTCGATGCCATGATCGCTCAACTTTCTCATGCCTTTGCGAATGGCTTCACCCTTTCTACCCTGTATACTTGGAGCCACTCTATCGACTTCTCTTCGTACGAGATCGGTTTCCAGCAGACTGACCCATTTACACAGTCAATCAATAAAGGCAATTCCGACTACGATGTCCGTCAAAGCCTGGGAATATCCGGCTATTACGAGCTGCCGCTTTATCGCGGCCGCCATGATCTAATGGGGGCCCTCGCAGGCGGCTGGACTCTTGGAGGCGTTTTCACCAAACATACCGGCTTCCCCTTCACTCCCCTCATTGGAAACTGCAATCCGAGTCACGACCGCAACGGTGACGGATTCTGCCCGGATATGCCGCTGATGTATACCGGCGGAAAGATTGCCAATCCATCCAAACAAGATTGGCAAAACGGAATCTTTCCGGACCCCATAGCTAGCTTTCCTGGGGCAGCCAATCCGGTGCCAGCGGGAACCTTTGGTCCAGGGTGCCGCTGCCGCAACATCTTCGAAGGACCTGGGTTTACGCAGATTGACTTGTCCTTCGGGAAAAACTTTAGCCTGCCAAACTCGCGGGCGTTGGGTGAGAACGCAAAGCTTGAGTTCCGCAGCAACTTTTTCAACGCCCTCAACATCTTGAATCTCGAATCCTTGGCGCCTGCAAGCGCACCAACTGACATTACTAACACCGGTCAGTTCGGCCGGCCACTCGACGGCCTGTCGGGCCGTGTGATCGAATTCCAGTTGCGACTCAGCTTCTGAACTGGGATTCGGCACGAAGACCAAAAAGGGGCGCAGCAGCTGCGCCCCTTTTCTTTTGCGCGTTTTTTTGACATATAGCTGCGTCAAAGGATGGGCGTACTCACAGAAAACGGAGAGGGCCGCAGCCTTTGATTCGAAGCAGGCTGGGCCTAGCAGCGGACCGTGCTGGCACGAGATAGCCGTCGCCTCCCTCGAACCAGCCCGCCAACCGCTCCCTTCCAACACCTGAATGCGCATTTTTCTCAATAAAAAGAGCAAAGCGCCTTGACTGCTAACCGTTTTTGTGGTATATAGATTAGGCACCGTTATGAGGCGATAAAGCGCCTACAGCGAATGCAGGGCGGTGCGGGCCCAGGATGACTCGTAACCCCCTTAGAATGAACATTTACGAGACCCCTCGGAACTGTTGATTCCAAAAGACTTGCGCAAAGGCTAAGTTCTTTAGAATGCGCACTTACGAAATTTCGATCTGTAAGTCCTTTAGAATGCGCAGTTACTAAATCTCACTTTGTAAGTCCTTTAGAATGCGCATTTACAAAAAAACCGGGGGGAGGGGGGCCGGTCGAACCCTCGCCTTAAGCTCCCGAACGGCTTGCTGGCAACGGGGCGGGCTTGTAGTGCCGTGCGACTTCGGATGCATAGCGCACACCGACGCGCTCGCGGTTCGCGGCTAGCCATTCGCTTAGGCGAGTTTCACCGGTGGGCTGCCCCTCGGGGGCGAGAAGGCCAGCCATCAGGCCCCTGTATTCCTCCCGGGTGAGGACGACATCGCCAACAAGCCAGCCGGCCAGGCGCGTAGCGACGTATGCCGTGATCGTCGGCACGCGAACCAGGCGAATGCGTCGCCGCAGTTGCGAAGCGATTTGCCGCACCAGCTCTTCGAAGGTGTAAGTCTCCGGTCCGACCGCATCGATGACAGAATTTTCTTCTCGATCGGCAGCATCGGCCATCAGCCGCGCCATGTCTTCAACAAAAATGGGGCGGATGCGGTAG
>DASSIO010000236.1:0-6276 GCA_035691825.1 Terriglobales bacterium | reverse complement strand
ACCTTGTCGGCGTCAATTACGAAGAAGCACAGCTTCTTCGCGATGATTTCTTGCTGCATCGTCATTGGCAGGTGATCCCACACTTCATCTGAGCCATACGGACTGTTGAGCAGGAAAGTAGCTCCGGGCTGGGCGAGCTTCGGCACCTCGAAGCGCTCCACAAACGAAAACTGATGGCAGGCGACGAAGTTCGCCCGAGTGATCAGGTAGGTCGAACGGATCGGCTTGGACCCAAAGCGCAGGTGGGAAACAGTCATTGCGCCAGCCTTTTTTGAGTCGTAGACGAAGTAGCCCTGCGCGTAGAAATCCGTATCTTCGCCGATGATTTTGATGGAGTTCTTGTTGGCGCCCACCGTGCCATCTGAGCCTAGTCCATAGAATACGGCGCGCACTGTGTCGGGGCTCTCGGTTGAGAACTCCGGGTCGTAGTCGAGGCTGGTGCGGGTTACATCATCAATGATGCCAATGGTGAAGTGGTTCTTGGACTGCCCTTTCTTGAGCTCGTCGAAAATCGCCTTCACCATCGCAGGAGTGAATTCCTTCGAGGACAGCCCGTAGCGGCCGCCGATGATGCGCGGCATCGACTTGATATGTCCTGCAGCAACTCCTTCACTGAGGGCAGTCACAGCGTCGACGTAGAGCGGCTCGCCGGCAGCGCCCGGTTCTTTCGTGCGGTCCAGAATTGCCAGCGACTTTACGGCAGGCGGCAGAGCGGAAATGAAGTGTTCGACTGAAAACGGCCGGTACAGCCTCACCTTTAGCAGGCCGACCTTTTCTCCGGTTCCGTTCAGATGCTCGACGGTCTCCTCAGCTGCTTCGGTTCCAGAGCCCATTATCACGATCACGCGCTCGGCATCCACCGCGCCTGTGTAGTCGAACAGGTGGTACTGGCGGCCGACCAGCTTCGCAAATCGGTCCATGGCGTTCTGCACAATCTTGGGGCAGGCAAGATAATAAGGGTTGACGGCCTCACGTGCCTGGAAGAAAACGTCGGGATTCTGCGCTGAGCCTCGTAAAACCGGCCGGTCGGGCGAAAGTGACCGCAGACGATACGCTTGAACCAGGTCTTCATCCAGCATCGCGCGCATGTCTTCCACGGTGAGCTGTTCGATCTTTGCGACCTCATGCGAAGTGCGAAAGCCGTCAAAAAAGTGCAAAAACGGAATCCGTGATTCGAGGCTGGCGGCGCGTGCAATCAGGGCATGGTCCATCACCTCTTGCACGGAATTGGAGGCCAACATCGCGAACCCAGTCTGGCGGCATGCCATGACGTCGCTGTGATCGCCGAAAATCGAAAGTGCGTGTGTGGCCACCGTCCGGGCGGCCACATGAATGACCGTCGGCGTTAGCTCACCCGCAATCTTGTACATATTTGGGATCATCAGCAGGAGTCCCTGCGATGCTGTGAACGTTGTTCCCAGCGCTCCCGCCTGGATCGCACCATGTAGCGCCCCAGCCGCCCCACCTTCGCTTTGCATCTCGATAACAGTAGGACTGATCCCCCACAAATTGGCTTGTCCCTTGGCCGCCCACTCGTCGGCAAACTCTCCCATCGGAGACGACGGTGTGATGGGATAAATCGCGATTACCTCATTGGTGTGATAGGCGACGTGAGCCGCCGCTTCGTTGCCGTCAATCGTGACCATAGACCTGCTCATGCGAGACGGCCTCCTCGTTGCTGATGTTGAATTCCTAGTCTACGCTGGACATTCCACGAGCGCTGCCTTTTCGCTGGCCGAATAGGCGAAATCAAGCGGCCCTTGCCGCCCAGCCACCGGGGTGAGACACTGGCATGCCATGAAGACCCGCATTTACGCAGTTTGGCTTGCCACCGTGTTGGTTTGTGGCTGCCTGGCACCCGCACAGCAGCCGCCGGCCAAAGGCGTTCTCAGCCCCACTGAGCTGAAGAAGCTGATTCCGCAGGACTATTTCTTCGCCGGTATCACGGCCTCGGTGCAGACGGGGATGAACGCCGGCGTTCGCTTTTCCAGCGGCAAGGTACTGCTCGTCGCTTTAGTGAATACCTCCGGTTACTCCAGTGCCATTCAGCAAAAGTATCAGGCGCTGTTCCTCACCGATTCACTGCTGAAAATTGAGGGCTTGCAGTTGCGGCCTGGCGCCTATGGCTGCGGCTTTGTCTCCGGCAAGTTCATCATCATGAATGTGGCCGCAGACGATGTATTGTCCGTGCCCGCGCATCGCGATGACAAACTACAGCGCGCCGTGCCCCTGAAATTCGTCGAGCAGGATGGTAGCTATCGCTTTTACGCCGGCAAGAACTTCGTCACCTTGCGGCCGGAGTGACTGGAAGGCCTTGTCCTTGACAGTATTTTGGCGCGCTAAGCCGTTCGCTCCAGCGAGAAGAACCCAATGTCTTTGTATCGCAGGTTCAGTTCGACAAGCACCCTGCTAGCCATTCTGCTGTCGGCTCGAGTCCTCCCGGCGCACCCCCGCGCTGACCTTCTCCTGCTTCACGGCCACATCCTCACCCTGGATGCCAAGGACTCGGTAGCCCAAGCCATCGCTATCCGCCATGGCATCATCGTGAAAGTCGGGAGCGATGGCGAAGTTCTGAAGTTCGCAGGGAATGCTTCCGGTATCAGCATCATCGATCTGCACGGTCACACCGCTACTCCCGGCCTGATTGACACACACGCGCATATCGCTGAGGGAGGTGTCGCGGAACTTTACGGCGTCAAGCTCTCGGACGCCACTTCAATCGCTCAAATCGTCGCTCGCGTAAAGGCCAAGGTCGTTCTTGCCAAAGTTGGCGAATGGGTCACCGGTTCTGGCTGGGATGAAGGCAAGCTCGCTGAACACCGCTACGTCACCGCCGCCGACCTGGACGCCGTCGCTCCGAACAACCCGGTTTGGCTTCTCCAGACTACTGGCCATTACGGAGTGGCTAATTCGCTTGCCCTCAAACTGGCCCACATCACCCGCGCGACACCGGATCCTGTAGCCGGGACGATTGACCGCGACCGCGATGGTAATCCCACTGGGGTCCTCAAGGAAGACGCCGCAATGACCCCGGTCACCCGGCTGATCCCGCCCACCACCCCGGAGCAGATGCGGCAGGGCATCCTTTACATTCAGAAGGTGCTCCACACTGAAGGCATCACCGCGGTCAAAGACCCTGATATCAATCAGCTCCACTGGGACGCCTACAAAACCCTGCTCGACCAGGGGCAGCTCAACGAACGTATCTGTGTCCTCTGGCACGCGGGTTCGAAGCTGGAATCTGCACTGAAGGCTTTGACCGAGATCGATGCGGCCCCCCGCTTGCCCGCCACGCTGGGCAACGACCGCCTGCTCTCTTGCGGGGTCAAAATCTACATGGACGGCTCTGGCGGTGCTCGTACCGGCTGGGTCTATGACGACTGGCTGTGGAATGGAGCGGCACCCGATGTCACGACTTCGGGAGCGCACAATCGTGGCTACCCGCAAGTTGATCCCGCAACCTATCGAGACATGGTCCGCCTCTTTCACCAGAGCGGTGTTGCTGTCGGTACCCACGCCGTCGGGGATCGTGCCATGGACTGGGTGGTCGACACTTACGCCCTGGTCGAGCAGGAGCACCCCCATCCCGGCCTGCGCCACAGCATCATCCATGCCAATCTGCCCACTCCGCATGCCTTGGACGTTATGGCCAAGCTGCAGAAGACGTACGACGCCGGCTACCCGGAAATGCAGCCGGGATTTCTCTGGTGGATTGGCGACATCTACGCTGGCAACTATGGTCCCGTGCGCGGCCAGCATCTCGAGCCCCTGAAGACTCTTCAGTCCCGAGGTATTCTCTGGTCGGGAGGGTCAGACTATCCCGTCACTCCCGTCGCCGCCCGCTATGGACTCTGGGCTTCGGTGGCGCGCGAGAGCGCGAAGGGTACTTACAGCCTACACCCGTTTGGAATGGCCGAAGCGGTAGACATCCACACTGCACTCCGCAGCTACACCGCGTGGGGCTCACGCCAGCTATTCTTGGAGAACAAGATCGGTACGCTCGAGGTGGGCAAGAAGGCCGATATTGCGATCTGGGACCGCGACCTCTACGCTATACCAACCGACCAAATCAAAGATCTGAAATGCCTTATGACCCTGTTCGATGGCGAGGTCGTGTACACTTCGCCTGATTGGTCTGTAATAACAGCAGTCCGCTAACTTGAACTTCGGCAAACCGATCGATTGGCCCCTGACAGAGGAGGAGAATACAGGAAGTCAGCTCGCCTTTCGGACGTCGGTAAGGCGGAATCGGACGCCATCCCGCAACACTCAGCCGCCAGGCCACAGCCGAATGCCAACCGCATCCTCGCGTGCCTATTGGCACTTGTTCGGGTTTGTGTTGGAGCACTTGCAGGCCGGCGAACCGTCCGGGCTGATGCAGTGCTTGTTGCCATGCTCGGCAATGACCACGCCGGCCGCAAGGGCGCCCGCGGCGGCGCCGCCCAGAAGAGCGATCTTACCCTTGCTCACATGAAATCCGCGGGCGGGCGGCTGCTGCTTCGACGTGGCGGGCGGGTCCGCGCATTCTCCCGGGCTGGCCAGGGTCATTTCCTTTCCCGCGATTAGCGTCATCTTCTGTTGACCATCCTCCACCAGGGCCGAACCTGCCCTTACGTCGATGATCAGCTTTCCTCTGGTATGAGAGATCTCATAGGTTGTATCTTCGGAGGCTGGAGACACCTGCAAATTGCGTACCTTGGCGGTGAACCCTGGCTGCAAGCTGGTCACCGCCAGCCGTCCGCATTCCACCTGCACGGTATTGGTTCCGTAGGTCAAAGAGGTGCCAGGGGAAAGGGTCAGAACGGAACCCGCCGCGGTGATGGTTGCAACTCCGTGTGCCGCAGTCGAAACCGTGTCGCCCGCGAACAGCGCCAGCGAAGAGGGTGCGGACTTGCCGTCCACGTTTACGCCGCCGCTCGAACGCATCAATGCGCCAGCATCAGCAAACAACAGGACCCAGGGAAGCGCCACAACCAGCATCACACTTAGGGCTTGCGTTGCCAAACTCCTCCGCATGTCATCTCCTGGCTGGCAGATTTGTTTTGAGTTTGAAACGAATATTAGCCAGTTTGACGCGTACCGTCAACGCAAATTGTTGCTGGCGCAAGAAGTCGATCTGGGTTGTGTTTTCAGAAAGCCACTCGAACACCCGAGGCGGTGCCGATCGCGTGTCCTACAATTAGACCAACTTGCGTGCCCCACCAGTGGTTTCGCTGATGTTTCTTGAGGTGATAGCTGAACCAGGTGCCTGCGCCCAACAGTGGTAACTGAATGGCGTAAGCGGCACCGCGGGAACCGGGCAGTAAGGGGTTGGCTTCGCTGCAAGTGCTCTGCTGTAAGCAGGCCCTGCGACAGTTCGATATCGGCGACGGTCAGGGCGGTGGCCGCAGCGGTCATCGCCCATAAGCCACGCCAGGAGCTGTGGCGCGCCATTGCGCCTGCCCGTCCCAACTGTGTCTGGCCGAGGCGGAGCGGGTCGGGAGCGGATGGAGGCTGAAGCGGGATGCTCTCCACTGCGGCGTTCTTGACGGCATAGGGGGGCAAACTTGGTCGATCCTGGGCCACCAGCAGTTGACAAAGCAGTAGCACTGCCAACGCGGTTATGGCTCGCGTCATTTCGCGCCCCCTTACCCCTTCTCGGCAATTGCCATAAAGGGGGATAAGGGGGCACGCGGAGTGCCGTTTCTGATTTTGATAAATCAAGGACTTGCCGTCAATTTATCGAGTTTTTGGTGCAACGATGTGCGCTGGGTCTGCAGATTGTAGCCTTGAAGTTCTCAGGTTGCAGCCGGACAGAATCCATTCACGGCAGTATGTCACCAGCGCTCCCACAAGGGCGTTTATCGGTATTGACCTGCGGCTCTGCGGTCCACTTCCGACTCGCCCGTGATTCTGGAGAAACTTGTCGACTGAGCGCGTTTGACTTCCCAGAACCCGACTTCTGGCCGGAATAAGTTCCGGTTAGCGCGTGATCCGACCACGCATCCCCTGGCCCAGTGATCTCTCGAGCTTTTGTTTTCGTCCTCGTTGGATTCTAATGATCTTGCTATGAGCTTGGGACCACCACTCTCGGCAGCAAGGTCCGCATCCCTGAGGCTTCGGACCATTCTGGTTTTCATTGGTTTCACCGCGACTGTGGCGCAGATCGTTCTGCTGCGCGAATTGATGGTCGTCTCCTATGGTAACGAGATCTCACTCGGAGTGATGCTCGCCTCCTGGCTTTTGTGGACGGCTATGGGCAGCAGCGTACTCGGGCGGTTGGCAGTTCGGGCATCG
>DASSIO010000235.1:0-19459 GCA_035691825.1 Terriglobales bacterium | reverse complement strand
GAGAACTGTTCAAGTGCGGCACTCGCCTGAAGCTGCAGGACCGTCCCTTCCAAATCCTGGCCATGCTGCTGGAGCGTCCCGGCGAAGTGGTGTCCCGGGAGGAGATGAAAAGCCACCTCTGGCCCGATGGCACGTTCGTCGATTTCGATAACAACATCAGCAGTGCCATGGGCAAGCTGCGGACGGCTCTGGCGGATTCGGCGGTGGCGCCGCGTTACATTGAGACTGTCGGCCGTCGCGGCTATCGCTTCATAGCAGAAACCGCCCTCGTCTCTTCGGACACTCAAGCTATAGCGGAACCTCCGGCTGGACCCGACATCATCCCCGCACCGCCCCGCGGACCTTGGCGCTGGGGTCGTATGGTTGCCGCGGTTCTCTTGACTGCAACCGCGACGCTCGCCATCGTTCAATGGTCGCGGTCCCGCTCTACTGGCCGGACAGCGCCACCGGCGAAAATCATGCTCGCCGTGTTGCCATTCGAGAATCTGACCGGCGACACCGGCCAGGACTACTTCAGTGACGGGTTTACCGAGGAAATGATCACCCAGCTCGGCCGCCTGGACCCTGCCCACCTCGGGGTGATAGCGCGGACCTCGGTCATGACCTACAAGAACGGGCCGGAACGCCTGGACCGGATCGCCCGCGTGCTGGGCGTGCAATATGTTCTGGAGGGCAGCGTTCGCCGCGATGCCAACCGCGTGCGCATTACCGCTCAGCTGATCCAGGTGAAGGACCAGACGCACCTGTTTGCGCGCGAGTACGACCGGGAACTCAAAGACGTTCTCGTCCTGCAAAATGAAATCGCGCAGGAAATCGCGGACGAGATCCAGCTTACGCTGAATTCCGAGAAGAGAACGAGGCCGCCGTCCCAGATGTCCCTGTCGCCGCCGGCGTACCAAGCTTACGACCTCTACCTGAAAGGGCGCTACTTCTGGAACAAGCGATCTCCCCAGGGATTCCGCCAGGCGACGCAGTATTTTCAGCTGGCGACGGCCACCGATCCCAGTTATGCCCGCGCCTACGCCGGGCTGGCGGATTCCTATGCCCTGATGAGCAGCTATTACCTCGGCCCACAGAATCAGCTCATGCCGAAGGCGCGTGCTGCCGCCTTAAAAGCCCTTCAGCTCAACGACGGACTGGCTGAGGCTCACACTTCGCTTGCCCTGATTTCTGAAATTTACGATTGGGATTGGCAGACGGCCGAGAAAGAATTCCGTCGCGCCATCGAACTTGATCCCAACTACGCCACCGCCCACCAGTGGTATGCCGAGTTCCTGGCTTTCCAAGGCCGCTTTCCCGAAGCCCTGCAGGAGAGCGAGCGCGCCCGTCGCCTGGACCCCTTGTCGCTCGCCAGTGCCACCGATCAGGGGGCCATTCTCTACTATGCGCGTCAGTACGGTCGAGCCGCAGAGCAGCTTCGTGCCGTCCTCGACATGGATGGAAACCTTTCCCGTACCCGCGGCCTACTGGTGGACGTGTATGCCCACCAGGGACGGTCCGACGACGCCATGAAGATTGTGACTTCGATGGCGAACTCGTTTCCTGCGTGGGCCTTGGAGCACAAGGCGTTCGTGCTCGCTCTCTCAGGCCAGCAGCAGCGTGCCTCAGAGGCAGTAGTCAAGGCTGAACAGGCTACGCGCCGGTCCCATCAGGATCCCGTTCCAGTGCTCGCTACGGCCTACGCCGTGATCGGGGACAAAACCAGGGCATTCGCGTGGCTGGACAAAGCCTACGAGGCCCATTCCAACCTCATCACCTGCCTGAAAGTTGATCCCGCCTTTGATCCGCTGCGCAGCGATCCCCGGTTCCAGAGCCTGCTTCGCCGTGTCGGCCTTTTGGTAGATTGAAATGTGGCGGTCTACTTTCGCGCCCGCGCGTGCGCCAACAGCCGCTGTATGTTTTCGGCTGCCGGCCTGTGCCTGGAGTGCGGAATTCAGATATTGTTTCGCGGACAAGCCGGCATAAAGCGGTTGTCGAGAATGATCCGCTCGAACGAGGCCGTGGCCGCGGAATTCAGCGGCCCCGCAAGCGCCATTGCCTTATACAACCGGCGCGGTCGAAAAAAACTCTGTCCGTGTGGGTCGGGGAAGCGTTTCAAGAACTGCTGCGGCAGTGCCACCATCCAGTGAGCCGCAAAGACCGGCCGTAATCTCCCAACTATCAGCGATTGGGCGCTGCATTCCGAGGGCCGGGGTGGATGGCGAGGCTGAGATCGGCAGCGGAGTGAGTGTTATGATATAGGAACACGCGTGAAGACGAACTTGTATCTCCCCCTCCGCCACGGGGGGTCAGGTGAAAAGGGAGCAGGGATCCTTCGCAACCACGCCCGGGAGTGACTGGAAGAGTCTCCCGATGAGAATTGAGCTTTGCCGTAATGCTGCGCGGATTCTGTGCGGATCCTGGATCACCGATTGGGGTGATTGGGATCACGGAGGCTGGCAGGTTGTCCGGGTGATCATCAATAGAGGCAAGTTCATGCGTGTGTCGGTCAGTGGGCAGCCATTCAATTCCGACGTATCCCCTTGCAGGCCGCTCACTGAACAGTCAAACGCTGCCAGCAATTCCAAAATCCCGCGGGCGGTGTTCATCGCCACGCTCGTCATTGTCCTTACGATCGCGCACTTCTCAGCCGTGAACGGCGCCCATAGCCTCCGTGCTATCCATATTCTCCTCGCCGGAATGTACATCGTTCCCATCCTGGCCGCTGCATTGTGGTTCGGTGTCTGGGGCGGGATTATCACCGCAGTTGCAATCTCGCTCGCCTATTTTGCACATATGCGTATTGCTTGGCCGAATCAGCCGGCCGTGAATGCCAGCCAGATGGGCATGATCGCCATCTATTGGGTGTTCGCCGCCAGTTCGGCTGTTTTGGTATGGTTCCAGGAGCGCGAGCGCCGACGCCGACGGATTGCCGAAGAGCGCAGTGAGCGCACTGCTGTGATTCAAGCTATCTGTGGGTTACTGAGCGCCCTTCGGGTACGAGATGAATACACCCAGCAACACAGCGAGCATGTGGCCGCATTGGCGGTTGAGATCGCGAAACGATGCGGGTTGTCCGACGATCGCATTCAGATAGTTCGTTTGGCCGCTCTCGTTCACGACATCGGGAAGATCGGCATCCGTGATGATGTCCTGCTCAAACCGGAAGAGTTGTCGGACGAGGAGCGCATCTCCATTGAGCGACATCCGACGCTCGCTGCCGAGATCTTGCGCCCGATTCACGGCGCGCGGGAGATTGCCGATATTGTCCTCGCACATCACGAATGCCCGGATGGTTCGGGTTATCCTCATGGATGGAAACAGGAGCAAATCCCGACCGAAGCACATATCATTCACGCAGCCGACGTTTTCTGCTCTTTAACGGAGTCGCGTCCCTACAAGGAGGCGTTACCTCCGGCAACCGTGAAGCAGATCATGGACCGAATCGCTGGAACCAAGCTGGATGCCGAGAGCGTTCGTTTGCTCGAGGAGATTACCGGCCTGGCGAGAGAAGATACTGCCCAACGGGCTGCAGCCTGAGCAGCCAGGTTGCCCTCCCGGTCGTGCGCTCTCCAGCGAAGAAAACTGGATGACCTGTTGACGCTGCCTTGCGATGAGTTGGTGCGGACCGAGCTGCGCGTGATCATCGCGCAGATCCGCAACCTGAACCAGAGCATTCGGGAACTGGAGAAAACGATTGCCGAAGAAGTCTCGAAGCTGCAGGGGCCCAGAAACCTGACTAGTATCAAGGACATTGGCAAGATCACCGGGGCGATTTTGCTCAGCGTCATCGGCGACGAAGCAGTCACATTCACAAACGCGGCAGCAAGCTCACCGCCGCGCCCTTGACTCCTGCGCGCCGTTCTGTCGAGCAGGGATTTGCGACGGGCGGCTCCGCTGGGGACCAGAGGCAGTGCAGGTTCTTCGTCTCAGCGAGACGAGAACAGATGGAAGTAGACAAACATCATAGGAGAAGAAATGGGGGTAAGCTGGTATTCTCACCGTCCGCCAGTAGGCTGCAGGCATGAAAGGTGGCGCTTGCTGCTTAACCAGGAGGGTGAGACACTGGTACACCATGAAGACGCGCACTTGCGCATTTTGGCTTGTCGCCATATGGATTTGTGCCTGCCTGGCACCTGCACAGCAGGCGCCGTCGAAAGGCATTCTCGGTCCTGCTGAGCTGAAGAAGCTGATTCCGCAGGACTATTTCTTCGCGGGTATCACGGCCTCGGTGCAGCCCGGGATGGACGCGGGCGTTCGCTTCGCCACTGACAAGGTACTGCTCGTCGCCTTGGTGAATACCTCCGGCTACGCCACCTCTATCCAGCAAAAGTATCAGGCGCTGTTCCTCACCGATTCACGGCTGAAAATTGAGGGCTCGCAGTTGCGGCCTGGCGCCTATGGCTGCGGCTTTGTCTCCGGCAAGTTCATCGTCATGAATGTGGCCGCAGAGGACGTGCTGTCCGTGCCCGCGCATGGCGATGACAAACTGCAGCGCGCCGTGCCCCTGAAATTCGTGGAGCAGGACGGCGGTTACCGCTTTTACGCCGGCAAGAATTTCGTCGCCGTGCAGCCAGAGTGAGTGAGGGAATTTCGTTCGGCTGCAACACGCCCTCACCCCAGGTCGAACAGCTGCAGCACTAGCGCAAGGGAGGAGTGTGTGCCGGCTCCCCTGAAGGTGTCGGTCGAAGGGCCCATTGAACCGGAAGGCTACAAGCCGACACCGGGCAACCTGGAGGGGAGTACAGCAAATTGACCTTTAGCCGACCGGTTGCGCGGAGTCTATACTTTTGCTGTAGTTTTCCGAAAGGAAATGCCATGAAGCTCTTCCCCGTTCTGATGTTTGCGCTGACCGCTCTGGTGTGTGCACAGGCTTCACCTCCGCAGGCTTCTTCATCGTCTGCTGGCGCTGCACAAGCCACGAGCGGTGCGCCCAGCAGCCGCGCCCAGATGCGCGCCGCGCGCCGACAGAAGATGATGGAAATGCGCAAGCAACAGCTGGAGGCCATGAAGGCAGACCTGCAGAAGATGAAGGCCTCCCTCGAGCAGATGAACACCAATGTGGCCAAGATCAGCGACCCCGCCGAGAAGGAGCGTTGGCAGGCCAACGTTGACATGTGGCAGGTGATGATCGGGCACATGGAGCAGATGACGCAGCACATGGAGACCATGGGTCCCGGAATGGGCATGGGTGCCCCTCCGCCCCCCGCGGGGAAACCGCAGTAGCTCGGTCATACCTCAAGTCGGCACTGGATACGTGCTGTGCAGCGCCGGCTACCCGCCCGCAGGTGTAGGGTCCATAATGAAGACCGTTCTAAGTGCCTTGTGGCTGCTTTCGCTGATTTTGTCGCAAGAGGCGGGCCGCCATCCGCGCGTCATTCGGGGAGCGAAGGTGTACCGTGCTGTTCGCGATCCTAGGGACCTTGTCAGATTCGCCAAGTCTCTCGGCCTGAACACATTGTTTGTGGGGGATCAGTTGGCGGCCAGCCTTCCGTTTCGGCAAGAGTGTCAAAAGGCCGGCTTGCAGTACTTCCTGATTATTCGCATATTCAATGATCCCGAGGCTGCCGCGGACGATGCCACCATGATCAGCGTCGATCGTGAAGGGCGGCAAGGACGACGGGGCGACGATGTAATGATTTCCCCTGCACGAGAGGATTTCCGCCGCATCAAGAGGGAGCGCATCCGCGCTGCCATCGAGCGGCTGAAACCCGATGGTGTCACCCTCGACTATTTCCGCTATTTCATCTACTGGGAAGGAGTTGACCCGAAGACCGGGCCACTCAACTTTCCAGCCTTTTCTTTTGATCGGGCCTCAGTCGAAGACTTCGTGCGTGCCACGGGCCTTCCTCTAAAGCCCGATCTTCCACCCGGTACTCAGGAAGTTCCACGCGCCCTAATCGATAGAATCTGGAACCATCACCGCGAGGCGTGGTATCGGTGGCGGGTAGAAAGACTCGTAGAGGATGCCCAGGAATTTACGAGCTTTATCCGCCAGCAGTTTCCCGAACTTCCCATCGTGCTGCACGCGGTTCCCTGGACGCGTGACGAGTTCGGCGGCGCGCGAGAAAAGATCGTCGGCCAGGACTTGCGGCGCCTGGCCCCATTCTTCGACTACGTCTCCCCTATGGAGTACTCCGCACTGACTCGCCGGGGACCGGGATGGGTCGAGCGGTTGAATCGCAACCTGGTGGCGGAGGTCCCGGCGGCCAAGCTGCTGCCCTCAGTGGAGGTCGGGCCGGATGGTCCACAATTCCCGCTTATGTCTCTCGAAGATTACGAATCAGATTTGATCGCCGCACGCAAGGCATCGGCCGGACTGGTACTTTATCATCTGGAACTGCTTCTCGATGACCCGGCAAGACAGGACATCACCAAACGACTAATCGGAGGCAGGTAGTCCCATGCGCGGCCCGGAGGTCTGAAAAGCCTTGGGTTCTTAGAAACAAAAGGTGCGCAGAGAGCGGCTCTAGCGGTTTTAGGACGAAGGCAAGGAGCTTAGTTTCCTTTGTGGATCCTCTTACAAAAAGAAAAGGCGCGCGTAGCGCACCTTCGAATATAAGCAAGTGATATGCTTCGCGGCAATTCTCGTTGAGGCGAGGTGCAGTATGTCCAAACTCGTGGTTCTCCTGATAATTTGGGGTGTTCTGACCACCATCCTCATAGTGCTTCTGATCTATCGCAGCACTTTGACCATGCATGAGGACGAGCAGTTATTCCTCGACGAATCCTCGTCGCATCTGGCGGAGGAACAGCGCAACCTCGTAAATCGGGTGAACAAGCTCAATCCCTTAATTAAAGCTTTTGGCGGTGCATCCGGTGCGCTGATTCTGGTAATTGCCGGGATCTGGATTTATCAAGGATTGACTGCCGTACAGTAGAGGTCAGTGACCGAGCACAAAAAGCAGAGGGTGGATTGCTCCACCCTCTGTTGCTGGGGGCCATCAGCCGCGAGTTCGGCAAATCCGTTGACTGGCTACTGACAGGGGAGGAGAAGAAATAGGCCGAAATCGGCCGGCCTTTGGAGAGCATAAGGGGACAGCATAAGGGGACAGCTGTCGAGGTATGAGCAGGGAAGTAGCGAAATTAGTGCAGAGGTTCTGTTCCGGCTGTCGCGTATGTCGAAAAAAAGCGTTGAGTGGATCTTGACCGGGAAGGGCAGTGGCTAGAACCTATCCCACAAATTCCCCCCCGAGGGGTGGATATAATTTCCGGTTTGCCCGTTAATCACAGGGCGTCCGAATCAAAACCGCTGGACGCCTGCCGGTTGGTTTAAGTGCGGAGTACGTTGGGTTAGAAGCGTATCCTCACAGCTAGCTGGGTCTGCCGAGGGCCTCCAATGATCCGGTTGCCCATTCCGAAAGTGGGACTCGGTTGAAATGGCGGAAAAAAACCGAGGCCCCCATCCAACCCAAAATGGGGAGTGTTCAGCAGATTGAAGAAGTCGGCCCGCCACTCCAGTTTCACTGTGTCACCAATTCCAAACTGTCGCTGGACGGCGAAGTCCCAATCGGAATAGGCAAGACCGCGAAGCGCGTTGCGGCCGAGGTCCCCCTGGCGAACTTCAACCGGGACGCTAAAGGCCGCCGGATTGATTCCTCTGCCCCCGGGAAAGCCTGGGTTCTGGATGTACAAAGGTACCCCGGCGATTAGATCCGGCCGGGTTTGATTTACGGTCGGGTCCGTTCCGGTATCGAAGCGTTGTATGCCCACGTTCACCGGCAGCGCGGTCTGCGCGCTATAGATGGAAGCTATTAACCAGTTGTTCAGAATCGCGCGGACCGACGTGTTGTCGATATGAACGGGTATCGTGTACGTGAATGCCAGCTTGAAACTGTCGCGAACGTCGAAATCGGAGGGCCCGCGGTCCAGGAGTGGATTTACCAGATTGTCAAATCCCACATCGGTGGAGGTATCGTCGATTGAATGCGACCACGTATACGAAGCCAAAGCCGCCAAGCCGCGCGACATGCGGCGTCGAAACTGCAGTTGTAAGGCCTGGTAATCCGACGAAGACGCGTTCGCGGTTATGAAAATCTGGCTATTGTCGAAACGTGGATTAGGGGATCCCATTATTATGTTTTGCCGCAGTAGCTTTCGTCCGAGTTCGCCCACATAGGATGTGGACAACACCTGGTTAGAACCGAGGTTTTGGTCCACCGTGAGATTCCATTGATAATTACGCGGCAGCGCATGGCCGGGAACGAGAACATTGAAGGTGCCGCTGTAAGGAGGCTGGAGAACCGCTGGCGGCGGGGGCGCTGCGACCTCGGAGCTCAAGGGGTATGGAACAGCGAACGCAGTGCTTTCACGCCAATGCGGGAAGGATGCCGCGGCATCCATGACATCGCCCAGGCCCAGATCGTAATAGACGCCGAAGCCTCCGCGGATCACGAATTGTTTTCCGGGAGCACGGAACGCTTGGTAAGCAGCCCCTATGCGCGGCGCAAAGTTTGTGTAGGTCGTGTTATACAGTGGCGTACCCGGAGGCGCTACCTGCAGTTGGCCCAGGTCAGGAAAGCCGGTAATCGTGAGCAGAGGCAGGTTACCCCTCGCGTGCGGCGGCGGCACCAGTTCCCACCGCAAGCCGTAAGTAAGCGTCAGTCGAGGGCTGATCTTCCAAGTATCCTGGCCATAGAATGAAACATTGTGAAGTCCCATGGTTACGGAGTCGAAGGCGGACACATCCACTTCGTCGGCCACCCCACTCAGGGCGCCTATGACCCCAGGGAAGAAGATTGCTAAACGATAGTCAAACGGCCCGTAATGAGGAGCGAGGTAGCGGTAGTCAGCCCCAAACCTGATATCGTGTCGGCCGCGCAGCAGCGAGGTGTTGCTGACGACATTCCCTTGGCGTTGCAGGTTATCGGCAAACCGCCCTTCCCGAAAATGGGTCGGGCCGTCAATACTGATGAAAGTCAAGGACCTGTCACGTGACGCGAAAGGTGCTGGAAATAGAACCGAATCCGCCGGCGGTACTGCACCGCCCCAGCTGACCACCTTGGCAGACCCGCCGGCTTCCGCAAGGAAATAGTTCAGTCGCAGGTCGCTGGCGGTTTGTGGCGAGAGCGTGATGGTCGCGCCTACTGTCGCCGAACGCGTATTTACGTCACTCGTAGCAAATTCACTCCAGCCGCCCACATCCCCGCCTTTAGAGGGTGCTTCCGAGTAGCGGCCAAAAACTGTGAGCCTGTCATTTACCACTTGATCAACCCGGATACTGGTGGTATCAAGAGCGGATTCGTCAGAGACGGTAGTAAACAATGTTGCGAGCAAGCTTCCGGGATCGTCGGTACCGTTCGGCAGAGGAAAGGCATCCAGAAGTTGTCGGACAGGACCAGTCGCGTGCCGCCGCGCCACTAGATCTGGAACGCTAAATTCAGCTCCGGTCGATTGTAGGGAGCGCAAGCCTTCGTAGGAGATGAAGAAGAAGGTGCTGTTTTTCCGGATGGGCCCTCCGAATACTCCACCAAAATCATTCTGCCGCAGAGGAACCCGGCGAAGCCCGGCGGCATTGGCGAACCAATCATTGGCGTCTAGTGCATCATTACGTAAATAATCAAACACCGATCCGTGATATTGATTCGAACCGGATCGGGAAACGATCTGGAGTTGCCCGCCATCTGCACGGCCGTATTCCGCCGAGTACGTCGAAGTCTGTAACTTAAATTCCTGCATGGCATCGATAGAGATGATGCCGTGCATGCCGCCCGTTAGGTCGAGCTGGGGTACGGTGCCCGCTGCGGTGGGGCCTTGTCCAAAGGAGCCGCTTCCTGCCGCCACGTTGGCACTCACTCCATCTACTGTAAGATAATTGGAAGTGTCACGCTGGCCATTTACGCTTATTCCGCCGGGCAGAAAGACACCTTGCGGCGCCATTTGTGTATCGCCGGTTCCCACCACTCCAGGAGCGAGTGCAATCAGCTTTTGGAAATTCCGATTGTTCATTGGAAGATCTCGTATCAGTTGCGAATCCACCGTAGTCGCCACTGCAGCAGATTCCGTCAGCAATGACGATTCGTTGGCGCGAACCGTAATCTCCTCGTGAAGCTTAGCGGGCATGAGTACGAAGTCCAGCCGAGCTTGTTGAGCGGGGTCGAGCTTGATATTGGGCTGAGTTGTCACCTGAAACCCCGGAGCGGAGGCGGTTGCGGTATAAGAGCCGGGCAGCAAGAATGAGAACCGGTATAAGCCGCCCTCTCGGGATGAGGTCCCATGCATTACCCCGCTGTTCTGCCTAGCGAGCGTGATCGTGGCGCCCACCACGACCGCGCCAGAGGAGTCGCTTACGATCCCTGCCAGATCCGCCGTCTGACTCCAGGCAGCCGGAACACCCAAGGCCAGCAGGATCAGCGGGAGATAAGGAAGTGAGGATCGCGCTATCCGCCTGAGACTCATGGGCTTATTGTCTTACGATCGAAGAAAACCGCCGACGGCATGGAGACATCAGATTTGCGCTCGAAATGGGAAGCTACCTCAGCGGGTCAATCCCCTCCGTGAAAACGGGCGGAATATTGCGACACCTTGCCGGGAAAGTCAAGGAAAGAGGCAGGGATTGTCATACCACATTAGAAATGTCCCCGGTTTGTCCACTATAGAAATGTCCCCTGGTTGTGGTTTCACCGTGCCCAGAAAAAAGCCGGTGTTTTCATTTGCTGCCAACCTTGTCGCCAAGGATGATCCGCCGCCGGAACCGAGCGGCGCAAGGGTTGGGGGGAAGGGGGCGCGGGGGAAGGGGCAGCGCCCCTGCCCTCGCTCCTCCTCGTAGAAGCCGCCGGCAGTTGATGGAACGCAAGCCGCTGGCCACGATAGTGAATGGCGATGTCCCCGGCTTCGTTCTCCCGCACCAGCACTCGGCTCTTAGCTGGTGCCCAATGGCGGCTCTGGCGCTCCAGTTGCAACAAGCGGTTATGGTAGTGCACCACCCAGTCGTCACTCACGATGCGCTCTTGTTGCAGCCAGAACACGAGGTCGAGTTGTCGCGGGCTCGGTCGTCGTCCGTGATAATCGACGGCTGAGGCCGCCACTCGTGCGTAGCGCCGGTTGTGCTCGGCGAGGTAGTGCTCCTCGAGATACCGATTGGCGTCCTGATAGCTGGCGATGCCGGCCAGTCGCAGTTTCTTCACCAGCCGGTCCTGATGCGTGCCATGCGCCCGCTCGATCCGCCCCTTGGCCTGGGGCGAACTGGCGGCGATGATACGAATACCCAATTGCTGACACATGCGTCCAAACTGGGTCAACGGAAGCTTCCTCTCCTGCTGTTCCGCTTCCGTAGCGCGGCGCACGTACACGTTTTTCCAGTCCGTGTACAGGGCTCGGGGCACCCCGTAGAGCTCGATCCAGCGCCGCAAGACCCGAGCTGCTCCCCAGATCGTTTCTTCCTCCTCGAAGCAGGCCAGCACCGTGCTGGTGGCGTCGTCGGCCATGTGCATGAGACAAGCGCGGGGACCGCGCTCCTCCAGCCACTCATGAAAACTCCCATCCAACTGCACCAACTCTCCAAAGTGCGCCTTCGGCTCCCGCCGCTGCCGGTAGGGCTGGCGCCGCCGCTGCCCTCGCCACAACCCCGCCTGCTTCATCCACCGCCGCAGGGTCTCGGCGTGTACCTCAACCGCGTCATCGCTGCTCAAGTGTTCGGCCGCCAGCGTCGGACCGAAATCCCCATAGCGCTCCCGCACCCGCGCCAGCACCGAGGCGCGAAACTCTTTCCCGTAGGCCCGGTTGGAAGCTCGGCCGCAGTTGCCATGCTGCAGCGCCTTGGCCCCTCCCCGTCGATACCGCGCCCAGATCCGCTTCGCCTGCCGGTAGCTCAGCTCCAACAACTCCCCCGCCTCTACCAAGGCTAAGTTGCCTGCTTTCACTCTCCCCATGACCTCGGCCCGACTGAGTTCCTTTGCGCTCAACCCCGTTCGCCCCAATCTGAGTCCCTCCTCCCGGAGGCACTCTATAAGGGGCCATTTCTAATGTGGTCGCGAGGGGACAGTTTTAATGTGGTTCAACAGGAAAGAGGCAGGGAGCCCGGTGCAGGCCCCCCGCTGTGTAGCGCGGCATTTTCGCTTTTAGCGATGCTTCACGGTCGAGTGACGTGGATGTGGAACCTCATGTAAAAATCGCCGAGATTTACCACCGAACCGTTGCGGGTGCCGGGAGTTGTAAGCCTGCTAATCGAGCCGGGGTTGGCGCTCCCATCCGGATTTAGGCTCGGCGGCGGCGAATCGATCGACCAGTCATTGCAATAGCCATCCGACAGGCTGACGCTGTTGCACGTAATTTGCGCCCACGTACTCTCCGGGGCATCGGTTCCCCAGGAGCCGGTCATGTACAAGCGATAGACCGTCCCGTTTAAGTTGAAGCGGAAGATCGTCGGGCAGTTGATTGTCTGGCCCGGTTGATTCATGGTGCCGATGTCTTCATAAACGGCTGTGCAGAACTCTGCGAACCTGGAGACCACAGACTTCGGTCCCTGGAACGGCGGGTTGGGTGCTACGGTGTAACCCGGTTCTCCAGCAGGAACTGCGGCCGTAAGCGTCAGCTTCATCGTGCGGACGCTCGAGCTAAGCAGGTCGAGCGTCCAGTCCCCTGGGGGCTCGCTTTTATAGGTGTTGGCGTTCAAGTAAGACCCCACGTTCTGGTAACCGTTGTCGTACTCGCCCAGTACGCCATGCACCGGCCCCGACAAACCGTCGCTCTGAATATAATAAGCGACCTGGCTGCCGTTCATATCGGATATGTACGTGGTTACGGGTACATTAGGGTTGGGTTTAGCCGCGAAGGCCGCTGTGGCCACGATCACCAGGCTTAAGATGCGCAATTTCATAATCAACTGCCTCCTGAGGAGCTCTGTCACGGCCTTGCCGCAGGTTCGCAAACTCTCGGCCGCAGGGTCGGCGGTCCTGCCGAGCTGGACGTGTCACTATTGAGTGACAAGTCTGGCGAAAGCATTTCAACGAAACCTAGGAACGCGCGCAGGAGAACCCTGATCAGCAGGCAGACAGGCGCCAGCTTATGGTTTGTGGTCGGCTTGTCTCTTTGCAATCCGGAAGGAGTACTCGGCTACTGTTTCGAGAGATTCTGAACTCGACACCCCCCGTAATGTCAGAATGTAGTCGCCCGGTTGCAGTAAGCTGCTGGGTAGATCTATTGATACTGTTTTACCACTGGGGGGAGTTTCAGCTTTCAACTTCCCGGCGCTCCAGATGTGTTGGTTGTCGACCGTCTCCAGGAGCGCTCGGTAACTGTCGTAACTGGGAGAATCGGCTTCGAGCCGCGCTTTCAAACGGATCCGGCTGACGCCAGGAGAAAGGGCCAAGGGGGGTGGTGCCTGCTCAGGACCACGAACTATGCCGGGATTGAGCACAAACGCGATCGTGCTTGTTCCCCGTGACGTCTGCCGCTGAGCAGGGGCTTGGCCTGGGGCTTCTCCTGGTGCGGCGGCGCGGTGCGCAGAGGAGGCGGTAGCCAGCTGTCGCCTGCCCTGATAACTCAACCACCAGACGACGGCAACCAGCAGAACCAAGCTGGTGGAAAGCACAGGAATCAGCACAATCCGTGGCCTTGCACTGACCAACCGGAACCACGACTTCCATTTGCCACCCGCGCCGGTGCGATGGGCAGCAGTTAGCGGCGGTTCCATGACATATTGCCGCAGCGTGCGGGCAAATTCCTGTTTCTTCACCTGCTGGGGAGAGGCGAGGAGGCGATGCTCGAAGGCTACGCGGTCGCCCGCGGAAAGCTCTCCGCGTGCGTAGGCGTCCCGTAGCTCATCCTCAAGGGCGAGAAGTTCAGCGAAGCAATCGTCGTCTGCCAAGTAGCAGGCTTCCACCTCGGCCTGTTCCGGGTCCGAAAGTTGCCCGAGTAGGTACCGGATCATTCGCTTTTCCTGGTCAGAGTTCATAAGGAACTTGTGTGCCCCTCCAATATAAAGTGAAATTTCAGCCTGTTCGTTTCACTCCCCTGCCCAGCGCTGCAGGCAATGCTCGACGCAATTTTGCAGCTGCGCGCGAACGCGATGCGTGCGTATTCTCAACGCATTCAGCGGAATGCCGAGCTGAGACGCCAAATCGCGACGCGCTTCGATACGGGCGTGTTTGTCTTCCTGGTAGTACCGGATGATCATTTGGGAGTCCTGCGGGGACAGTTCGCGCAGGCAATGCTCCAGGCAGTCCCTACGGGATTCATCGGGTATAACTGCCGTCCCCTGTGGGATTGATTGCAGGTTGGCTTCGCGCTGGCGGCTACGCAGGCTCTCCAGAAAAACGTTTCGCGCAATCCCAAGACAATAAGCGTTGAAGTTGGAGATCTGCTCGCCCGTCTCAAGACTCTTTGCCACTCGGTTGATGGTGTCATCGGCCAGATCTTCCGCGAAAAAAGCCCCACGCCACTCGAAGAGTTTCACCAGCCTGCGGCGCAACTTTTCGTATTTTATTCCGGCTTGCTCGCGGTCGGAGTCAAGCTGCGCCAGCAAACGATCAAATGCCTCTTGGGTAAGGCTCCATTTGTTTTTCGTGAATGGCGAAGAGTCCAAAGCGTCACCAAAGCGGAAACGAGAAACAAGTGTTTACATGTTGGGAAAATTTAGCACATTGCTGCGGCAAGATGCAGGACAGGCGTGGTTTACTTCCATTCGCCTTCCAGCTGAAAGGCGGCCCAGAAGTAGGGGTCCCCGTGCCACCGCTTTTGGGCCCACATATGAATCTGGGCAGCACGCAAGGCTGCCGCCGGCGGCAGATCCTTCTTCAACATTGCCTCGTAAAATGCGGACATAAATTCCGCAGTGGCAGCATCGTCCACCGGCCACAGGCTCGCCATCACCCTTGCCGCTCCGGCATACATGAAACCGCGCGCCAAGCCAACGAGGCCTTCGCCCCTAATATCCTTGCCGAGAGCCGTTTGGCAGCCGCTCAAAACCACGAGGTCAGCCGGGAGCCGCAGGTTGTAGATGTCCCATAGCCGCAGGAAACCATCTTGCGGTTTTCCGTCACGACCAACTAACGACAACACAACCCCGGACAAAGCCGGCGTACGGCTGTTCATTATGCTGTGAGTCGCAAAATGGATTACCCGATATTGAGCCAGTTCAGGGCTCATGGCGGCAGAGCGGGTAGCCTGAAAGTCCAATCCTTCCCAACTTTCCCCGGGAACTGAGTCGCTAATGATGGCGTCCGCCTCGCGGCGGGAAAAAGGTAAACGCGGAATTTTCCAACCAGTTCCCGATAACGCAACTTCCTCCCACGACCGTTGTAGGTCGCTGGGAACATGTGGGCTGTACTTTCGGAAACTGGCGCTGTATCGAATCGGGGAAATGTGGAGGCGCAAGGAAACACGGGGGTCGTCGGAGTTGAAGACGGGATCGGCGAAGACGGCGACCGCTTTGTGGGCCGGCGCCCTGCCCGCCAGCTCGCGGCGCAACACGGCGACCACCGATGCGGAGGGAGCGTTCACGACCTCAGATGCGACTATGAGCGGCGGGCCATGCCCATCGCCGTTTGTTCCCGGTGCGGGCAGGGCAGCGAAAGGGATGTATTGCAGGACGCCGTCGCTTACAACGAGGAGCCGCTTGTAGTGTAAGAGCGGGGCCAGCGGCCCCAGAATCATGTCGCTGAGGCGGGCGGCCGCGGCTGGATATTCGGCACGCGCTCGCCGCATGCGCGCTTGTCTCCGCAGCTCTGAGTCGCCGTCGACCTGCTCATTGCGCGTGGTCAGCAGCTCGTGAACTCGCCGAGCCGCTTGCTCAATCTGAGCTCGCCCGGGCAGGATGAAGCTTGCCAGCGACGATTTTGTTACCGCCCAAAGATAACTTCGGTCCTCACCCAACTTGTATTCCAAAAGCAGGGTGTCTGAGTCGAGGACCGACTGCTGAATCTCCGTGAGTTCCAAAGGCACGGGTTGGGTCAGGGCAGTGTAGTGCGGGCTGGTACGTCGGAGTTGAGCTTCGGTTTCGTCATATTGCGCGGTCAATTCCTGCAACTGAGTGGCAACGGTATTCGCCTCCGTCGCAGTGTGGTGCCTGCTGAGCAGTTCAAGTTGATATTCGAAGCGGGCATGCAGCCGTTGCCGCAGCATCCGTTCCTGGTCCAGAAGTTTGGGGTCCACGCCCCGATGAACGTCAAGGCGCGCTTCGGCGAGCATATCGAGCAGGCTGCGAGCTCGCGCCCGCTCGCTGGCGTGCAGGGCGTCGGCCTCCAGGTGCATTTCCATCAGCAAAGCGATGTAAAAATCGTAGCTTTTCTGCACGGTCGCGAAATAGCTGGATCGCGACTCGGATTCGGCAATGCCGGCGCGCACTGATTCCAGAAGGTCCAGCCCGGCTTCAACGTGGCGACGAGCCGAAGCAAGTTGGCCCATGCTGCGTTCGGCACGGGCAATGCCGCACAGCGCGAACGCTTGTCCTTGCAGATCCTTGATAGCTTCGCTCTCGGCGAAGGATTGTTGGTAGTATTCCAGGGCTTTGCGACTGTCGCCCGCGTTCTCGTAGACGGAGGCGATTTCCTGAATGATGTTGCGCCGTGTCCGGTTCTTGAAGGGCCAGATAGAAAACGCGGGTTTCAAGACGTCCAGAGCTTTCTGCCAATTTCCAAGATGGTGGTAGGCGATGCCCGCGTGGTAGAGGCTGAGCGCCTCCACGACTGGCTGGTGGTGTCCGTGAAAGTAGGGTACCACCTGGTCGAAGCAGCGGAGGGCCTTTGCGTACTCCCCTTGAGCAACGTAGAACTCTCCCAGCCTGCGCAGCGCCCACATCTCGTCATCCTGGTTGCCCCGTGCCAATATCAATGATTGCCTGTAGCACGCGAATGCCTTGTCCCGTTCCCCCGCTTCGGCGTATGCATCCCCTACTACCGACAGCAGCGTGAACTCAAGCCCCTGATCGTGGTGGGAACGAGCGAGATGGAGCGCCTCGCGATAATACGCAAGCGCGGTCTGCGACTCTCCAAGCTGTTCGTAAGTATGCCCGAGATCGTACAGGGCGTAGTATTCGCCTCCCCACCCTCCGACCCTACGAGACAGCGTTAGCGCCTGTTCTCTATCGTTTAGGGCATGTTGCAATTCACCGATAGTCTCGTAAGTATCGCCTCGATTGGACAGCAATCTGGCTTCGGCGCCACGGTCCCGTAAGGCCCGTCGCAGTCGCAGCGCCTCATTCAACGAATCAAGTGCCTCCTCCGACCTGCCAAGCCGGCCCAAATCGTTGGCCAGGTCCTCTAGCGTCCCGGCCTCCATTTCCACATCCCCCAGCGTCTGCCAGAGGGCCCGCGCCGACTCAAGGTTGCGGATCGCTGATTCGTAATCCCGCGCGACAAAAAAGATCAAAGCCAAGGTCTGGAATGCCTGTGCTTCCCCGCGACTGTCGTCCGCGGCGCGGAACAGCGAAATCGCTCGTTGATATCCACTAGCCCACTGGTCGCCCTCGGGCGAGCTTCGAAAGCTCTGCCGGTAGGCATGGATCAGCGCTTGGTTGGCAGCGACACGGATATTGTCGCGGTCGGTCGCTTCCTGCAACTCGTTTATCTGAATGGTGTACGCTTCGGGCGGCAGAGACGCGTCCGCACCCGGCGGAGAAGTATCGTTATGTAACAGCTGCAGACCAATGTGATATACGCCGGAAACCATGGGCAAGTAATACATGGAAAAACGGCATGCGGGGCCAGACAGTGCTTCAATTTTCTTATCGTCGGGCGCAACCACGACGACTTGAACGTTGGACGCCAGATCCACCGGCGCAACTGTAAAACGAAGGAGCTGGCCGCTTGCGAGGAACAGATCATACACGTGCTTCTGCCCACGTGCGAGCTTACTGTTTACCGCAGGACCAAGTTGAAGTATTGCAGCTGTACGTTCGGGTGGTGTTGGATCTGAAGCATTTGCGTGCCCTGCGCAGGTACCAACAAGCGCCAAAATGCACAGGGCTATGCACACGGGCAGCGCTGTCGATCCGCGTACAACGCAGCTTCGATTTTGTTGGACGAGATGCAAGAACGCCTCGAAACCCCTAATCGTTAGGCCAAGAGCGTAGGCCATTCCAGCGGCCTTTTCAAGCGAAGTCTGAAGCCGCAAAAATTTCCATACTGTAGTGACTTCTGCGGCAGTTTCATTTCGGAATGCGCATCTCACAACATCCCGACTGCTGAAATGTTTTCGCGGTTCATGCCACTTACGGTTGTGAGGTCTAAACACCGGTGCGAATGACTGAGGACGTGCCGATTACCCCGGGCTTGCCGAGTTCGCTGCCGTGCCGCTGATGAGCCGCTAACAAATGCGTTGGAATTCGAACGGGAGGCCACTATGGAGAGGGATGTACTCAACAAAGCTGCGCTGACGCTAACTGCTGTCCTGCTAGTTGCGGTACTGGCTGGGTGCGGGGGGGGTGGCAGCAATAATACCGGCACTGGTTCAAATGGTGGCGGTGGTTCCAATAGTGGCGGTGGCTCGCCGCTGCCCGCGGGTACGGAACTCCTCTACGTGGGTGACAACGTCGGAACCATTCATCCCTTCAGCGTAGACGCGACTTCCGGCGCGTTGACGCCGGTGGCAGCGCCGGTTGCCATCACGAACCTAGCTGCTGCAGCCGATATTAGCGTGGTTGCGGATTCGAGCGGCAAGGTACTTTACGCCACGAGTGCGGGTACCGGGGGGCCCAATGTCATCGCGCTCACGGTCGACCCCTCGACGGGCGCCCTGACCGTTGCCCCCGGCAGTCAGACACTATCCACTCCTCCGGTCGGACTTGCCGTAGACCCTGCAGGCAAAAACCTTTATGTCATTCTCGAGAATACGCCGGAGGTCCTGTGCTTCAGTATAGCTCCCACGACGCACGTACTCACTCCTCTTGCGGGGCAACCTGCCGGAACGCCTGGTATACCACATGGCATTACTGTCGATCCTTCGGGAGCGTTCGTGTACGTCACTTTCGAGGGTACGGCCGGGCAAGAGATTGCCGGTTTCTCGCGCGATCCCAACACCGGTGCGTTGACAGTATTGTCCGGCTCGCCCTTTGCCAATATTGGCGGCGACAGCCCCCAGGGCATAAGCGTCACGCCGAACGGCAAATTCGTAGTCGTCGCGAACCAGGCGACCAGCAATGTCTCGGTGCTATCGCTGACCTCGACCACGGGCGCGCTGACGGATGTGGCCGGTTCCCCCTTCGCGAGTGGCAACCAGCCGGCTCCATTGGCAATTGACCGCAGCGGCAATGTCGTGTTCGTGGGCGACACCGGAGGAAACTCCCTGTCTGCCTATACAATTAGCGGTACAGGCGCATTGACCCCCATAGCTGGAACGCCCATACCACTGGGGAGCATAGCTCAGCCGTCGTCCATCGCGGTAGACGCGTCAGACAAATTCGTATACATCAGCATCGTCGCCCGCAAGGTTGCCGGGTTTTCCTTCAACTCGACGACGGGAGCCCTGACCCCGATCAGTGGCTCTCCATTTGTTGTCGGTCAGGTGACCCGCGGTGTCGTTGTGGTGAAGCCGTCATCGTGAG
>DASSIO010000234.1:0-26073 GCA_035691825.1 Terriglobales bacterium | reverse complement strand
GCACCGCCGCGTAGCAGAGCGGCGAGAAATACAAGGAGGATTTCTTCGGCGCGTGGCCTGCCAGGTCTTGCCGTTAACGCGACTGGGCGAAGGAGCGCAAGCTCTGGATGCTCCCGCTGATAAGTTTCGAGACTGGCAGGAGAACACAAACTCAATCTTCTGTTCAAGACCACTCGTTGGTCTGAGACAGCAAATGGAAGTCTGGTTCTATCTGAAATAGGAACCACCCCTGAGAGGCCGACACACGCGGCGAAGAATCCGAAAGGATTTACACCCGCGCTCCTCCGTAGCGCGTCGGGAGAGCTTTTTGCCTCTTGACAAAGACCTATCATGGAAGTCGGGTAATCGGACAAGTGCTTTCAGGTATCCGGTAGGTGAGTTCGAGTGTCCCGAACCTACTTAGCTCCATTTGGCTCCAATTCATTTGGTTGGCAGTGGGTAGCACCGTGACAGCATGGGACTTAGTGAATTGAATCAACAATTCGACCCCCACAGCCTCTACCAACCTCTATATCAAGGCTTTAACCGAATGCTCATGTTTCATTTGTTCTGTTTGTTCCGATTGGCTAGGGTAGAGAACTACAACTCATAGAAAACGCGGACCTTATTAAGTAGCTTGTTCTTAGGTCGCCCACAATCCTTAGCTGTCGCGGACAGATTTCTAGGGACTTCCTGCGCCCAAGGCAGGCGTAATATCACCTGGAAGTCCTTCCGTTTCAATCTCAGTTTTGAAAACAAACGAGTTAGAAAAATATTTGGTAGTGGCACGATGTATAGAAATGTGGCTGCGCATGCGTAGACTCCCCCGAATTTTCCCCATAGCGAAATAACAGCGAAAGTGTTCCGATCGGTTTCCGCCTCTTGATAAAACCAAGCCTTCGGTTCGGAATCGAAAGCCTCGATGTCCCTACAACGGTCTAGGGAACCGTTGTTCCGGGTACCGCTCGGCGACGGTTTGGAAAACAACCGCGGGCAAATTCTTGCCATGGGTTGCGGCAGCCTGCGGAACAAAGGGCGCCCAGACGGTCTGGATGTCATATCATGTTGGGGCAAAGGAGCAGTATCAATCCCAATTTATGCTTACGCGAATCGTTTGTATCCTCTTGGTCCTGATCTCGGCCTCAGGCTTGTCCGGCACGGATTTTTCCATGAAGGTGACCGACAAGAATTACCTCGACACTCAAGGTTTCAGCGTTTTTCTCTACGACAGCACGTACCACCCCATTTTTGTGGACCAAAAGAATACGGCCATGGAGATGATTCTGCACGGCCAGCGCATCGCCACGAACGGAGACGTTCGCCTGATGCCAACGCCGGAGCAGTGGGACTTGGTGGCAACGCTTAAGGGCCGCCATGCTGACAAGGCGAACGACCGGCTGATTGCCGACCTCAGTTTCCCGACGTTCGATTTCAGTTACACATTGGAAGTGGCAGCGGAGCCAGGCGGGGTGAAGGTCAGCATCAATCTCGATAAGCCGCTACCGCAGAAACTGGAGGGGCGGGCGGGCTTCAATTTGGAATTTCTGCCGTCCATCTACATGGGCAAGGCTTACGTGGTGGACGGAAGCAAAGCCGGCATCTTCCCGCGAACGCCGAACGACGCTATGACGAAGGTTTTGCCATTGGCGGATGAGCCAAAAAAGGCGTACTACCTGGAGGACTGGGACAAGGCCAAAGGATACACGCAGCCGCTGCCGTTCGCCGAAGGCAAGAGCATCACTCTGGGTGTGGACGACGCGCTGGCCCGCGTGAATGTGGTATCGGATACGGCCGACCTGATGCTGTTCGATGGGCGCGACCGCGCGCAGAACGGCTGGTTCGTGTTGCGTTCGCTGATCCCTTCGGGAAAAGCCACGGGCGCCATCGTGTGGCACATCCGTCCGGACGTGATCCCGAACTGGACACGGCCGCCGATGATCGCGCACAGCCAGGTGGGTTACGCGCCGGGCTTCTCCAAGGTGGCGGTGCTCGAACTCGACCCGAAATACAACGGCCCGAAGACGGCCCGAGTGTTGCGCCTGACGGAAAACGGAGTTTACCAACAAGTGTTCGAGGGTCCGATCACGCCTGCGACGTCGTGGCTGCGCTACGTGTATTCGAAATTCGATTTCACGCCCGTGAAGGAGCCCGGTTTGTATGTAATCGAGTATGCAGACCAGCGCACAGCCCCTTTCCCGATTTCCCAGGACGTCTATGCAAAGATCTGGCAGGACAGCCTGGACCATCACCTTGCGGCGCAGATGGATCACGTTGCGGTTCGCGAAGGATACCGGGTGTGGCATGGCGCTTCGCACCTTGATGATGGGCGCATGGCGCCGGTGGTTGGGGAGCAATTTGACGGCTGGAACCAGGCCGCAGCGACGGATGGGAAGTACAAAGGCGGCGATCACATCCCTGGGATGAACGTGGGCGGGTGGTATGACGCTGGGGATTTCGACTTGGAGGAGCCGGCGCAACTGAGCGTCATTCAGAGCCTGGCGCTGGCGTATCGCGAATTCCATCTCACGTACGACGAGCTGACGGTGGATGAAGCCGCGCGTGAGGTGGAGATGCACCGGCCCGATGGCGTGCCGGATACGGTGCAGCAGGTGAAGCACGGTGCACTGCTCATCCTGGCGCAGTTCCACAACATCGGCCACGCCATCCGTGGCACTCACGAGCCAGATCTGCGGCAGTACACCCAGGTGGGCGACGGCGCTTCGAAAACGGACGGCCGCATCTACGACCCGAAGCTCGGCCCGAACGAAACGCAAGGTGACTACTCCGGCACGCCGGACGATCGCTGGATCTTCACTACGAACAACCCGTTTTTCCAGTGGAACGCCATTGCAGCGCTGGCTGCAGCGGCGGATACGCTGAAAGGCTGGGACGATGCGTTAGCGAGAGACTGCCTGGATACCGCGACCAAGGCTTGGAACGAGGAGAAGGCTCATCCAACGCAGAATCCGGCGGGCGGCGGCTTGGGCGGAGCGGCTCCGGCAGGCGCGCCGGGAGGTGGCGTGCTGGCCGCGTCGCAGGGCGTGGTCTCTGGCGCTCAAAGTGGTGGTAATGCCGCGGGCAGCGCGAGCGCTCCGACAGGCACGGGCACAGCCGGCGCACAAACAACTGCCCCGGCCGGCTCGGGCCGTGGCGGATCTGGCCCCGGACTGGGGTGGGGGGCGGCTCTGGAATTGACCATCGCCACGAATGGGGCGGAGCCATACAGGTCTCGGCTGAAGGAGTTGTTCCCGCAGATGATCACGCCGCAACAGATGGATTCACGTGGCTGGAGCGCAGTGCGGGCTTTGCCTTATCTGGACACCGGCGCGAAGGATCAAATGCGTGAAGCGGTGAAGAAATATATGGCGGGTTTGGATGAGCGGCTGGACGCCACGCCGTTCGGCGTGCCGCCGAGTCTCGGCACGTGGGGCGGATCGGGCGCCGTGATGGACATGGCTATCCGAATGTATTTCCTACATAAGGCCTTTCCGGAGCTGGTCAGCCCTGAATACACACTTCGCGCGGTCAACTACATTCTTGGGACGCACCCGGTATCCAGCACTTCGTATGTGGCTGGAGTGGGAACGGTGTCGAAGACGAAGATCTACAGCAACAATCGCGCGGACAATTCGTACATTCCGGGCGCCGTGATTCCGGGATACATCGTCATCAAGCCGGATTTTCCGGAGTGCATCGATGACTTCGGGTTTCTGTGGTTTGAGGATGAAGCCGTGGTGGCCGGGTCGGCAAGCTGGGTGGTGGCGGGGAACGCTGCGGAGGCGATCATTAAGGAAGCAAAGTAGAGCCAGTACTAAAAGCGTCCGGCGGCTCCGAGCGGGCCGAGCGCCTTTTTTGGGGGAAGAATTAGATTACGGCGCGGCGTTCATCGCATTTACGAGAATGCCGTCATGAAAAATCGCCTGACTTTGTGCGCATGTGCGCCCAAGTCTTACGACCTGCCGCATGCGCATGCGCCGAGAATCGATCGTAGAAACTCTTGGATCGCGGGCAAATCAGAAGTCAACTTCCCAGTTGCCGACATTCCACGAAGTGGGTTACCAGTTCAGAAACCCCTGCCACTGAGAAGACCTCACATAACGTGACACTACCTCAAAGCAACTCAGATTGTCTCGCAACGGAAAATCGTCACCTTGCAGTGCCGTAACGGCGTAAAGGATCATCTTCCGTTGTGCTGCAACGATTGTTTGAGTTGTTGCCAGATTTCTTTTGGACTACTCGGCGACAGTTGTTGGATGCAATCGAGGGAATCACATCCGTCATGGACAGCACTCACTGGCAGCTCGCTTGAAAGCAGAGGTTCTGACTGAAGAAAGGCAGCACATGATTTTGAAAACGATCGGCCACTTTGCTTGTGTGTGTGCCGGAATACACTTCGAAGCTGTTCGTGATTCCATACTTATCAAGGACTTCGTGGAGCTTTGCGGTATCGACTCGCAAGCCGTCCTGGTCACCTACATCGATGGAGATCGCACGATACCGGCGGAGACTTCCTACGTACTGATCCATGAAAGCGAGTGGCGCATTGGCAGCCCATTTCGCAAGAACGTCCGGCTGCGGCGCTCCCTCTTTCGTAGCCAGGTCGAGATAAAGCGGGGGATTCTTCGGATTGGGTGACCATGCAGCCGCGGAGGCTAGCGTGGCGCGCGCAAAAAACGGGAGGCTTGCGGAATCCGCAGGTGTTTTGACGGCCTCAAGGCTCTTTGCGATTTCCGGGTTCACGGGTGGTCGGGGAGATAAGCAGCACGGGCTCATGATGTACAAACTCCCGAACACGTCGGAATGCTTCATGCCAATACGGGTAGCGCCGTAGCCTCCCATGGAGTGGCCGACGAGGCCCCGGTTTTGGCGCTCAGGAATCGTACGGTAATGCGCATCAATGTATGCGACCAGGTCTCGAGCGATGAACAGCTCGAAATCACCGGTGGTCACGGAACTCGAATACATCGAACCGTTGTGGAGCGTCTTCGAATCGGGCAGCACTACGATCATTTCTTTCGCGCCTTGCGCAAAGGCGCCTTCGATCGTTTGCGGTACATGGATTTCATGCGTCCATTGCTCGGCGCCGATGGAGAAACCGTGCAAAGCGTAAACAACTGGATAGCGTCGGGACTTTTCCTGGGTATAACTCGGGGGAAGGAACACAAATACATCGCGATCAACGGCGTCTCCTTCTAAATTGCCTTCCAGAGCCGTCCCGTGAACTTTGATATGTTCAACCGTCACTGGCCGCGCACCGGCAACGGGCGGAGGCACATCGGTTTGCACTTGCGCGGCGAGCTGAGGAGCTAGTCCAGCCGCAACCGCAAGTAAAATCCCTCCGAACCATTTCGCGCTTGTCATGGTGAACCTTTCTTGAAACAGCATCGCTTAGGAACATGCGCGATGCTTCTATCTAACTTCACTGCTCGACTGCGATTACGGTTACGGACTTGGGTGCCAATTCGAGAGCTAGCTTGCCGGCTTGGGCTTTTGCGGAAACCGGCTTCGGCACGACGGTATTTGGCGTGTCGAATGTATTTACACTGTCGACCTTGGGCGCAGTCAGAGTTTCTCCAGCCGCGGATTTCGCATTTACGCCCGCCAGGCTAACTTCGATTTCAGCGGGCTGATTTGGATCAAGGTTGGTGATGGCCAGCCATAATTTTCCGGCTTTGTTCTTTGCTGCGATGGCGTCGATGCGCGGGAGAGTGATGCCGTTATATGTGTACGTGCCAGCGTCAAATGAGACGTGCACGAAGGTGGCGTCCTGAAACGGTACGTACATTTTGTATACGTAGTATGTGGGCGTGAGAACCATTTTCTCCTTGTCGGTCAGGATCGTGGCCTGGAGCACGTTGATCATCTGCGCGATATTGGCCATGCGAACGCGGTCGGCATGCCGCGCAAAAATGTTGAGATTCAGTGCCGCTAGCACCGCATCGCGCAAACTATTTTGCTGTGCCAGGAAGCCGGGTTTGCTGCCAGGAAGCGGCGCGTACCAGCCGCCCCACTCATCCACAACAAGCGCCACCTTTTTTCCCGGATCATATTTGTCCATGATTGCCGAGTGCTTCTCAACAAGATCGTTCATCTCCAGCGTGGACTTTAGAATCTGCGCGTACTCGGTCTCTCCGAACCCTACCGACGCATAGGAAGGCGGCCATTTCACGACGGTGTAGGAGTGCATCGAAAGCCCATTCATGTCCCAGCTCCAGGTGCGGCTCTGGTACGCCTTCATGATGGCTTCGGTCCATTCGGTCCAGCGCGATTCGCCGCCGCCGGGGCCCACAGCAATTTTGAGCATCTGTTGTTTGTCTTGTTGTGCTGGATTGAAGTTGCGGACGAAGCGGCTGTAGATCTTGAGCTGGCTCAGATAATAGTCGGGCGTCATGTTACCCCCGCAGTCCCAGCTTTCGTTGCCGATGCCAAGAAAGGCAACCTTATAAGGAGCGGGGTGCCCGTTGGCCGCGCGCTCCTTGGCCAGCGTCGTCGGCTGAGAGGTTGTTAAATATTCCAACCATTCAGCTGCTTCTTGTGGAGTGCCGGAGCCGACGTTGACGGAAAGGTAGGCCTCGGCGCCAATCTGGTCGAGGAAGTCCATGAACTCATTCGTTCCGAAGGTGTTCGGCTCGATTACGCCGCCCCAGTTGGGATTGAGTGTAACGGTTCGCTGAGGGCCGATGCCTTTGCGCCAGTGATATTCATCGGCGAAGCATCCGCCGGGCCAGCGCACGTGGGGCACCTTCAGCGCTTTTAGCGCAGCGACAACATCATTGCGGATTCCACGCGTGTTCGGAATTTTGGAGTCCGGGCCGACCCAGATTCCTTCGTAAACACCGTGGCCGAGGTGTTCGGCGAATTGGCCGAAGATGTTGCGGTCAATCTTCGAGCCGAGCTTGGAAACGTCAACGGATAGCTGGATTTTCTGCGCAGCCGCCACTGGCACAGCCATGGCCACAACGAGCAGAGTCAAGCTGGCAAGAAGTGAACGCACGAGTGAAGATCCCGCTTGAACCCCAAACAGGAATGTCCGACGACCTGAAGCAAAGGCAGATCGGCGCAGGATTCGGTACTGAATTGCTCGGAAAGTTCTGAGAGCAAGTTTTTGGGCCATTTATTGTTCTCCCTGAGGTTCGGCTGGTTTTGCGCCGGATTGGTATCCAACAGTTTGTGTAATTGTCTTTCAGAGTCGCTGTCGACCGTGTCTCCTTCCAAATTGTCTTCCAGGGCCGTCCCATGAACTTTGATATGTTCGACAGTCACCGGCTTTGCACCGGCAACTGGTGGAGGCACATCGGTTTGCAATTGCGCGGCGAGCTGAGGAGCAAGTCCAGCCGCTGTCGCTAGTAAAATTCCGCCGAACCATCACAAGCTTGTCATGGTGCCCCTTTCTTGGAACAGCAGGGCTTTAGATAGCTGTCAACAGGGAGACTTGCTTCCTGACAGCTAAACTCCTGGTTTTCGAATACAGAATACAGTTGCCTCTTGTTCCTATTCCGGCAGGGTCTTCGTTCCCTTAACCTGGAACATTCCCGACACAGTGGGAGCGCCCGTCGCGGGCTGACCGCCACCGATCGACAGCGAGTACTTACCTTCGGCGATGATCGGTTCGCCCGCTTCGCTCACCATGCTCAGGTCGCGATCTTTCAATTCGAAGTGGACACTCTGCGATCCGCCAGGATTCAGGTGCACGCGCTTGAAACCGCGAAGAGCATGCAGCGGCGCGCCCGGCACGTCGGGGAAGCTCAGGTAAAGTTGCACTACTTCGTCGCCTTCGCGCATGCCGGTGTTGGCAACTGTGACTTCCGCAATGAGAGGATCGCCCGCGTTGATTGCCTTTTTCGGGAGACGAAGCCCGCGATAGGAAAATGTGGTGTAGCTCAAGCCGTAGCCGAAAGGGTAGAGCGGCTTGCCCGCGAAGTAGCGGTAGGTGCGGCCCTTCATGGCGTAGTCTTCAAAGGGCGGCAACTGGTCGACTCCAGTGTAGAAGGTGACCGGAAGTCGGCCCGCGGGATTGTTCGCGCCGGAGAGTGTTTGCGCGATCGCGGCGCCGCCCTCTTCGCCGGGATACCAGGATTCGAGAATGGCATTGACGTGTTGATTGGCCCAATTCACGGCGAGCGCGCTGCCGTTGGCCAGCACAAGCACTACGGGTTTGCCAGCTGCGGCGACCGCTTCGAGTAGATCCTCTTCTGGCTTGGGAAGATCGATGCTGGTGCGGTCGCCGCCCTTAAATCCTTCCTCGCTAACCGGCATTTCTTCGCCTTCCAATTCACTGGTGATGCCCAGAACCGCCACGACGACGTCCGCGTTCTTCGCCGCTTGAATGGCTTCGGGACTGGGCCGCGGATCATATTTCGACCAAATCAACTGCGCCTTCACTGGCCCAGCGCTGCCTTGCCCGTAACCAACTTTGACGTGGACCTTCTTCCCCTGCTCGAGGTGAATGTGCCCGGCTCGCACCTGTGGCGCCTCATCGCCGACCCAGCCGTGGGCCAGTGGTTTTCCATCGACCTCGACTCGCGCGAACCCGCCTTGCAGACGTACGCCGACGGTGTACTCTCCCGTTTCGGCTGGGGTGAGAAACCCGCTCCACTCGATGCGCAACGGATATTTGCCGGAAGCGTCCTGAGGGATGTCCTCCGCCTTCAAATCGAGGTTGTTCACCGGCCGCTCCGCCAGGACCGTTCGTTGTGGTCCCCACATTTCTCCTGTGGAAAACTCAGCCGTGAGCCCTGGTCGACTATCCAGAGTAGTCAGAAACGATGCCGGTACGACATCGCCTTCATAACGCAAGAACTGCGTTCCAGGCACAAACGTGACTTGTGCGTCGGGAAATTCCGCTTTGATTCCGTCCATTACGGAAACCGTGTGCGTAGGCCTGCCGTTGTAATTGCCAAGCAGATATCGGGTCTGGTCGGCGAGCGGGCTTACCACCGCGATCTTGATTCCCCTTTTCTTGAGCGGCAGAATGCCGTCATTCTTGAGCAGGACCATGGATTCGTTGGCCACCGTCCGGGCTAATTCGCGGTGCGCAGGACTGTCGAGTTCCTTCTCGTCGATCTTTGTATATGGAACCATCTCCGGCGGGTCGAACATGCCCAGCTTGATGCGTGCCGTGTACAGCCGGATCAGTGCGGTATCAATGTCACTTTCTTTCAGGAACCCCTGCTGGTAAGCGTCCAGGTAAGGCTTGTAGTCGCGATCATCCTTAATGTCTGCGTAATTCAGGCACTCGTTATCCATCCCGCGCTGGATGGCTAATGCGGAGGCTTCTGGTTGCGTCTTGGTGAAGTGGTGATCGCGAAAGATATTGACGATAGCGGTGCAATCGGAGACTACGTAGCCCTGGAACTTCCACTTCTCGCGCAGTTGATTCTGCAGCAGGAACTCGCTGGCGCATGCGGGCTGGCCGTTAATACTGTTGTAGGCGCACATCACAGAGCCAGCCTTGCCTTCCGTGACGGTGGCACGGAACGCGGGCAAGTAAGTGTCCAACTCATCGTGCTTGCTGACTTTCACGTCGGCGGTGTGGCGCGTCGGCTCCGGCCCGCTGTGGACAGCGTAGTGCTTGGGCGTTGAAATGGCCCGATAGTATTTCGGATCATCGCCCTGCATTCCTGTGACATAGGCCACGCCGAGGCGCGCGCTCAGGAACGGATCCTCGCCGTAAGTTTCCTGCCCGCGTCCCCATCGCGGATCGCGAAAGATGTTGATGTTAGGTGCCCAGAAGTCCATACCCTCCTGGGCGCGGCTGTGGCCGGCGCGCTCAAACTGTGCGCGCTTGATGCGCGCTTCAATACCGATGGCGATGGCCATGCGGTAGATGGCGTCTGTGTCAAATGTAGACGCCAAGCCGACCGGTTCGGGAAACTCCGTGGTGCCGCTGCTGGCGACTCCGTGCAGCGCTTCGCTCCACCAGTTGTAGGCGGGTATGTGCAGCCTCTCGATGGCACGCGACTGGTTGGTCAGTTGGGTGACCTTTTCTTCCACACTCATGCGATGCACCAGGTCGGCGGCCCGCTGCTCCGCAGGCAACGCCGGGTTCAGATATGGCGGCGGCTCAGAGTTCTGGGCGTGTGCGCGGCTCGCAATCAGGAGGACAACAGTCGCAGCAAGAATCTTGAAGTTCGATGATCGCAGGTAGGAATGTGCCTCCATTTGTTTTCTCCAATTCGCCCGTCTAAAAGATCGATCCCGCTTGAGTTGCTGGTTTGCACGCTCATTGAAAGAGCCTTGGCGCAAAGTCCCTAAGGTCGCGGCGCCACGTTTGCCACTCGTGGTTGGTCCCGGGGGATTCGTAGAAGACATGTTGAATGTTCGCTTCGAGCAGCGAGGTGTGTAGTCTCTGAAGGCCTGCGCGCATACGCTCCGGCTCGGTCGTCCCCACTCCGATCCACAGCAAATGCACTTTCTTTGCGAACGCGGCCGGATCTGCAAACACACCGTTGTAGTCGGTTTTGGGATCCAGCTTCCGGTCTCCAAGCACGAGCATGCCGCCCGCTCCGCTGAATCCTCCGATGTAGGAAAAGAGATCCAAATGATTAAGCGTGACCTGGAAAGTTTGCATTCCGCCCATGGAAAGACCGGCCATGGCGCGATGATCGCGATCCGCCAGTGTGCGAAAGTGGGAATCGATGTACGGGATCAGAACTTGCGTCACGTCATCTTCAAAGGCCGCGGCAATATCCTGCATGGCCTTTAGCATCTCAGGAGAACCGAAGGGCTTTCCCGTCAGGTCGGGAGCAGGCTGGCCAGCGCGCCGCGCGTAACCATAAGCCATTACCACAATCATCGGCTTGCAGTTCTTCGCCGCGATCAGATTGTCAAGTATGAAGTTCGCGTTTCCCTGTCTGATCCAGCCCGTCTCATCTTCGCCTCCGCCGTGCTGAAGATAAAGCACTGGGTATCTGACATTTGTCTGTGAGTCGTAATTGGGAGGAGCGTAGACGAGCGCGTGCCGCCACGTACCTGTGACTTTCGAGCTGTACCAGACCTCACGCACTTGCCCGTGTGGCACGTCCTGTGCCGAGTAGTAGGTCGAACCAGGCTCAGGCACCTCGACTGCGCTCGCGTATTTGCTTCCACCAAAAAAAGCGTGACTGCCGAGGTCGCTCACCTCCGCTCCATCGATAATTACTGTGTAGTAGTGCAATCCCGGGACAAGGGGCGGCGTCGTGACCATCCAGTAGCCGTCCGACTGTTTCTCCATATCCACCTTCGGCCCGCTCCAGAAATTCACCTTGACCTTCGTCGCGTCGGGAGCTTTGACACGGATCTGCACTCTTCCCGCGCTGTCAACTCGCGGGTATTCAGCTCCCCACACATTTGTTGTGGCTGGATGAAAATCCCCAGCGTCTTGCGCGTAGCAGTCCCGCGCGCAACACAAGCTCGCAAACAGGAGCAGTGCAACTGCGACTGGCTTCATGGCTTCACCTCTTAACCATCGATTCTGGCTGCGCCCCATCGAACGGCTTTGGGCGCCAGCTGGATGTGACCGAGTAAACGATCGCTCACAAAGAAACTCTTTATCCGAAGAACTTTCCTCACAACACCTCACTTAGTCGTCATTCGACACGAAGCAAAGAAACGCTTCATCGCGGGAGCGTTTTTCGCGAGGAGACCGCTGCACCTCCGAGCGTTTTTCGCGAGGAGAATCCGTTCTTGTTCGTTTCAGCGGCCCGCGCTCTGAAACTTCACGCGAAGCGCATAAGCATACTTTGCCGGTGAGGAACCAGGTAAATACACATGCAAACCATCCGCCTTCTGCTCGAACCGCAAACTAGCGTCGCCACCCAGCAAATCCACTGACGCCACTGGTTCGCCTCCCACGGTGGCCGCTAGTGAGTGGACCACCGCCTGGCCATTTGCCGGCCACGCAAGGCCGATCACATAAAGCGTGTCGCCCTTGGTGGTGAAGCGAAAATCTTCGGCAGTGTAGTTGGCCGTATCGGTGTCGTGGAAGGAGCCACCGGTGACCTTTGTCGGCCCTTCGCCGTACGCCCGCCACGGCCGGGTGCCGTAGATGGCCTCGCCGTTGACATTAAGCCAGGCTCCCACATCCAGCAGAACCTGCTGCACCTGTTCCGGAATTGTGCCATCTGACCGCGGCCCAATGTTCATCAACAAATTCCCGTTCTTACTTACGATGTCGATGAGCTGATCCACAACGAACTGCGGCGACTTGAATGTGTCGTTCTCAATGTAGCCCCACGATTTATTGCTGACCGACGTGTCCGTCTGCCAGTAGAGCGGGCGAATGTCTCCCAACTGGCCGCGCTCCAGATCGAGCACGCCGGAATGCTCTTGCATCGCGAAGTCTTTGTAGTTAATCACACCAACGTAGTCGCCATATTTCAGACAGCTGTTGTAATAGAACGCAGCGAACCGCGCGAGATTCGCCCGAATTGACGCCTGCCCGATCCACCAGTCGAAATACACGATGTCAGGATGGTATTTCTCGACCAGTTCCGCAGACCGCGCCAGCCAATCATTGGCCCAAGCGGAAGAAACATAAGTAAAATCATTATTGAGAGGGGTGCCCCTTGGGTTCATGAGCCAGTTATGGGCTGGGCCGTACAGCATGGCATATTGCGGGTCGTTGACATCCGAAGGAATTGCGCGGCCGGGCCCCAGGAAGAAATTATGTTCCACGCGGTGCGACGATACGCCAAAGTGCAACCCGGCGGCCCGCACCGCTTTCGCCAATTCTCCGGTGGTATCGCGATGCGGCCCCATTTTCGCCACTGTCCAATCGCTTAACCCGCTGTCGTACATCGCGAATCCGTCGTGATGCTCGGCCACGGGAACCACGTATTTCGCGCCGGCTTTTTTGAATAACTCCGCCCAGGCCGCCGGATCGAAATGCTCGGCCTTGAACATGGGAATAAAGTCTTTGTAGCCAAATTTGTCCTGCTTACCGTAAGTCTCGATGTGATGCCGGTATTCTGGCGATCCCTCGACGTACATCATCCGCGGATACCAT
Organism: Terriglobales bacterium; assembly: GCA_035691825.1. GTDB lineage: Bacteria > Acidobacteriota > Terriglobia > Terriglobales > Acidobacteriaceae > Gp1-AA122. The sequence continues at coordinate 13,109 of DASSIO010000234.1, read as the reverse complement.
TCGCTGCCGAAAGCGGGAACTGAATACGCTCCCCAGTGGATAAAAATTCCGAACTTGGCGTCCCTGTACCACTCCGGCGCTTCGTAGGTTTTCAGCGATTCCCAGTCCGCGCGATAGCGCCCCTCGCGATCCGCGTTTTCAACGTCCTTCAAGAGCTCCGCTCGCTGCCCGTCGTATTTGCTGCTTGCCTTCTGCCAGACCTCATCAATCCTTTCTGGCGCTTCCGATGACGTTGGCGCCGTCGCGCTCTGCGCGTAGGAGTTGCTGTGCGCGCATAGCGCCAGCGCTAACGCCGCGGTGAGTTTTGGTATTGAGCGCAACTGCACTATACGAGCTGAAAGCATGAGGCAATCCTTTCAATCCAGGCAAACTTGAATTTTCTGAAAGCGCGACGGATTCTCGCTCCATGACCGCAACGCCTCCGGCGCTTCGTCGAGCCCGACAATCAGGCTCACCACCCGATCCACGGGAAACTTCCGCGCCTCCAGAAGCCCGATCACGGCGCGAAAATCCTCCGGCTGAGCATTCCTTGACCCGAGCACATCCAATTCCTTTTGCACGAACAGCCGCGTCTCATAGCTCACCGGTTCTTTCGCGTATCCGATGTAGACAACTCGGCCGGTGAAGGCGACCTCTTCGACCGCCGCCCTGAATGTCCCAGGAGTTCCAACCGCTTCAATCACCACATACGGGCCGCGTCCGTCCGTCAGTTCCAGCAATCGCGGGTGCAGCGGCTCTCGCACGCTGTTGATGATTTGACCGTCCCCCGTCATTCGCGCTAATTCCAGCTTCTTGTCGTCTACATCGATGCAGATCGTGCGCGCTCCCCGGAAACTCGCAGCCGCTACTGCGCCCAGCCCTACTCCGCCACAGCCAAAAATCGCTACGGTGTCTCCTGCCGTCACTCTTCCGCGAGCCACCGCATGAAATCCCACCGTCAGTGGCTCGACCAGGCACAACTCTTTTGGCGTCAGTCGCGCCCGGTACAATTTTTCTCGCGGCACCGCAATGTACTCGGCAAGCGCGCCGTCCCTCTGCACCCCCAGCGTCTCGTTGTATTGGCAAGCATTCGGCCGGCCTCGAAGGCAAGCCGCGCATTGGCCACAATTCGAGTAGGGAAGTAGGGCCACGTCCGTTCCGGCTGCCATCTAGCTGTCCCCCTGCACCACCGTTGCGCAAACCTCATGCCCCAGGATTCGGGGATACGAAACCAGCGGATTCAATCCTCGGAACGAATTTATGTCGCTACCGCAAAATCCCACCATCCGAACTTGCAGCAGTAAATCTCCCGGTCTGGGAACGGGATCAGGGACGGCCTTGATGCACGCCCGCCCGGGTTCCTGAAGAACGAAGGCTTTCATGTTGAAAACGCCAGCCGCTGCCAGCCTGCTATTTTCCCGTTCGAATTTTTGCGGTACAATAATCGATAAAGTTAACGATGTCAATTTGAAGGAATTTAAATGGGCCCGTCGGTGTTCCCATCTTCGGGGACGCCCCACGAGTTCCTTCGTCAGCTCAGTGGACGCCCATTTCGGGATTTCTTATGACGGTCCGGATGAAGGATATCGCGCGTGACCTCAGTGTATCGGTCGTTACGATTTCCAAGGTCTTGCGCAACCACCCCGATGTGGGCGATGAGACGCGCGAACGAGTCCTGGCCCGCGTAAAGGAGCTCGACTACCGCCCTAACCTGGCCGCACGCGGCCTCGTCACAGGACGAACCCATCTCATTGGCCTGGTCGTTCCAGACCTCCTCCACCCTTTTTTCGCGGAAATTGCCAAATCCCTTTCCGATGTCCTGAGAAAGGGCGGCTACTGCCTGATCGTGTCGTCCTCCAACGAAGACGCAGTCCTGGAGGAAGAGGAGATCAACCAATTGCTGGCGCGCCGGCTGGACGCGCTGATCATCGCCTCCTGTCATTCGTCTGTGGAACTCTTCGTCCGAATCGAGAGGCACAACACCCCTTATATTTTAATCGACCGTACACTGCCCGGTTTGTCCGCAAACTTCGTAGGCGTCGATGATGAAGCGGTGGGCATGCTCGCCACCAGGCACTTGATCGACATGGGATGCAGGAAAATCGCGCACATTCGCGGCCCGGAAACCAGTCCTGGCCAGCGTCGTCTGGACGGCTACAAGCGGGCCCTCGGCGAAGCCGGTTTCAGCATCACGAATGACTACATCATTGCCGAACCCAAGGGCGACGTAGAAACCCGGCAGCACGGCGCCGACGCCATGCGCCGACTATTGGGTCTTGATCCGCGTCCGGATGGAGTGTTCTGTTTCAATGATCCGCTCGCAATGGGTGCAATGAACTTCGCGCTGGATCAAGCCCTGCGGATCCCTCAGGACTTTGCCCTCATCGGTTGCGGGAACCTTCACTACGACGACTCGCTTCGCGTTCCTCTGTCCAGCATCGATCAACATAGCGAGCGAATCGGCCAGGAGGCTGCACGCCTCGCGCTCGCAACGCTCAGCTCTAAACTCCGGCCCAGGCCCGAAGCCGTTGTACTCCAGCCGGACTTGATCGTCCGCGCGTCCACTGGACGGCGGACCTCACTGCGCGAATGAATTAGCTCAAACTCTGAGCGGCTTCAAGCGGCTTCTCCTCGAATCGAATTGAGGAGCTTTTAACGCTAACAAAACATACGAGAATCGGTCAGTGCGAACGGGTCAGAGTGAATTAACAAACCGCCGCCAAGATCCCGCGCTTTCCAAATTCAACCAACTAATGCGGAGACAATTGAGAGGCACACGGCGAAGCGCGAGCTTTGCATTTCGGATGATCATTGAGACGAGAAATGCGTAGAGTCCCCTGAATTTTCCCCATACTTGCCAAATAGTGCGCGCTTAACTTCCCTCCGTTCAATACTTTCTGTATGGCACGCCTGCCTCCTCATGCTTTTGCAAATTCGTCATGTGGCGAACTCTCGGAATGTAAGAGACTTGCGAATTGAGAACTCCTGTCTGCCAGAATTCCACAGAGGGGTTTTGGGTGAACGGCGCTTTCAATAAGTAGAAGAAAACACGCGAGATATTTTTGGTCGGGGCGCCCGGATTTGAACCGGGGGCCTCCTGCGCCCTAGGCAGGCGTAATATCACCTGGAAGTCCTTCCGTTTCAATCTCAGTTTTGAAAACAAACGAGTTAGAAAAATATTTGGTAGTGGCACGATGTATGAAAATGGGGCTGCGCATGCATGGAGTCCCCCGAATCTTCCCCATAGCGAAATAACAGCGAAAGTGCGCTATCCGTTCCTCCTTCTTGATAAACACCAGCCCTTCGGTTGAGAGCCGAACGGGCGTCGTGTTACTCCCGCGGAAATATAGATTCTTTTTAGTGGCGATGTCACAGTAACTGTAACGCAGATAGAAGCTGTTCGCATTGAGATTCGATCTCTGGGTCAGCGGCGGTTTGGGAAACCGTCGCCGCCACTTCTACGAATAGCCGACTTTTCGTCCAAGCGAAACTGTGTCGGTAAACACATGCGCGTTTATGCGGAGTGATCCCGAATGGCAGATCATTCTCGCGATCCGACGATTGGATGGTTTGCTGCTTCCAACTTATGTGGTCGCCCGTACCGGCAAGTGTCCATGACGAAGCGTAACCTGGTAGCGCACCTGCCTTGGGCGCGCACTATCCGACTCCAACAGCTCCATCGATTACTTACACTTCTCTGTGTTTTCAGTAATTTGGGGAATGTGCTTTTCGCTCAAAGCCAACCCCAATCGCATGAAAATATCCGATATTGGCACACTTTTGGCACAGGGGGCGCCTCTGCTGCTAGAACTGAGGCTATCGCGCGACCTCAAAGCTGACGCTATGTACCTACGGCCTCGACCTGCTCTTGCGTGGCCTGCGACCATCTGAATTAATTTCTCTCCAATGATCATTGGTGACCGTCTCCGAGCTGTGCGGGAAGAGAAAGAGCTCTCCCAAGGCGACATCGAAAAACGCAGTGGATTACTGCACTGCTATATATTGCGAGTTGAGAACGGTCACCAGTTCCGGCCATTGAGACGCTTGAAAAAATCGCCCGAGCCTTGGCGGGTTCCCCTCTACCAACTCTTTTATGACGGCCAACAGCCGCCCGAGGTGCCGAACTTGCCTAACAGAAAAACGGCCACCGAAATCGCGTGGGGAAGTTCAGGCAAGGATGCCCGTCTGTAGCGAGCCAGCAGTAAAAGGGTGGGGGCAAGCCTCTTCTCGGTCGAGTTGAAGAGCTAATCGACTAAGTCGGCCTCAACTCGAATGTTCCTGGACAGCATGTGTTTTGATGAAACGATCAGAGAAGGCGTGTTCCTTGTGAAGGACGCTTGTCATTTCGTTTCTCTCGATGGCGAGCACTGTTGTAGGCACAGTTGCCGTGCCGAGTATCTGTATAACGGGCTGAGAATTCCTAACACTCACAGTTGGGAGAAGGCGAGGCCGTTGAAGTGACGATCCGACTCGTCTAGCGCGGCCAGAAATAATAAACGCAATCCACTCGCACGTATTGCAAGTGTGCGAAATGAGACAAGCATGGCTTCCATATCGATGCCATGATCGACGCACGCTTCGTCCAATCTCATGCGACGACTGCCCCGCCTTCCAACGACTCCACAGGTCGGTCCGTTGATCCGCGGAAAGCTTCACCCGTCTCGCTCGCGTCAAAAACACCACGATTTATATTAGATGGTGTCGCATCGACCGGTTGAGCTGGCACCGTTTCTCGGGAACGCCGCACTGAGACTAAAGCGCCGCCTCATGCGGCCGTTGCTTTGGTGATCGTCCCTGGAAGTTGTTGTGAATATAGTGTCTTCAGGGTTGTCACAATGTCTTCCGACGTCAGTCCCTCGCCTTTGGAAATCCCCTGAATGTTTGTCCTCCCCACGACGTCATCCATCGAAAGGATACCCTCCAGCTTCCCCTGGGCGTTGATGACGGGAAGACGGCGTACTTTGTTTTTTGCCATCCTTGTGAGGGCTGAGCTGATGTCTTCGTTAGCATCGCAGGAGATGACCCTTTGTGTGGAAACATCAGCAACAGTGAGGTCACTCGCCAAACGGTTTCTAGTTCCCAGGGCAATACAGATATCCCGATCAGTGATTACCGAGACTACTCTCCCCTCGGTATCCACGACCGGCAGTGCGCCGCAATTGCAAACCCACATAATCTCCACTGCCTCGCCCAGATTGGTTTCGGGATTGCAATATGCAGGTGTCCTCGTCATGACTTCGCTTACTTTCATCGTCATCTCCTCTTGATTTCGGGTCAAAGCTTTGGCCTGTGGTGAAACTCGTGCCCCGTACCACCAAGGAATCAGATTTGATGGTGTATCGCCGAGCCTCGTTTAACGGCTGTAACTTACTGGCTACTTCTAGAAGTTTCTCAAAGTTTTTTTCTTCTCTCTCGTGCAGTTTCGGCAGACGGCATCCTTCTTGTACTCCATTTCTCGGTTTCCGAGCCCTCTTACTGCAAACCGGACTACAGTAGGGTGACTGTTGTAATACCCGCCGCGACGCTGTGGGCCAATTTGAGATCGGCGCATCGCCTGAATAGGGCAATGAGCATTTGAGGCCTCTTACCCACGCATCTCTGGCTGCGTCCCCGCCAGACTGGATGATTCTGAGTCCGCAGTTAGATCCCATGGCAATTTTCACGTTTCTGATCCCCGTTAGGGTTTCCAAACCTCGGTTGCTCAAGGTTTGAAACCGCCCGGTCTCATCTCCATCCAATCGGTCTTATCTCATCAACGAAGCCCGCCATTCGTAAAAACGACCTTGAGGGCGCCCTCTTTGGCCGCATTTCCAAATGTGTCGTAGGCCTTCATAATGTCGTGCATCGCGAAGCGATGAGTCACCAGCTTGCGCGGCTGCAACTTGCCTGATTCCACGGTCTTCAGCAGCATCGGCGTGGTGATCGTGTCCACCAGGCGTGTGGTGAGCGAAATGTTGCGGTCCCAAAGCTTCTCGATGCGCAGTTCCACGGGCCTACTGTGCACGCCCACGTTCGCTATCCGTCCACCCGCCGCGATAATGGCCTGGCAGATATCAAAGGTAGCTGGAATCCCGACCGCCTCGATGGCCACATCGACGCCAGCCCCCTGTGTCATCTCCATCGCTTGTTCGGCAGCGTGTCGATTGGCGCTGTTGATCACGGTGGTCGCACCAAACTGCTTTGCGACTGCCAGCCGCTTGTCGTCTACGTCGATCATAAAGATCGATGCCGGTGAATAGAATTGCGCGGTCAGTAGAACGGCCAACCCGATAGGCCCCGCACCCACAATTGCCACATTGTCCCCTGGTTTCACTTGCCCGTTCAGTACGCCGCACTCAAATCCAGTTGGCAAAACGTCGCTCAGCATCACGAGGGCCTCTTCGTCTCCACCCACCGGGAATCTGTGAAGACTTCCGTCGGCATGCGGGATGCGCACGTACTCGGCCTGCGTCCCGTCGATGGTATTGCCCAAGATCCAGCCGCCGTGTCTGCAATGGGAGTACATTCCCTTTCTGCAGAAGTCGCACTTCAGGCAGGCAGTGATGCACGAGATGATCACCTTGTCTCCGACACAAAATTCCGAGACGCCCGTCCCGACTTGCTCGATGACGCCGATTCCTTCGTGGCCGAGAATGCGCCCATCGGTCACCGATGGAAGTTCACCCTTCAGAATGTGCAAATCGGTTCCGCAAATCGTTCCGGTGGTAATGCGTACAATGGCATCACTCGAATTCTGGACGGTGGGACGCGGCTTGTCCTCCCATGCACGCGTGCCGGGACCGTGATAGACGAGCGCTTTCATGGAAGTGCTGCTGCCTAAAGTCACGGCACTCGTTTTCGTCAGTTCGAGCTCAGTGGTTTTCATCGATATTTCCTTAGAACAACACCAATCGTAGAACGGTTCCCGATCGTGCGACTGTGCAACATTGGACACTCTCGGAAATGCAAAGACGCCAGTCTGCGGTATATAGGGCCTAGGGGGCCCAAAAAGGGGACCCCTAGGCCAACCTGACTCAAAGCGTCCGACCAAAAGAGAGACGCCGCGTCCAAAGGCACCACCGCTCGCCCCGTTGCTTTTTCACGACTTATGCTGCTTTAGGTTCCACACGAACTGTCCTAGCATGGGCTGCCTTGGGCATTTCGATGTTCAATACGCCCTCTCTCAAGATTGCGCCCACCTTCGAGCTCTCAACTTCCGCTGGCAGTTCGACAATCCGTAGGATCTCATTCGCGCACCGCTAGGAGTAGATCGTCTTGCCCTTCTTGATTTCTTCCTGGGTTTGATGTTTGCCGGCAATCGTCAGTCGCCGTGGTTCGACATTGATCTCAAGCTCCTTGACGTTGAAACCCGGTACTTCTGCCCGAACGGTTAGGTTGTCATCGGACTCTACGAGTTCCAGATGTCTTTGGCCACAACGTAACTGAGACAACGTGGCATGTCGGCTGCGCTCTCCTTCAGGCAGAAGTGTTATCTTCGCAATCATTCCCCACATTCCGCCCGCCTCCTGTGAACCCGCAACAATGGACGTCAGCATCACCGCAGAGAGGTATTCCAAAAGTGTCCGCCGATGGTGGGTCTTTACATGCTCGGTGCCGGCGTTCCATCGGACCATTTGTGCACTACTACCGCGAACACGCGTATGGCTGGAAAGCTCTCCAGCTGTGGATACGCCTGCGCGGACAAGTACCAGTAATTAACAGACACAACCGGAGAATTTGAAATATTTGCACCCCAGGCTGCATCGTCCTTGACTGGTTCGTAGAACATCAGGTGGGGGCCGTTGTGGCCGTCGTTATCGCTAAGATATGACAACTTGGACATCATGTAGCACACGGTTCCAGGCTCCAGAGCTGGCAATTCTTTCTTGTCCAATGCCACCTTAATTGCGGCCATGACCTCGATCTTGGAATGGCCGGCTAGCAGCAATTCCGTGCGTTTATATGCTAACGGCAGCATGGACCGGGCGGCCGGTGGGTTGAGGCAATTCGCGCCTCGAACCTTAGGATTCCAAAATTCGGGACTATCGAAGGTAGCCATCCATCCGCGTTCCACCATGCACACCCAGCCATTCTTGCCTTCAACCGCGGTTTCGTAGCCATGCCTGTCCAGGATGAGAAACGTGGCGTCGCGCGAGACGGCGTCCGGAGCTGCGCTGCGGGCCAGGGCGATTTCCGCATTGCGATCCATCAGATACTCTTCCACTCGAGCCATCGTGGCATACGGCTGTTTGGCATCCTGTGCGGCAGCAGGCCAGGGCGCGCTCAGGGCGGCGACGAGCATGGATGCGCCCAATAAAATGCTGTGCATTTTCTTTCGTTTCATCGGCTTTTTCCCTAATTCTCTGTCAGGCGTCGCGGCAGTGTTCCGCCGCCGTCGCTGCTCACTTGCCTTGACCATTTCGGTCAGGTCCGCCGCTGGCCGAATCTCGAAAATGCTGCCGTACTTCAGGGCCGGATGCTGCGCCATGAGCTGTACAGCATGATTCATGTCCCGCGCCTCAAGGACGAAAAAGCCACCGAGTTGTTCCCTGGTTTCCGCAAAGGGACCGTCCGTAGTTGCGACTTTGCCGTTCTTCCAATATAGGGTCAAGGCGGTTTCCGGAGGCTGAAGCGCTGCTTCAGCAGCAAAATGTCCGTTGGTGCGAAGATGGTCGTCGTATTCAAAGCATTCGTCGAACATCGCGTGTTGCTCGTCCTCGGTCATGCCTTCGAATTTGCCTTTCTCGATGTAAGCCAAAAGAATGTATTTCATTGTTCTTCTCCTCCTGGTGGGAGCCAGCAGCACAGCCTTGCGTGCTGGAGCGTTCATCTTATAGTCGTCGCGCACAGAGAAAAACGACAGCAGACGCGAACTATTTTTGTTTTTATTTCAATTCCTCGAGCCGCCTCGCGAGAAAACGGCGCTCCGGTTCCTGCCGCGCCAGGGCGAGCGCCTTCTCATACGAAGCGCAGGCTTCCGGAATCCGCCCTAGTCTGCGGCACAGATCCGCACGGGCAGAGTGCGCGAGGTGATAGTCGGCGAGCTGTTCGCGCGCCAGCAGATCATCGATAAGGCGGAGAGCCTGCTCGGGCCCATCGTACATAGCAATAGCCACCGCGCGGTTCAGTTCGACAACCGGGGATGGCTGGATCCGAAGCAGCCAGTCATAGAGCAGCACAATCTGGGGCCAGTCGGTGGATTCCGCGGAGGAACTCTCGGCGTGGACGGCCGCAATGGCCGCCTGCAGGGTATAGGCACCGAAGCGGTGCGATGCAAGTGCACGCTCGGTGAGCGAGATACCTTCGGTGATCTGGTTCCCGTTCCACAACGACCGATCCTGCTGCTCCAGCAGGATCAAGTCTCCGTCGGGAGAGGTTCTGGCGGTGCGGCGCGACTCATGCAGCAGCATGAGCCCCAACAGGCCCATCACCTCGGGTTCTGGGAGCAGGTCGAGCAGGAGTCTGCCCAGACGGATCGCCTCACGGCTGAGTTCGGCGCCTGTCGTTTCAGCTGAGTATCCCTCGTTGAAGATCAGATATACGACTTGGAGGACAGCCCCCAAGCGGGCCGATAATTCCTCGGAGCCTGGCACCTGGTAAGGAATTGCCTTATCGCGGATGAGAGCCTTGACGCGCACGATGCGTCGGGCGAGGGTTGCCGACGTAACGAGAAATGCCCGTGCAATCTCCTCCGTGGTCAGACCGCAGACTTCGCGCAGGGTGAGCGCAACCTGTCCTTCCGGAGGCAGAGCGGGATGGCAGCAGGTGAAGATCAGGCGTAGGCGATCGTCCTCAATCTCCTCGTCATCGAAGGGCTCTTCGTTGATGCGCGCTTCCATGTAGAGCGCAAGATTTCTCTGTGTTCCGTCGAAGCGCGCGCGCCGGCGGATTCTATCTATGGCTTTGAAGCGTGCCGTTGAAATCAGCCATGGCCGCGGCTTGTCCGGAATACCAGTCTGAGGCCAGGACTCCAGAGCGGCGGCGAATGCCTCATGCATGGCCTCTTCGGCGAGATCCAGATCTCCGAGGAGGCGCACGAGCGTCGCCAGGACCCGGCCCGATTCCGATCGGTAAATAGTCTCAACGGTCTTGCTGAGTTGTTCGGTCGTTTGTTTAAGCACAGGGGGCGGCGGCATCTACGCCAAACTAGCAAACGAAGTGGCTGGAGACAACTGTGCTCGGGATTCCCCTGCTCATTGATCAGTGGCTCGCGAGCGCGCCGACCGGAATTGCTTCGCATCCGGCCGCGGGCCCGCGGCAATTTCAATTTCGTTGCGGACTTCGCTACTTCTTTTTCGTTTTAGCCTTCCTCTTTTCCATTCCCACCATCATTCCCGATGGTGGGTCCTTCCTATTTAGCTTCGTCGCTTCCGCAATCAACTTCTTCACGCCAGGCCTTTTCACGTCGGCCAAGCTCCGCAGCTTTACGTTTCGCACAAACCTTGCCTTGCCCTCCAGCAATTTCTCTGGATCGGGGAGGGCCGCCCCTCTCAGAAATGCAAGCGTCACATGTTCTTTCCCCAATACGAAGCAACACAACGGTCCATTCGAATCAAACGACGGCACCCGCCATGGGCTCACATACTCCTCGCAGCCCGCCGCCGTCTTCATCACCAGCGTGCGAACGGCCTTCGCGAGACCTGCCAACTTTCCCGCCTTCTTCACGTACCCATCGATCCACAATTTGCCTTCTTTCCCTTCAATCGTTGGCATCCTGCCCTCCTCAAGTCCGCCGGAAGTCGTCGACACTTCGCAGCTCATGCTAAGCCTGTGAGCACAGGTTTTCAAAAGGGTTTGGTGAAGAGGGAAACCGGCGAGACAGGCACCAGTGGGAAAGTCCGGGCAACTCAACTCGCGGACGGCCTTTGGTCCGAGAACAAGGCTTCCCACGTCAGTAGTAAATTGGACCACTGCACTTAGAAATTATTACAGCTGCAGGCGCGGAAGATCTGTGTACTTTCGCTGGGAGGGAAACTACGTTGGTCCTCGACTGGCAAATTGCGCAGGTCAAAAACAACCGTGGAGCCCGGAGTTGGGCTAGGGCTTTTTTGCGGCTTCCATGCCCTGAAGTTCTTTGCCGGGCTTGAAGCGAACGGCTTTGCCCGGTGGAATGTTGACTTCTTCGCCGGTGCGGGGATTGCGGCCGATGCCGGTCTTGCGGGGCTTGACGCTGAAGACGCCGAAGCGGCGGAGTTCAATACGCTGGCCGCGGCCGAGGGCCTGCTTGAGAGATTCGAAGATGGTTTCGACAGCCTGCTCGGCTTTCGTGCGGCTGATAAGAGTCTTGGCGACAACCGCATTGACGATGTCCAGCTTGATCACAAGCGCCTCCCGCTTCCGAGGCAAATGCTAGAAGGTGCGGCGCAGGTTGTCAAGACGAGATGGGTAAACTACACTGATGCGCTTTCGGCGGGAGAGCAACTGCGGGCCTCGCACGCTCCGCGATGGCAAGCTGACTCTAACTGCTGCCAGAAGAGAGAGACAGCCAAAGCGTGTGGTGGAGAAGGTTTAAGAGTTCAAAGTTGAAGAGTTTAGAATTCAAGGATTGAAGTAAGGAGGCATGGATGTCTGTAAAGCCAGACCGGTGGATCCGCAAGATGGCGCTGGAGCACAAGATGATCGAGCCGTTCACGGACCGGCAGGTGCGCGAGGGCGTGATCAGCTATGGAGTGTCGTCGTATGGCTACGACATCCGGGTTGCGGACGAATTCCAGATTTTTACGAACGTCAATTCGACGATTGTGGACCCGAAGCATTTTGATCCACGGTCGCTGGTGCCGTTCAAGGGAGATGCGTGTCTGATTCCACCAAACTCGTTCGCGCTGGCAAGATCGGTGGAGTATTTCCGAATACCGAGGAATGTGCTGACGATCTGCCTGGGGAAGTCGACGTACGCGCGATGCGGAATCATCGTGAATGTAACGCCCTTCGAACCGGAGTGGGAGGGATTCGTGACGCTGGAGATCAGCAACACGACGCCGCTGCCAGCGAAGATTTACGCGAACGAAGGGCTCTGCCAGGTGCTGTTTTTCGAATCGGATGAAGATTGCGAAGTGAGCTACAAAGATAAGAAAGGGAAGTACCAGGCGCAAGGCGGGATAGTCCTACCGCGGCTATAAAGCCGCGACTAAGAAGAAATCTGAGTCAGTTTGACGTTGGCCATGGGATAGCCGCGCCCGCGCCAGGCTTCGAGGCCGCCTTCGAGCGGGCGGATGCGAGTGATGCCTCGCCGTCTGAGGAGGAGCGCCACACGGGCGCTGGTGGCTTCGTTTGGTCAAGTGCAGTAGAGAATGATCTCGCGGTCTCGCGGTAATTGATCGTTTTTTTCTTCCAACTCCCTGGCATCCAAGCGGAAAGCACCGGGAATCGTTTCGGGGTCGGCTTCGAAGTCCATGGAATGGCGAAGATCGACGATGGCGAGCTCCTCGCCGGAGTCGAGCTTTTGCTTCAGTTCCTCCACAGTGATGCGAGCGATGCGAAGGTTGTGAAGGAAGCGCCTGCGTGCCACGAATTTGTAGCCGAGATAGGAAGCAAGCGCGCCAATCAAAATAACTACGAGCCAGCCACCGAGAGCCGCGGCGTGCTCGGCGATATGTTCAATCTCTCCACTGAAAACATAACCGAGCCCGAGAAAAGTGGAAGCCCAGAGCAACGCTCCAAGGGCATCGAAGAGAAGAAAGCGGCGAGGGCGCATGTGGAAGATGCCGGCGAGAGGCGGGGCGACGGTGCTCAGGCCGGGAAGGAATTTTGCCAGGATGGGGGAGCGAGCTCCCTGCTTGGCGAAGACGCCTTCGGTGCGGCGAACGCAGGAATCGGGCTCAAGGGTGATCTTGCAGAGGAATTGGAGGATTCTGATGCCTTTGTGACGGCCGAGCTGGTACCAGAGGAAATCAGCACAGACAGCGGCGAGCGTGACGAAGAAAAGGGACGCCAAAAGGCTCATCTGGCCAGCACCCGCGAGGGCGCCCGCGGCTAGCAGGAGAGGGATCGAAGGGACGGGCACTCCACTCTGTTCGGCGAAGACCCAAGCCAGCAAGACGATATAGCCGTGGTGGAGGAGGAATTCGACGGTGCGGTGCATGTGGGCGGGCAGATCCTCTGTGATTGGCGTAACGCGTTATTGGGAGACGATAGGAGAAGTATGCCCCCAC
>DASSIO010000233.1:0-18945 GCA_035691825.1 Terriglobales bacterium | reverse complement strand
CTGCCTTTTTCGGTGCGCTTTCCGAACGTCTGAAATCGGCAAGGGATACAGGCGAATTGCTTCCCGAGTTCGAGCCGGAGGTTGTAGCGCAGATCATCGGTACTTACTTCCAAGGGCTGTTTCGGACGGCATTGCTTTCTTACGACAGGCCTAAGCTCGAACACCAAGTCGACCTGTTTCTCACCAGCTTGGGTCTCTGAATTTTGTTCTCGGGATGGGCTAGCTTGGCTTTCCTTTGGGCATTCACTCTGATGCTGCGTCACGCTCGCGCAAAAAACGCGCAAGGGCGGGCCACGCCGTTCAGCTATCGAACGGTACCGTTGTGCACGTATTTCTGGAATAGGCCCTGGTAAGTAGCGAGTGCGGAGGCGCTGCGGCGGGTATCGCCGAGTGGGAGTTCGACTGTAACCCGGGCGCCGCGGGGCGCTATATTTTCCAGCCTGATCTCGCCTTCATGTTCCTTAATAATTCCGTAGCAGATACTTAGTCCTAACCCGGTGCCTTTGCCGACCGGCTTAGTCGTGTAAAACGGGTCCATAGCCCGGTTGAGATCGCAAAAGCCGGGTCCCGTGTCTTCAATATCTATGACGGCGCGGTTGGCCCTTTCGGAAGCGCGCAGCACGATGCGCCGGGGCTCCTCTCCTTGTTCGACCGCATCGATTGCGTTATTTAGAAGATTGAGAAGAATCTGCTTGAACTGGTCCTCATCGAGCGCGATGGGCGGCAGGCCGGGTGCGATATCAACGACCACGTCGATACTTCGAGTACGCATGTAATATTCCCGCAAGGAAAGCACGTCATCGACCAGCGGACGAAGTTCGGCAGACTGGCGATCTACCGTGCGCCGGCGGGAAAAGCGCAACAGGTTTTCGACAATCTTTTTCATGCGGCGGCCCTCGTTCACTAATTTGTCCAGACGCTCACGACTTGCGCCCGAGGGCACTTCCTCGCTCAGTAGCTCGCCATAACCCATAACGGCGGTGAGCGGGTTATTTAGTTCGTGAGCTACGCCGGCCACCAGCTGTCCTAAGGCAGCGAGCTTCTCTGAACGCACCAGCTGCGTCTGCAAGGATTTCAATTCCAGTGCGACGGCGAGATCGGCTGCCAACAGTTCAATACGCGATAACTCCCGCGCGGTGACTAAGGCAGGATCGCGAGGATCATCCAGAGCAATGCAGCCCAGATAACCACCACGCGCTGAACACAGTGGAATTACTAGCTCATCTCCCGTGTTCCAGTTGGAGTTGGGGTCGTAGTTCCGCTTGCTTTTCAGAGGATCATACTTAGCAGCTTCTTCTGAGCTTAGAACGAAGGAGTTTTGCCCAATGCGGCGGCCGCGAGCGCAGAAGTCCTTGATAGTTTCCGTCGACCACTTTCTGGCCTTAATGCGCAATTCCTCGGCTTGTTGCTCAGACAATCCTCCACTTCCGACCAGTCGCAAGCCATTAGGCCCGTTATCGAGGTGAATTGCGGCTATACGGAAATTACTCACTTCCACGATGGCCGCGCTGATCTCGTTGCAAAGCGCGTCGACGGGAGCTCCACTGAGCAGCCGCGACGTAATTCCAGAGAACCGCTCCAGTTGCACATTGAGGGCATGCTCATTACGTTGCAAACTTTCGATGGAATGGCTCTTGTCTTCGACAATGGCGAGGATCATGCCAAACGCGACAAACATTTTGGGAGCGTTCCACAGTTCCGGCGGGACGATCAGTTTGGGAGCGATGTGATCCAGAAGCATGCCGACCGGAAAAACGGCTCCCCAGGCGATGAAGCCCACAACCGTCGTGATCACGCCCGCGGAGGGGCGCCAGTGGTTACGCCAGAGGAAGATACCCGGGAGGAGGAACCCCAGTCCCAGCAGCGCGGTCACTCCTTCATCCGATGAGCCATGCCATGCCGCGCGTATCGACCAGAGGCCGCATACGGCAGCGAGGGAAATCATACCCAACGTATACCAGTTCAGTTTACGGTGAAAGTAGACGAAAAAGGCGATCCCACCGGCAAAGCAGGCGGTACCAGTCAGCACCAACGGCCATCGAGCGTGCACATCGTAACAACTCAAAACATCAAACAGAACGGCAGGCGCACCGATAGTGAGTAACAGAATGGTGCGCTTTGTCCGGTCTTCAGCAATGAGAGAGACGGAGATGATGAAAGCAACGGAAGAAGCCTGAAGTGATCCCAGATCAAGCGCTAACAGATGCGGGCTAACCGGACCGGTGGCCGGCTCGATCATCTGCACGACGAAATGGATGAAGATGAGAACCCAGGCGGCCATCGAGAACTGCAGGCGCGCAGAGCGCACGTGGCGCTTCAGCGACCAGAAGATTACGACCAGAACGGCGACGGTGATTACGGTAGGAAGTTTTTCTAACATTGATGTGTTGAAAGAAAATGGTGAAGCAAGGCTATGTGAAGTTGGGGGTACTGCCAAGATGTCGGAGGTAACTTTAGTAACCAGTTGGTAGGCAGGAATTACCAGGAGCTTTGTGGCACGCATGCAAGGGGAATTGCCACCGCCTACGGGAGCGATGAATTCTAGGGTACACCCGCCGGGCTACTGTGGTTGGGATAACGGGCGATCGCCATGCTGACGATCTCGCCTACCAGATCGGTATAGGAGCGGCCCGACGCCTTGGCAGCCATCGCAAACTCCTGCTTGCTCGAAAGCCATGGATTGGGATTCGCTTCGATTACATACACGTGTCCCTTTGGAGTAAGGCGCATGTCAATGCGGCCATAGTCCCTGAGCTTTACGGCACGATAGGCAGCCAGGGCCGTATCAGAAAGGGCAGCCACGGTTTTCTCGTCCAAATCTTCGGCGAGCGCCGACTTGGTAAGCCGGTGCGCCTCGGTATCCTTTTCAAACTTTACGTCGTAGCTGGCGATTTTGGGAGTTCCTTTGGGAAGCTTAGAAAGGTCCAGTTCGACCAGTGGAAGGCACTGGGCAGTTTCGTAGCTGCCGAGAATTGCGGCGTAAATCTCGCGGCCTTCTATGTACTCCTCAATGAGAGCGGGCGAGTCGAACTCGTCTTGGATGTACTGAACGCGCTCCATGAGTTCTTTTACGCTGTTCACGACCGAATCCGCATCGATGCCAATGGAACCATCTTCGGTTAGGGGCTTGACCATGAGGGGGAATTCGATGTCGTGGGCGTGATCGATGGTGCCCCGGTAAGCAGTAGCGAAGTACGGCGTGCGTATACCGTGAAAGGCAAACATCTTTTTCGCCAGCCCTTTATCTTGTGCGAGCAATTGGGCGTGAGGGCCTCCGCCGGTGTAAGGAAGTCCCAGCAGGTCAAGATAAGCGGCGATGTTCATGTCCTTAGTGTCGTCGCCCGCATAGGACTCGGTAAGGTTGAAAACCAGGTCAGCGCCGCATTTGGCAAGGGCGTGCAGCGACTGCGTGCGGCCGTCGAGCACATGGTAAAAAGGCTCGTGCCCAAGCTTCACGAGCGATTCAAAGATTTCCTCTCTGTCTTCCTTCTCTTTCTTCTTTTTGTTCGGCGATTTCTTGCGAGCGGTGACATCCTCGACCGCATCGGGTTCTTCTTCACCCCAGAGGTCGTAGAGAACCGCAATTTTTAGTTTTTCCCCAGGCATTCGTCTCTCCAGGCAAAATCAACCGCGCAAAGCAAAGCTTCACGGTTGTACGGATTTTCCATTCGTCAAGTAGTTCATAGCTAACGCCGCCGCATAAACTGTGATGTCGGCCAGGTGTTCAGCATCGCGCGATGAATCGACCCTGAGTCCCAACTCTGTACTTCTTTTCTCGATGGATTGCATCAGCCTCTTTATTATGGGGCGCTGCACGCCAGTCCAGTAGGCTACCTTGTCGACGATCGGCTTGTGATAGTCATGAAGGAATTGCTGTACGGGCCGGCTCGTCTTGCGCGTCTTGCGTGCATTGAAGATGTCCTTTAAGTCGGTGTCTTGAGCCCAATCGAGTAAGGGAAACTCTTCGCGTGACTCGCGGTAAAATTCGCCCACCGTCATGTCCATCTCGTCGACGGTGATATCGGTGCGTCCACGCCGTCGGACGGGATCGACATTGCCGAGGTCACGCGCAATGCGATTCATATACTGCAATTTGGCAAATACAGGCCAGCCACGGTACCGCTTTCGCCACCCCGAACCCGGTGTAAGCCACACGGCGAAGGTTTCCGCGAAGTCCTCGTCAGGATGCTTTTGTGCGTACCAGCCCGCCAGATGGCGCACGTAACTGCGGGAGAACGGAGTGGGACGGTAGTGATCGCGATAAGGCTTGCGGAACCACCCAAACAGCTGCTTCCATTCCGGGGTGTTGTACAGCTTGTAGGCATAGTTGAACGCGTGCCCGGCCTCGTGGCGAAGGTACATCATGATCTCGCGCGGCTCTTCGAGGTCGTTGGTCTCTTTCTCCAATTCGGCAAGCTGAGCATTGGCGAGGTAAAAAGGAATGCCTATGACGGGTTCGCCAGACGGACAACCCCACTCATCGGTCAAATAACATGCCGGGCGGAACTTCATGATCTTTTTTCGCTCGAGCTCCTTGTAAAGCTGTGCCACGAGCGGCTCCAGGGGAGAGCCATCCACTTTTAAACCCAATTCCCGAATCGGCCGGTTAAGCATCTCCTGAATTTCCGGCCGCAATTTGCTCAGATCACCCATGCAGAAGCATTTTGCCTTGGAGGCGCACCAATAGAGGAGGAGGAAATCTCTAAGAGAGGCTATCAGACCGCGTGCATCGAAAGGAAGTGACTACAGATCAGCAACTTATGGCCAGAATGGGTCAAAGCGACTAACCAGCTGGCTTGATGAATGACAGGGGTTGAGTTCCATTGCGGGAACTTGGGGGAACCAAGGTCAATTTAATAGGAGATCACTGGGCGTCGCTGAGAGAGAATTCTAGAGAAGCGCAGTGCGTGAGTGGAAGGCAAAACTGCGCTCGTCTGAAACAGAGTTTTTCATACACGGTTGCTCCGGCACCTCTTCCATTCCAGGGGGCCCGAACATGGGCACAGCCCGCCAAGCGCCGATACCGTTTCATCTTCCCGACGATCTCAGCGGCAGCAAGGTCGGACGATTCCTGATCCGCTCCAAGCTGGGGGCCGGTGGCATGGGAGAGGTGTGGTACGCGGAAGATACGGCATTGCGGCGTCCCGTTGCCCTGAAGCGTCTGAACCGCGCATTGGCGAATGACGCCGATGCCCGCCGCCGAATTCTCGCTGAGGCACAGCGAGCCTGTGCGCTGGGATCGGACCGCGTTGCCGGCATCCATGACGTTCTGGAAGACCGCGGAGAAGTTTTCGTGGTCATGGAATATGTCGAAGGCGAAACTCTCCGGCGCCGTCTTCACCGAGGGTTCAGCCTGGAGCAGTTCCTGGATATTGCCGTTCAGTGCGTCGAGGCGCTGGTGGCGGCGCACGAGCACGGGATTGTGCACTGCGATATCAAGCCAGAAAACATCATGCTTACCGCGGAGGGCCACGTGAAGGTGCTGGATTTCGGCTTGGCCAAGCACCTGCCTCGCTCGGATCAAAGCACGACGCTGGAGCGCACAGGCCTGCTTGCAGGCACGGCTGGGTACATCGCGCCAGAAGTGCTTCTCGAGAAGGTGCCGGATTGCCGAGCGGACATCTTCTCGCTGGGTGTTGTTTTTTACGAGATGCTTACGTTGCGACATCCCTTCGCAGCCGGCAGCTTCGTAGAGATCAGCGAACGTGTGCTGCACAAGACGCCAACACCAATTCCAGTATTCAACCCTGCTGTGCCGGCCCAACTCGCTGCAATTGTGTTCCGCATGCTCGCGAAGTCGGCGGAGAACCGATTTTCCGATGGCCGTGAGTTGCTCAAAACGCTGCATGCGATTAAGGCGGTTGGCGTCGTCGCGGAGGGAACAGTTGCACTTCCGGCTACAACTCATAGGCGAGCGCGGCTACTGAAGCTGGCTGCTTTTGCCTTGGTTTTTGTGGGTGCGGTGTTGGCCGGCTATCGGCGCCTGCACACTTCGCCGTTACTGCCTGCACGGGGCTGGGTATTGGTTTCGGATTTCGATGTTTCAGGAGATCAACCCGTACCTGACAACGGCGTTCGAGAGGGTCTGACAATTTCTATGCAGCAGTCACATTACGTCAACGTGTTTCCTCGAAGCCGCGCCTTTGAAGTTCTCAAGCGCATGAAGAAAGGCGACGCCAGGCGAATTGACGAAACACTGGGGCGAGAGATTTGCGAGCGCGAAAACCTGCAGTTGCTGTTGACGGGCAGCATTTCACGCCTGGGGCAGGCTTTCCAAATCAGCGTGCGCGCCATGGATCCAGCGCAAGGCAGCGTGCTTTTTGCCGAAACCGAGAGATTCACCAAGGAGGATCAGTTTTTTGACCGCGCTGATGTGTTGGTCAGCAAGGTGCGCAAGCATTTGGGAGAGTCCCTGGAGGGCATCGAGAAGAGCAGCCGGCCACTGGCGCGCGTCACGACAGGCTCGTTGGCGGCGCTGCATCAGTATTCTCTGGCTCGGGATGCAGCCGATCAGGGCAAGAACGAACAGGCGGAAATTCTGCTGCGAGATGCGTTGCGACTGGATCCGGATTTTGCCATGGCCCACCTGCTGCTGGGGCAGTACTACCTTGCTGGAGTCGGCAAGAACAAAACCGCCGTCGAGGAATTGCAGCACGCGTTCGAACTGCGAGAGGGAGTCACAGAGCGCGAAAAATACCGGATCGAGGCAGCTTACTACGGGTTGCAAGAGCGCTATGACGACGAGGTCCGCTCCCTCAGTCTTCTGACTGAACTTTACGCGGACGATGAAGATGCACACCAGGCTCTCGCGGGCGCCTATTTTGATGTGGGAAAGTTCGACGAAGCTATTGCGGAATTACGGCAGGTATTGAGGTTGAACGCTAGTTCCGCGCCCGCGTACAGCAATCTTGTGCTCCAGCTGGCGCGGCAGAACCAGACGGATGCTGCGCTGGCGACTGCACGGGAGGCGCGCGTTCGGGGCATAGAGTCAGCCCGATTGTATTGGGGAGTGGGTCTGGCTTATCTCGGCCAAGGTAAAACAGCTGAGGCACAGGAGCAGTTCCGGCAGATGATGTCGGGGAATGAGACTGATCGAGCACTCGGCCATTTGTATCTTGCCGTGGTTGAGCTTTACGAAGGAAGACTCGATTCGGCCGGCGCACACTTGAGCAGAAGCCGCGCTTCCCCCGCCACCTTCAGCAATGGATTGCAAACTATCTGGCACAACTTGTTAGGGCGCATTTATCTGAGCCAGGACAAGTGGGCAGAAGCAAAGAAAGAAGCCAACCTTATTCTGGCACTACCTAATTCGCTCGTGCAGGCTTATGACCTGCTGAATTCGGGAACAATCTACGCCAGGTCCGGGAACATAAAGCAAGCACGCGCGATTTTGCGGAGATTGGATGTGGCCGGAGTGTCAGCAACGAGTGCCTGGAATCAGAGTTGTTTTCACAATCTTGAGGGCGAGATATGGCTGGCTACCGGCAAATTGCAAAGAGCTGAACAGTCCTTTGTAACTGCATCGCAAGAGTATCCCCAGGCCTTCTCACATTTGGGCCTTGCCCACGCTTACCAGAGCCAGCAACGCTGGGAGCAATCCATCGCCGAATGGGAGCAGGTCCTGGAGCGCAGGGGTGAAATTCTGCAACACGAATTTCCCCCCGACATTGCTGACGCTCATCTTCAGCTTGCCCGGCTCTATCGCAAGCAGGGCAAGATGGACCTTGCGCGTAATCACTATGGCGAACTCGTTCGTATTTGGCAGAATACAGATCAAGCTGCGCTGCTCACGAAGGCTAAACGAGAGCTTCGGGGATTGGACCTGGAACTCGCGCGAAAGTAGTGTTCGACTCGTTGATTGGGAACTTCATTTCATAGGAGGGTGTCATGGATTCTTTAGTTAGTGTGATTGGCAATGCGGCGGTTGACCCGGTGTTCCGGGAAGAATTATTAAAACATCCCGTTAAAGCTACCGATGACTGGGGCTTTCGCCTTACCAAAGGCGACATCATGTTGTTGAAACTAATGTTTCATACCGACTTGGTGCCGGAACTGAAACAGCAGTTGGAGAAACTCGGAAAGACACTTTATACGAAAGTGGAGCTTGCGGCCGGGCCGCAAACCGCTGAAGTGAGCGCCGCCGGCTTTGCCCCAACGAGATGTCCGTTTAGAACCTGTATGTGTTCCGTTCAGGCTCCGGAGGTATATCGAGATAAAGAACTGAAAGACGCTGCGTGAATGCACTCCCGGCCGGGGTCCGCCTCGGATGTATTTCAGCCGCTCCTAGCACGGGGCCAGAGTAACGAGCTTTTATGAAGCGGTTGTGACTTACTCTGCCATTTTGGCGATATGGAGATCGAAGCCGGTCTTCGGCAATAACGAGGTCAGCTCGAAAGCCTTGAAGCCGTCTCCGGTGATCTCGGTTTGCCGATAAAGGCCGGGTTCGGTCTCCGCGACCTCGCGGGTGCCTTCCAGTTTGTCGAGAAAAGCCTGGGCGGACCGTTCGTCCACATTCCTGGCGCGCGCCTGCGTAGTTATGGCTTCTGCGGCATACGAGCGCACCAGCTTGGGCCAGTACTTCTGGAGCAGGGCGGTGCTGGCAAAAATGTCGGCCCAAATGAACTCGCCATTCACGGCGACAACGACTCCGACTGCGTTGCGGTCACGCAACTCTTTCATCACACTCCTGTAGCTGGTCTCGACCGGCACGGCAATGCTATCGACTTGCTTGCGTACTTCTTGATTGTCCATGACGCGAGCGTAAGAACTGGTGGATTGTACTTCCACAGTTTCGGTGGAACTGGGCGCCAGACCGGCAACGATTTGCTCTTGGTTCCGGCGCACTTCTGACCACACCTTTTGCTGGTCCTTAGCTGCCATGGCGCTGCCACGCACGGCAGGCGCAGCCATTGCCGAACTCATAGTATTGAACTTGGAAGTCGTTGCCACCCATCGGCCGGGCTCAACGCAGAAGACGCCAAGGTCGATAGGATCGCTCTCGGCTGGAACCAGGCGATCCTTCCCGATAACACGGTCCTGTTTGCCGCCGGTGACAATTTCTCCGGCAAGCAGAATGAGAGGGCGCTTTGAATTATTGACCAGAACGAGACGATTGACCTGCGCGCCATCCGACGGATAGGGCCAAGGAGTTGGGCGCGGCCGCCGTCGGATCATCGGCCGGGATCCGAATTCCGTGACCACAACTTCTCCCGAACTCAGACCTTCGTCGAGCGTTAGGAAGTCATGGGTATCGTAAGTTTTGACCGCAATCACAGGAAACACGGTGAGGTTGCCGTGTTGGATGGGCGCCAGCACCTTGTAAGGCGAAGATGCTGCGGTCTGTCCGGCTTTCGCCGGCGTATACAGAATTGTCAAAGCGGCGACAGAAATTGCCAAAGCTGAACACAAGCCTAGCCAAGCGTTCCGGTTCATAGGTCCTCCAGCAGAGGACACTCCGAGCGCGGCGGCGCCAACTCCTGCTTCGCCCGGAGCTCCCATACGACCTAGCTGACGAGAGAACGTTGGCCGATCGCTTTCTTGCAACCGGCATCGAAAAAATTGGTAGTATCCGCACATGAGTTCGCAGCCCCATTCGTCATCGAGACTGCTGGCCCGGTTGGGACCATTAGCTCGCGAGCTCTACGCGAATAGTGGAGGAGAGAAGTACTCGATCAGCGAAGTTGAATTACTCGAAATTATCGAGAAAGTTACAAGGAAGTATCTTCGCGAGGACGCCAGCGACGCCGAAGTGGGTAGCTTTTGCCGAAGCTTGCATGTTGAGGAATTAGTTCTGGCGCGCGCCTGCGCAGCCGGCAACGAACGTGCCTGGCGGGACTTCATGTTGCGCTATCGCGAGAAGTTGCACGAGGCCGCGTTACGAATCACCAGGGATGATGCCGGCGCCCGCGAACTGGCGGGATCGCTTTATGCGGATTTATATGGCACGTCCAGCCGCGATGGCATACGCGTGGCTAAGCTAGCCTATTACCATGGGCGTGGATCGTTGGAGGGCTGGCTGCGAACCGTGCTGGCGCAGCATCATGTCAACCAGTATCGCCGGGGGCGCAATACGGTTAGCCTGGAAGAGCAGACCGAGGCAGGCAAGCAGTTCGCGGCGGTAGACTCCGAGCCGGAGCGGGCCATTGAACCGCGTCTGAACGATGCCATTACCGAAGCCATACGTGCCGTTCAAGCGGAGGATCGCTGCATGCTGTCCTACTATTTTCTCGATAACCTCACGCTGGCACGGATTGCCTCAGTTCTGGGAGTACATGAATCCACCGTCAGCCGGCGTCTGGAGAAGGTGGTGAAGACTTTGAGGAAGGACATTGTTTTCCGGCTTACGCGAAAAGGCATGAGCCGGCGCCAGGCCGAGGAGGCACTCGAGACGGATGTACGAGAAATAACAGCGGACCTTCGCGCGGAGCTGGCGCAAGATTCGCCGCCCGCTGCGTTCCCTAATAAAAGGGTAATCAGGGCAGGGGAGGGGCAGGAATAGTTCGAGCAGGATCATGGAGCAGCTTCCAAAAATCGTGCGCAGCAGGCTTCAGGGCGGAGCTGTATCCGAGCACCCGGATCCCGATACCTTAACTGCGTTCGCTGAACGCTCGCTGATGGCTGCCGAACGCAATGAAGTGCTCGCACATCTATCGACTTGCTCTGCGTGTCGGGAAGTGCTCAGCCTGTCTGCTCCGGAGATGCCAACGAACTTGCCGCAGAGCTACGCTGTTGCGGAAGCCAAGGCAAAAACTGCCTGGCTGGGATGGCCTGTGTTGCACTGGGGAGCGGTGGCAGCATCACTGGTCGTCGTCGGGGCGGCGGTCCTGGTGTACGAGACGGAGAGACGGTCTATCGCGCCAAGCGAAGCCCGTCAGAGCGATGCCGTCGTCGAGCATACTTTGTCAGCTCAACCAGAGCAGGCGAGCCCAGCCTACGTGCAACAACGAGGGGAAGCCAAAGAACAGGCCCAAGCCCTCTCACCCTCTACTGCGCAACGGAAAAGTGCGAAAACTTCCTCCCGCACTCGTGCCCGCGAGCAAAATGCCCAGAGTAGTGTGGGAGCTCTAAGTGGCGGGAGGGATGCGATGCCAAGCACTGCTGGCCCAGCTACCCTGGATGCAGTCATCGTGCAAACGCAACCTTCGCCGGCCAGCACCGCGACAGACAATAAGGTATCCCAGGCTCCGGCTGCCAGTGCGGAAACGGTGGAGGTCACAGGGGCAACGCCGCAGGTAACCGCCTCGCCTTCAACCGTGAAGGGATCAATCGCCGAACGCCGTGCTGGAATGATGGCGAAAGCGGCTCCGCCTTTCGTACCGCGCTCACCTGCGGAAACCGCTGCGTCCACCGTAGGCGGTGCGAAGCTGGTCGACTTTCACGCCCCGCAGTGGCGTTTGTCGGACAGTGGTATTCCGCAGCGCTCGTTCGACAGCGGCAAGACCTGGGACGAGGTGCGAGTGGAGAATGGAACAAGTTTTCGCGCACTGTCCGCTCAAGGCGCTGACGTCTGGGTGGGGGGGGCGAAGGGTGCTCTGTACCATTCCGCCGATTTAGGCTTGCACTGGATTCGCGTAATTCCAGTGGCAAACTCGTCCACCTTAAACGAGGACGTAGTGCGCATCGCATTTAGCGACCCGTCGCACGGAACCGTCACGACCTCATCCGGGACCGCCTGGGTCACGTCCGATGCCGGAAAGAGCTGGCAAACCGGGCAAAACTGATCCTGAAGAATCCTGGCCTTATTCCTCGAACCTTGAAGGCCGAGCTGACGTAAGTGGTTCTCGTGCAGCCGCTTGGAGGCGTCATATCCCGCTGTCGGGCAGTCGGCAGCAGGGTTACTTCGGAGAGCGCAGGCAGGTGACTGCCTGACCAGCGCGAATTACTGAAGTTACGTTTACAGAACAGAGGGGGGTCTCTAGTATCCAAATCGTGGTTTGGCAGTTCTGGGGGAGGGCTGCCGAGGCGCCCTTGGTCCGAAAGGTCCAGGGCGCTTTTTGTTTGCTGTAGCCGTTTCTTCGGGGGTGGTACCAGCGGGGTCCCCGAGATTTGCCTATCGCCCTTTATTCGCCTCTGATAATCGCGGTGCTGTTTACATGATCCCGTGACGGGAATCCCGCGGCCGGGCTTGCGACTTCCGGCCGCGCGCGGCATCCAAAGGAAGTGCTAGGATGAACAAAGAGGAGCCGGTCACTGATTTGGCTCTAAGAAGAGCTGCGATCTGGCCTTAGCGCCGGGCGCGGTCGCGGAGGAAGAATGGCTAGCAACGCAATTGTGGAAGTTACGGATGCCAACTTCGATTCAGACGTACTGAAATCGGATAAGCCGGTATTGATTGATTTCTGGGCTACCTGGTGCAGCCCCTGCCGTGCGCTGGCGCCGATTGTTGATGAGCTTGCCGAGGCATACAAGGACAAGGTCAAAGTCGCGAAGATGGACGTCGATCGCAACAGCGCTACGCCCATGCGCTACGGGGTCCGCGGCATTCCGACCCTGCTGGTGATCAAGGGAGGACAAGTCAAGGAACAGATTGTCGGCTACGTTCCCAAGGAGACCATCCAGAAGGCCCTCGATAAACATCTTGGGTAAACTGCGATCCAGAGAACAGAAAGCCCGGCAATTTTGCCGGGCTGTTTTTTTTGGAGAGCGTCGGAGCACTGCGGATTGTCAAAGTCCGCGGCGCAGGCGGTCAGTATTTCCTCAGAACTCCGATGACCCGGCCCTGAATCTGCACCGCCGCAGCGTGCACAACGATGGGGGACATGTTCACGTTCGACGGCTGCAAACGTATGCTGTCGCCCTCCCGGAAAAATCTCTTCAAAGTAGCGTCGGACCCATTCACGAGCGCGACGACGATATCGCCGTTGTGGGCGGTTTTGGTCTTTTCCACCAGCACATAGTCACCGTCGAGGATAGCCTCGTCCTGCATCGAGTCCCCGCGCACTTCCAGGACGAACACTTCTTTGGACTGCACAAAGTCGGCCAGGGAAATAGTCTCAGGGGTTTGTACTGCCTCAATGGGACGTCCAGCGGCAATTCGGCCCATTAGCGGCAGAACGACCCCCGTGTTGATAACCGACTGCTTCAATTTCCCTTTCAGCGGCAGCAATTCGATGGAGCGGCTGCGATTGAAGGAGCGCTTGATAAACCCCTTCTTCTCCAGATTTGTGATGTGCTTGTGCACGGTGGCCACAGAGTTGAGCCCGACTCCTTCTTTGATCTCCTCGAATGACGGCGAGTAGTCGTTTTCCGTCATGAAACGCGAGAGAAAATCGTAGACGTTCCACTGCCGCTTGGTGAGTGTCGCCATGAAACTCATTGTGAGCGAAGAAACAGCGAAAGTCAACCGCAAGCACCGAAAGAATTGACCAGCTACCCAATCCAGAGCAAGACCGCCGGAACTACTCCCCGAGCATCCTCCAAAGAGCGGCTGGAGTGTGGCATGAGCGGATAGCAATGTAACTTCCTCAATCCGATAGTGCCATCGGAACTCGAATTGTCCAGTGCCGGCTAATGGCGCGTGAGCGCGTGTAGTGCACAGCATTTGCAGCCTGCTTGCAAGCCGGCTGCACGTAGAACATCGCTGCTGTATAGTCTTTTGCGTCCAGTTGTATTCCAGGAGAGACAACAACTACTCATGACACACATGCTTGGGGAAAGCGTACGACCTTTGTTTCCCGCGTTAAACCGTGAGCCGGAATCCGTGTTTTTCGACAATGCTGCCGGTGCACAGATTCCGCAGAGAGTCTTGGAGGCGATCAACGAACACCTGCTCGCGCGAAACGTTCAACGCGGCGGGCCTTACCGCCAGAGCCAGGAAGTCGACGCGGTGATTGCTCGTGCGCGGCGCAGCGTAGCCGCGTTTCTGAACGCATCCGACCCCGACGAAATTGCATTCGGCATGAATGCCACTTCGTTTATCCGGCTGGTAAGCCTGGCTATAGCAGAAAGTTTCGGCGAGAGGCGCGAGCTTATCGTCACGGACCTTGATCACGAGGCCAACGTTGCGACTTGGCTGGCGCTGGAAAAGCAAGGCGCGGTGATCCGGTGGTGGAAGGTGCGCGACGACGGCAGGTTGCATCTGGCCGACCTCGAGCAGCTGCTTTCGCCCAGAACCCGACTTGTAGCATGTACAGCGTGCTCTAATGCGATCGGCACCATCGTCGATGTTGCCGGAGTCGCAAAAGCAGCTCATGCCGCGGGTGCCGAAGTGTTTCTGGATGCAGTTCACTACGGTCCGCACGGTCTATTCGATGTGCAAGCCTGGGATTGTGACTACCTGGTGTGTTCCGGATACAAGATTTTTGCTCCCCACATGGGATTTTTATGGGGGAAGAAAAAGGCGTTGGAGAACTTGCCCACATTTCGCGAGGACTTTCTCCCGGATACGCCTCCCACCAAAATCGAAGTTGGGACCTTTGTGTATGAAAACGTCGCCGGGATGAATGCTGCCATCGAGTATTTGGCGGACCTTGCCGGGCCGAGTAACCGCTCAGCGCCTACCAGACAGCGTTTGGTCGATGCCATGGAAAAGATTCGTACGTATGAGACGACGCTTTCCCGCGCGCTATTGCAGAGTGTGGGTGCGATCAAGGGAGCTACGATCCACGGCATACGCGATTTTAGTTTGCTTTCGCAGCGCGTTCCTACGCTGCTGTTTAGCCTGGAGGGCGTGCCGCCCGCTACAGTTGCCGATCGCCTGGCGAAAGAAAAAATTGGTGCGCGCAACGGGCACATGTACGCCCCGCGACTTATGAGGCGGTTAGGGTTATCGCCGGAACATGGCGCCGTGCGAGCATCCCTGGTGCACTACAACACACTGCAGGAGATCGATCGCTTTGTTTCGGTCCTGGAACAGATTGCTCACGCGCCCCGGCACGTCTTCGCTTAAGTTGCGAGGGCGCTGATTTTAGAAAAGTGGAAATGACGACCCCAGCGAACACGCCCTCAGTTCAACCGGTCGCGGTGGGCCATTCCCAGCAGGCGTTGCAGCGCCGCTTGAGCGAGCGCCAACTGGCGATGATTGCCATTGGCGGCGCAATTGGGGTGGGCCTCTTCCTGGGTAGCACCGTCACCATCAACCAGGCCGGGCCATCGGTCATCGTTACCTATCTTCTTGGGGCGGCGTTGTCGCTGGTGATGGCGTACGCGCTGGCCGAGATGGCGGTGGTACATCCGGTCGCAGGGTCGTTCGGGATTTATGCCGAGCGCTATCTGAATCCGTGGTTCGGGTTTACGGTGCGAACCACCTATGGACTTGTTCAGATCGTTGCGGTGGGCGCCGAGGTCACCGCGGTCGCCATTTACTTTCAGTACTGGTTTCCCACAACGCCGCAGTGGATCTGGGTTGCGCTGGTATCGGCGGGCGTGGTCGCGATAAATTCGGCGCAGGTCGGGAACTTTGGTGAATTCGAGTACTGGTTCGCCCTCATCAAGGTGGTCGCCATCATTGTGTTCATCGTGATCGGAATTGCTTTAATCGCGGGGCTCTCACCCCGCCCGGCAATTGGGTTTCGGAACCTGGTTGCCTACGGCGGATTCCTGCCACATGGGTGGCTAGGGATGTGGCTGGCCCTGACACTGGCCGTGTCCAGCTACATGGGTATTGAAGTGATTGCAGTCACCGCGGGAGAGGCGCGCCGGCCGGAAGAAGCGATCCCGCGCGCCATGCGGACCATGGTTTTCCGGCTGATCCTGTTTTACGTTCTCGCGATTGGCGTGATGGTCACCATGACGCCGTGGAACCAGAGCAGTGATGGCACGATCAGCGGCAGTCCCTTTGTGCGCGCCTTCGCCGCGGTGGGTGTGCCCTATGCCGCGGCCATCATGAACCTGGTCGTTATTACGGCGGCTCTCTCCAGCGTAAATACCGACTTATATCTTTCGACTCGGATGTTGTTTTCGCTGGCGCGCGGCAAGTATGCTCCGGCACTACTCGGACGCCTCAGCAAGAACGGCGTCCCTCACCGCGCGCTGGCCGCCTCCAGCGTGGGCATGGCAGTTGCCATCCTGTTAGCCATTTATGCGCCTAAGCGTGCGTTTCTGTTGATGTATGGATCCGCGGTGGCGGGAATGTACTTCGTGTGGATCGTGATCCTGCTCGCTCACCTTCGCTTCCGGCGTGAGATCGGGGCGAAAGTCAATGAACTGCCGCTGCGGTTGCGCATGTTTCCGCTCACAAATATTGCCGGAATTGCCATGCTGATTGCGATTGCCGGGAGCACGTTCTACGTCGAAGGACTACAGTACTCAGTCCCAATCTTTGCACTGCTGCTGGCGGTGATGACTGTGGCGTACTGGAGGATTCGCAACAGAACCAGCACAGGAGACGCCGCAAAGCTTGAGCTTACCTCGGAAAGCTCGCCGGCCGAGCCCTGACAGATTTCTCTCGGACACTCATGAAGACAGTTGCCGACGGCGTATACAGCTCGTTGAAGCAGGGCTTTCAGGGCGACCTGATCCGGCCTGGTGACGATTCGTACGAGTCCGCTCGCAGGATCTGGAATGGCATGGTGGCTGGGGCTCCGGGGCTGATCGCGCGCAGCGCTGGTGTTTCCGACGTTCAGCTCGCCGTGCGGGCAGCAGCCGAGCATGAGGCACTCACTGCCGTACGCTGCGGAGGACACAGTCTGGCCGGTTTCAGTACTTGCGACGGTGGCCTGGTCATCGATCTTTCACGAATGCGGCAGGTCACGGTTGATGCTGCGAGCCGGCGCGCTCGATTTGCGGGAGGATGTTTGTTGGGCGATATCGACGTCGCCACCCAGCAACACGGGTTGGTTTTTCCGGCCGGGGTCGTCTCTCATACCGGGGCATCCGGTTTGATTTTGGGCGGCGGATTCGGTTGGCTGACCCGCCGCTTCGGTCTCTCCTGCGACAATGTCGAGGCTTTTACTCTGGTCACAGCCGGTGGCGGTCTGGTGCGTGCGAACGCAAAGGAAAATCCCGATCTGTTTTGGGCGTTACGCGGCGGTGGTGGCAATTTCGGTGTTGTTACAGAATTCGAAGTCCGGCTTCACCCTTTACGAAGTGTTTTGCTGGTTGAAGCAATGTCGTTGGGCGACGATGTATCTCGCGTTTTGCGACACTGGAGAGATTTCATGCCGGATGCACGCGAGGATTTGAAATGGAATCTCTCGTTGCGATTGGCGATGGACGTCGAGAGCGTTCCCAAGGAGCTGCGGGGCAAGCCGGTACTCAGCCAGTCGCTGTTGTGGACCGGCGATGCCGATGAGGGCAGTCGCTATATTGAGCAGGCGCTTTCGATCGGCAAACCACAAGGTGTCGGCAGGAAGTTGATGTCGTTCATCGAACTGCAGACGATGGCTGACGACGAGTTTCCACACGGGCGACGCTACTACACGAAATCCGGCTACTTCCGAGTTCTGGACGACGCGAGTATCGAGCGCATGGTGGAAGCGTTGCGCACGATTCCTTCTCCGCTGACGCAGATCGAGCTTGCGTACCTGGGTGCCGCTGCCTCGAGAGTGGGAGCGAGCGAGACCGCATTCGGGGACCGGAGCTCCCCTTTCGTGGTCAATCTCCTCGGGAACTGGGCAGATACGTCGGAGGATGCGCCCAACATTTCCTGGGTACGCGAAGTTTTCCAGAGCATGCGGCCATCGATGACACCGGGCGTTTATGTGAATTTCATGAGCGGCGACGAAGATGACCGGGTTCCCGAAGCTTATCGCGAGCGCTGGGAACGTCTGGTGGCGATTAAGTCACAATACGATCCAAACAATTTGTTTCGCCTCAATCAGAACATTCGGCCACAAGGACGGTCCGCCGCGCCGAATTGAAGAGCTGAGCCCGGCGCGCAGGAGGCCCCCAGCATTGGCGAATCCCGCTGTTATCCTGTAAAATCAAGGTTTCGAGCATAAGAATCGAGATTTCTGGAGAGCGGTCCATGGCACAAGTTTGCGAGATTTGCGGCAAGGGGCCGCAATTTGGGAACAACATCAGCCACGCCCACAACGTGACCAAGCGGCGCTGGAACGTCAACCTGCGCCCGGTCCACGCCAAAGTGAAGGGCGGCAATAAGCGGATTCGTGTCTGCACGTCCTGCCTGCGCAGCGGCAAAGTCACCAAAGCGTAATTGCCGATTGCGCGATTGCGAAATTTGGGGAATGCGAATTGGTCTTTTAAAATTCCAATTCGTCAATTCCCAAATTCGACAATTCTGAAATTATCCCAGCGCTATCACGTCAATTTCGACCAGCACATCTTTGGGAAGGCGAGCCACTTCCACGGTGGAGCGCGCCGGCGGCGCTTGCGTGAAATATTTCCCGTAAACCTCGTTCATCGCGGCAAAGTCGCCCATGTTCTTCAGGAACACGGTCGAGCGGACAACTTTGTCGAGCCCGCTTCCGGCTGCCTTTAGAATCGCCGACAGGTTCTTCAGCACGCGGTCGGTCTGCGCCGCCACGTCTCCGCTGATTACCTGCTGCGTCGCCGGATCAATGGCCACTTGTCCGGAGACAAAAACAAATCCATTGGCTCGAACCGCCTGCGAATACGGCCCAATCGCCTTAGGCGCATCGGGAGTCGAAATAATGTCGCGCATTCAGCCTCCGTTGAAAGAGTCAGATTCATCTATTGCTTCTTATCGTCACCCGTACAGCCGCCGGTTAATTTCTGTCTCCCACTGTTTCGTAATAATACGGTCTCGAGCATAGGTGTCGGCGAGCCCACTCTTAATTCTGGGATAATGCTCTGCCGAGAACGCAGTTGCCAGATCTTGCATGTGTGGTTTGAGGACCTTTTCTATGTCAAGGAGATGCCCAAAACCCTGCCTCTTTACACCAACGTCCATCGCGCTTAGGACAGTCGAGAATTCATGAAACTCAGTTGGATTTCGTGAGGACGCAACCGTCAGGTTCACTTCACCGCGGCCCCTGAAGATCTGGAAAACTAAGTCTCCGACCGAAAGCGTTACCTGCGCGAAGT
>DASSIO010000232.1:0-5809 GCA_035691825.1 Terriglobales bacterium | reverse complement strand
CGGTCCGTGATTGATGGCTCGCTTGAGATCAGCGACGGAAAAGAAGCTGGAGAACACGGCAAGACCTATCAGGTCTACATTACGCCTGGCTATTTCGAAACGCTCCAAATTCCGTTAGTTCTAGGACGCTCTTTTACGGAGGCGGACCGTTCGAATACGCAGCGCGTGGCTATCGTCAACCGCGCCTTCATGCGCAGGATATTTCATGGAGAGAATCCCGTTGGCCGTCATGTGGACAAAAACGCGATGATCGTCGGCGTCGTCGAGGATGTGCCCGTTGCGCGAGGTCTGGATGATGTGGCGCCTCTTGCGGGTGAGCCGACCCTGTACGTCCCCGCCACGCAGGTTGATGCCCAGTCGCTGGCGCTTAGCCACATGTGGTTCCAGCCAAGCTGGATCGTCCGGACATCCACGCAGGGGTCAGGCACAATGGATGAAATTACCGCGCTTATGCAGCGCTCGCTCGCCAGTGTCGATCCCGGACTGCCTTTCTCAGGCTTTTACAGCATGCGTGACCTCTTGGTGAAAACTCTGGCGACGCAGCGCGTCGAGGTGGCGTTGCTGGGCTCCATGGCGGCTCTCGCTTTGCTGCTCAGCGCTGTCGGCATTTTCTCTTTGGTGGCCAACCTCGTTGCGCAGCGCACGCGGGAAATCGGCATTCGCATGGCACTTGGCTCAACCGTCGGTCGCGCCATGGTGCATGTCGGCCGTTCCGGTGCAGGTGCTTCCGCGATTGGTCTGTTGCTCGGGCTCATCCTCTGCGGCGGGTTCCTGGGAGCAATGCGAAGCGTTGTTTACGGCGTCGCCGTTTACGACACGGCCACGATCTCCTCCGTCGTACTTCTGCTTCTATTGGTTACGCTCGTTGCCGTTTTCGTACCTGCGTTGCGCATCGCGCGAATCGATCCCGCGAGAACCCTGCGAGAAGAATGATCGACGCGATAGTTCAAGGGAACTCAGCCGGCAGACCCTCCATTCTGCCAGCAGAATTGAGCCTGGATGGTCGGGCACTGCCCTGGTAAACGCGGCGACGGGACAACTGGAATATTGGTATAGGAACCAGTCAAGTAAGCCGGCCTGCCAGGACTTGACCGCAGGCGAACTCGATCACCTCATAGCAAGTGCTCATCCCGGCGAGGCAGGGTGACAGAGGGCAGAGTACTCGAGCTTCGCTTCGAGTAGCAGCGCCCATAAACTTCTCCGAAAGCAATACTCCTTGACCGGGTCGGCATATACTTCCAGGCCATCGTTATCGTATTATCGGTGCCTTGTATGGCCTGCAAGACGTGTGGTTCGGTCAACGAGAAGAAATTCGGCGCGGAGATGGCTATTCATTCTCTTGGACTGAAAAACATCGACACCCCGGTGGTGTGGGTATTTGCGGAGCTTACTCTCTGTTTGGATTGTGGTTCGGCCGAATTCGCGGTGCCGGAAGCTGAACTCCGTGGGCTCGCGAAAGGCGACGCCAGCGCGTCTGGGTAATCTAGAATTGAATCCTTCAAGTGAGACGTCACCCAGCGACTGTACTAACCAGTTCAATGAGAATGGACGGCTGAGTGCTCCGCGTAGATGCTCTGGAGGGCGAACTCGCCTTCCTCGCCCTGAAACCCGCCGATTGGATACGCACACAAGAGATCTACTTCATGCGTTTTGGCTAGTTCGTTGCAGAGTTGTTCGAGCCGAAGCGCAGCATCCCTCTTACCTTCCACCCACAAGCGGCCTATGCATTCGCCACAAAAATAAACACGCGGATGTTCTGCTTTCGCTGCTTTGGACGCTGCCTCGATTAAACCGCTGAAGTCTTCCAAAAATCGGGCGGGGTCAGGCAAGCCATCCACCAAAAGGCTGGCCAGTGTATCGGCCACATTCAATGGAATGATAGTACCTTGCTGAATGGCGGCATCGGTATCCACGCCCTCTGCCTTCAACCTCTCAAAAAGACTGTCCAGGTGCGACCTCGTGGCGAGCACAATAGCCGCGTTACGGCTTTTGAGGGCAGCGGCAACAAAGCGAGTAAAGCCATCTAGAAGAACCGTGTCATCCGAACAGAACAGGGCCTCATGGCGTTGAGGGGTTTTCTCTGCTGATATGTCGCTGAATTTGAAGCCTTTTAAGCTGCTACTGACAAATTTTTTGCCCTGCAGAACAGAATCCACGGCAAGCGGTAGCTCCCTTTGGGCATCTGTCTTGTAAACGTACCCATGCCCGCCCCTGCTGAGAGCTGCCCGCACTACCTCCAGATCGTTGTACAGACTAAGGAAGATTATCTTGGAGTCAGGAGAGACCTGCCGTATTCGCGGGGCGGCCTCGATTCCATTCAGTTTTGGCAGCCCGATGTCCAGCAGTATTAAGTCCGGCTTGAACTCTTTGGCTTTCTGAATGGTTTCGGATCCATCCGACGCCTCGGCGATGACTTGCCATTCTGGCCGCGCCTGGAGCATCAAGCGCACTTGGCGTCGCCAATCTGCGTAATCATCAGCCAGGAGAATGCGAATCGAAGAATACAGGTGCTGCTCCAGTAGTGTCCTTACTTAGCAACACGCCGTGCGCAAGATAGTTGCATAAACTCTACGGTCCCTACGCCGATTGACCTGCCCTTCGGGAACTGTTGGCCGGAACATAGCGCGGAGCACTGCATAGTGGTCCAATTTCTATCACACGGTACTGCTTCTGAAAAGGCGGTTACGGTCTAGTGCCTGTGTAACGCAATATAACATGGTGCCGGTTTGAACCAGATTTTGATCGTTCGCATCGACACCGGAAGCTAATTGCTCTATTATTACTATATACATATCATAGAGTTATGTATACAAGCAACGATTTCGCTGACCACGCGCGATTCCGCCAGGAGGGGAATGCTTATTCATGTGGACTGTGATTTACCGCACGCCATGCCCGGAAGCGAGCTGCTCCACGTAAGAGCCAAAGTCTAACGACAGCGAATTCGACCGGCCACTCGGCATTTGCCGTGGAGACCTCTCCACAGAAGCTGGAGCTTTAGCAGGCGGGTGCCTTGTCTTCGGCGAAATACTGGCGGGTTAAGATCTGGAGCGAAGCCCGAGGACGACGAGGACCAGACCTGAGACCAGGAGTGCTACCGTGACGGGGACCGGAACGCTCGCCGTCTCCGATCTATCTACCGTGGCGGTGAGGGGGCCGATCTTGGCTACT
Source organism: Terriglobales bacterium (assembly GCA_035691825.1). GTDB lineage: Bacteria > Acidobacteriota > Terriglobia > Terriglobales > Acidobacteriaceae > Gp1-AA122. The sequence continues at coordinate 2,638 of DASSIO010000232.1, read as the reverse complement.
TCTTCGTGCTTGTTGTAATCGAAACTGGGGTGTACCAGGGCGACAATCCCCAGCACAAAAAGCACGATTCCGAGGACCAGAAGGATCCGTTTCATGACGCAGACTCTACCACACTCGATTCATTCCCGGCGCGGATCTGTCCGGACACACCCCGGCGCCGAATGGGCGCAGGGACGCTTGGCTTCTCCAGGGAAGACAAAGAGAGGAACTAAGAGCGACTTGCGGCGGCAGCTGCAGCGGCTTTCTTGGCGGCCTTTGCTGCGGTGGAGGCCTTGCGGCGGCGCTTGGTCTTTGGCGGAGTCGCCGGGGCCTCGCCGATGAGCTCAGCCGTCATAATGCTGGTCACGAAGAGCTTGGGGCCGTGATCATCAAAATCAATCGCGGTGCGCTCCTGGTCGGAAGCCGTCACAATGCCCAAGCCATAGGTCTCGTGCTTGACTGTCTGTCCTTCTGCCATCACTTGCACATCATCCTCCTTGATTACCTCTTGCGTGGAAGAAACCCGTTTCGAATCTCTTGAAGAGCGGTGCCCCCGAACGCGACGAGGGCACCCAAATGCACAGATCAGAGGCCGGTAACGTTCTCTGCCTGAAGGCCTTTGGGGCCTTTCTTCACTTCAAATTCCACTGCCTGGCCTTCGTTGAGCGATTTGTATCCGTCCATCATGATCGCGGAGAAGTGCACGAAAACATCTTCCCCGGTTTGGCGCTGGATAAAACCATAGCCCTTCGAAGCGTTGAACCACTTCACTGTTCCTTGTTCCTTCACTTCCACTACCTCGCATGCGCTACCCCGACGCGGCTGGGGCTTGCGACATTGGAATTGCTTTGCTTCTCTTGGTCCGTCCCTTGGTTTCCAGCGGTCCAACTGGCGCCCGCGCTCCCCCAAGTCCCGTGACACCTCGAGCCCGCAAAAAAAGGCTGCAAGATTTGTCCCTGCAGCCCTTTCGAACGAGTCGAAAGGAAGTACAAGAGGAACAAACGCTGTGCAAATAGTACCACGAAATGACCCATTTGTCCACGTACGCGACGAGTGACCAGAGGGCGTGTTCCTAGTCTTAATATATTGATAACAGTGGGTTTACCTGGAAGGTCCAGCCTGACGAGTGCCTCGCGGAGCGCCGATTTTCGTTATTCTAGCGAGTCCGGCTGGAGGGTCAATCCGCTTTCGCCGGACGACTTTTTTCCCCAATACTTGCGCACCCAGGCTTCCCAGCTTTTTCCCGCAGCGGGATCACGGCCCGTGAAAGCAAGGGCGGCAATCTCGGCGTAACAGATTTTCAGCCGCTGGTTGGACTCCTTAGGCAGGACGCGGACGAACGAGTCCGAAAGCGTAGCACCGGACACACGATCGAAAACGTAACCCTCTAACTTCTTGCCATCCTTAGTGGTTATGGTAACGTCGCCGCGATAATCAAAAGCCTTTTCCAAAGCTTCGCGTAACTCCGCCTCTGTGGCAAGTTCCGGCAGCCATCCTTCGATGGTTTCGCGCGTTCTTCCCGGCGCAACTTCGAGAGCGTCGGGATTCTGCGCGGGAATTTCCGTGTGGCCGGGCCGGTCAACGTGTCGGGGACCTGTCAAGCGTGCGTCTCCTCAAGCCGGGACTTGTCTTTGGAAATCTGAATGAGCGGATTGAAGGCGTGCACGGGCTTGGAGGGCTCGTTGAGCAGCGCGAGGGCTTCCTCATCCTCGTACATGCCGGAAAACGTTGCTTTTGCAGTGGCCCAGAGGCCACGAAGGCCACTAAAGGTGTGATCCACGGCAGAAGCCTCGTAGCCGCTGTGAACCATGCAGTTGGCGCACTTGGGATTGCCGGATTCCGTGCCGTAGTTTTGCCACTCCGTGGCGTCCATTAACTCTTGAAAACTATCGGCATAGCCGTCTTGAAGCAAATAACAGGGTTTTTGCCAGCCGAAGACGTTGTAAGTAGGCATACCCCACGGCGTGCACGCGTACTGCTGCTTGCCCATCAGAAACTCTAGAAAAAGAGGAGACTGATTGAATTGCCAGGACTTCTTGCGGTTGGCGAGAATGGCGCGGAAAAGGCGCCGCGTGCGAGCGCGGCCCAGGAAATGCTTCTGGTCCGGAGCCTTTTCGTAGGAATAGCCGGGCGAAAGCATCATGCCTTCGACGCCGAGCTCCATCATTTCATCGAAGAAAGAGCGGACGCTGTTGGGATCGGCGCCGTCGAATAGCGTAGTGTTGGTGGTCACCCGGAACCCGCGCTTGAGAGCTTCCTTGATCCCGTCTACCGCAAGATCATAGCCACCTTCGCGGCAAACGGAGAAGTCGTGGTGTTCGCGCTGTCCGTCCATGTGAACGGAAAAAGTCAGATACTTGCTCGGCTTGAAGAGGTCCAGCTTTTCCTTCAGGAGCAGGGCGTTCGTGCAGAGATAAATATATTTCTTGCGCGCGACAAGGCCCTCGACAATTTTGTCAATCTGCGGGTGCATCAGCGGTTCGCCGCCGGGGATGGAGACCATCGGCGTGCCGCACTCGTCCACCGCTTTAAAGCAGTCCTCGGGGCTCAACTCCGTCTTCAAGATGTGGGCCGGATACTGGATCTTCCCGCAGCCTGCGCACGCCAGATTGCAGCGGAAAAGCGGCTCGAGCATCAGCACAAAGGGGTAGCGCTTGCG
>DASSIO010000231.1:0-34207 GCA_035691825.1 Terriglobales bacterium | reverse complement strand
CGAGTTGCATTCCCAGGCACACGACTTCCTTTTCCGGCAACTTTCCCCTGGCCAGACTCTCACTGAGCGTCGTCCCCTGAATGTACTCCATCACCAGATAGTCCACTCCTTGCTGCGTGTCAATACATCGTCAGCAGCAGCTAGCGGCGGCTGGCGAGCGGCTTTCGTCGTTCGTGCCGCCGGCACGGCCATAGTTGTGGCGACAATCTTCGGGGTTGTAGGTTTAATATCCCGATTTGCGTGGTTCGGAAGTGGCCCGACGATTGTTAGTACGAGACGCGTATCTTTTAAAGGGCAGCTTGGCATGACCGTGTGCTGCCCGCCAGAGAATTATGACTCTATTCAAACCGACGGCCGACGTATTTACTACACCGTTGGGGATTCGCTCAGGTACGTAAGCGTCAACGGCGGCGATGAAGGGCGCCTTCCCTTGCTGCCCTCAATTCACAGTCCAGCTGTTTTGCATATTTCTCCGGACGGTTCCACTCTGCTTTTGAAAGAAATAATGACCGCCAGTGGCGGAACGGAATCCCCGATTTGGTTAGTGGCGACAGACGGAGGCAGTGCGCGCAAGTTAGGAGATGTTGAAGCCCATGATGCAGCTTGGGCTCCGGATGGAAGGACCATCGCATTTGCAAAAGATCAGGACCTTTACCTTACTGACCTTAACGGCAACACTCCCGTTAAATTGACGAGCACGTCAGGCAGAGCCTTCTGGCTCCGTTGGTTGCCCGACGGGGGCAGACTCAGGTTTACACTTCTTGACCCAAAGACGCTGGGTTCCTCCCTTTGGGAGTTGCAAGCGGATCGGCGCTTACGTCAACTTTTAAAGGAGTGGAAAGGCGCAGGCCAGCTGTGCTGCGGCGTATGGACTGCGGATAGCAAGCATTTCCTATTTCTAAACGATTTGAAGGAGTACTGGGCCATTCCCGACCGGCCGTTTCCGCTCAGTCCTTTGCAACCCGTGTTGCTCAGCAGTGTCGGTCTGCCGATAGCAGCGGCGGCGACAAGTCCCTTGGAAAAGGTGATCTTTGTTGCGGCCTCCGCACGCGTCGCAGATGTCCTCAGTCTAAATGTCAAGACCGGCGAGACAACTCCGTTATACCCCGAGCTGAATCCTGTTCGAGTGACATTCTCGCGCGATGGAAAGTTCGTCGCCTATTACCTGCAGGACGTGATGGGAGGCGAATTGTGGCGCGCCAGGGCGGACGGCACCGACAAACTTCAACTTACGCCACCATCTATGCGGCTGTTCATGGCGCAATATTCGCCCGACAACAAGCGAATCGCGTTCATGGCTCGATGGCCGCAGCAACCCTGGAAGATTTACCGGGTAGCAAGCGAAGGGGGCGCAATCCACGAGATTCCATCAAAAGTGCTGAATGAGGCCGACCCCAACTGGTCACCCGACGGGCAATCAATATTATTCGGGCAGCCTCCAAACACTTTTGCGGAACCCGGCGCTATTCGAGCATTGTATCTGTACGACTTTCGTACGAATAAAATTTCGGAGATTCCTAACTCCAAGGGTTTGTTCAGTCCGCGCTGGTCCCCTGACGGGCGCTATGTCGCCGCTATGACCTTAGATTTCAAAGCGCTAGAGTTTTTGAATCCACAAAGCGGCGAACGACACACCTTAATCCAACACGACGTTAATAATCCGTTCTGGTCTAAAGACAGCAATTGGGTCTACTTCAATGGAGAGGAGTTATACCGAGTTCGGCTGACCGACAGCCACCTGGAACGGGTACCCATCCGATCATCTGCAATCTCTCAGTACAGTCGTGTCTCAGCAAACGGCTTTGCCCCGGACGGATCGATTCTGCTCAGCTGCAATGACGCGCGTCGTGACGTCTACGCAATCGAATGGAACTAGACGAGGTTTCATCCTCACCTGTCAATTGGGTGAATCGCTGCGTGGCGATTTCCATTGATAAAGCCGTATTCATGAGGACGCGGCCAGGGCCCTCGGCGCCCGCCGCAACTGTGCCGGCTGCTCTTGGTTCGGCCTCGCTGCCTGTCGGCACGGTTGGCAGGTCCTCTTCGAAGTCTCAACAAAACCTTTGAGGTGTCTATCCCGGCATAGTTCCCAGATAGCTGCTCTATTTTTCTTGGGCAGGCTTGTGCTTCCGGCGCAATAATGCTACAAGTCTAGCCCTTCCTCAACGCTCAGGTGCTTCTAATTACTGGGAGAAAGCCAATGCGCAAGAAGCTGGCAGTGTTTGCAACTCTCCTCGCGTTACTCTGCGGCGAAGCTGGCGCCCAGGTTGTGACTTCTAACTTGCAAGGGGTGGTGACGGATTCCAGCGGCGCTGTGGTCCCGGATGCCACGATCACCGCCACCGCTTTGGACACAGGCCTGCACCGCACCGCCACCTCCAATGCCGAGGGTTTCTATCGCCTTAACCTCCTGCCTCGCGGGCAATACGAGGTGAAGGCGTCAAAGGTGGGGTTTTCCGCCTCCGCCTTGCCGCTGACCCTGACGGTTGGAGGTACGGCGACGGCGAACCTGGTGCTCAAAGTCGCGGGCGTGAGCCAGGAAGTTAATGTCTCCGGCGAGGCCACCCAGGTGGACACATCCACCTCGCAGATTCAGGAGGCGGTGCACCAGGTGCAGATTGCCAATCTGCCCATCAATGACCGCAATTTTCAGCAGCTCGCGAACCTCATTCCCGGAGCGGCGCCTTCCCCCTCTTACGATCCCACCAAACGCCTGTATGGCGGCGTAGTGTCAGGCGGCGCCACGGCGCGCAGTTCCGGCATCAGCATTGATGGCGGCAACTTCAACGACAACATAGTGGGCGGTCCGGTTGGCCTGGTCCCCGAAGATGCCATCCAGGAATTCCAGGTGGCAACCAACCAGTTTTCCGCCGAGTACGGGCACTCCTCCGGGCCGTTTATCAATGTGGTGACAAAGTCGGGGACCAACGCTGTGCACGGAGGCGGCTTCCTCCTGTTCCGCCACAAAGACCTGCAGGCACGCGGCTTTTTCGAGCAGACCAAGCCGGATTTCGACCGCGAACAGTTTGGCGGGTCCTTCGGCGGTCCCATTGTGAAGGACAAAACCTTCGGATTTTTCGCCGTCGAACGCAACCGCCAGCAGAAGTCGCAGACCATTAATACCGGCGGTGTTTTCCCCCAATTGGAAGGCGCGTTTCCCGCTCCCTTCCGCGACCTGCTGATGGTGGCCAAGCTGGATCAGCATTTCAGCCCGGCGCACACCTTTACCTTCCGCAGCACTTTCCAGCGCAACACTTCGCGCGAAGGCCTGCGCATTGATCCGAACATTTCCGTCGGCGGTCCGCCCACGGAAAGCGCCTTCCAGGTGGCGACTAACGAAAATATCTCCTGGCAGGGCACGGACACTTATGTCCTCTCGCCTCGAACGCTCAATCAGTTCACGGTGCAGTTCAATCGCTTCATCAATAACCTGGTGCCGACCACCAACGGCATCAACCTGCGCTTTCCTTCGGTCGTGCTGGGCCAGAACGCCTCCACGCCTCAGAACGTGCAACAGGACCGCCTGCAGTTTCGCGACGACCTCTCCACCATGGCCAACTGGCACGGCGTTCACAACCTGAAGTTCGGCACCGACCTCAGCCCGCGCATCAAGTACAACGCTTTGTTCGACTTATTCAAGAACGGAGTCTTCGTCTTCGGCCAGGACGACCCCACCCTGCAGTGCTTCCCCAGCCTCGCCGATCCGGTGAGCTGCACCACCAGCATTGCGCCTCTGTTCGCGCTCAAGGGCCTGGGCTCAACCAAGGAAACCGGCACCATCGTCTGGCAAATGGCGTACTACATCCAGGACGACTGGAAAGCCACCCGCAAACTCACCCTCAACCTTGGCCTGCGCTATGAATACGAGAGCGGCTTCATTGATGCCGGCTTCCATCACCCCCTGGAAGGCCAGGCGCCCTTCTTCAACAGCCGCACCCGGGAGACGCCCAAACTGAATTTCGGCCCCCGCGTGGGCTTTGCGTATGACGCGCTGGGCACGGGCAAGACCGTTATCCGCGGCGGCTTCGGCATCTACTACGACTCCACCCCCTGGGAAATTTCCTTCATTGACCGCACCTTCGACGGCGTGAAGTACCAGTTTGGAGCCTTTGCGCCCGCCCAGCCCACGCTGAGCGATCCCGCTTTCAGCGCGGCCCAGATTCCCGGCGGATTTGCCATAAACGGCAAGGTGCACCAGCCCTACACCGAGCAGTTTTCCATCGGAGTGGGGCAGCAGTTGCCCGCCGGCATCGTGCTCGACGCCAGCTACATCCACATCCTCGGCCTGCACGGCTGGATGACCCGCGAGCTAAACCCGCAAGGTGTCACCGACACTGGCGTAGTCGTGCCGCCGCCGTATCCCGGGCTGGGGCTGTTTTCCAGCTTTGAAACTCTGAACATCAGCCACTACAATGCCTTGCAGCTCAGCGCGCGCAAGAATCTGGATAAGCGGGTCCAGTTCCAGGTGTCGTACACCCTCTCCTCCGCCATGGGCCTGTCAGACGACATCTTCGAGCCGGGCGTACCGCAGAACAGCAACAATCTTTTTGCCGACAAGGGGCCGACGCTGCGTGATGCGCGCAATCGTTTCGTGCTCAGCGGCATCATCAACCTGCCCGGAGGGTTTCAGACGTCCAACATCGTTGCTCTGCAGAGCGGACGACCCTTCAACATCACCACGGGCGTGGACAACAACGGCGATGGGCACCTGAAGGACCGGCCGGCGGGGGTGGGACGCAACGCTGGGCGGGCTGCGGCCACTTACGTTTGGGACACGCGCCTGTCGCGGCCCTTCAAGATCGGGGAGCACCTGACTATCAGCCCCACGGTAGACATGTTCAACGTCGTTAACCATCCCAACTTTGACGCGGAGTCTTACGTGGGCACTCTGAACGCGGGTTGCGCGGTGGGGCCGCCGGCGTGCGGCACCACGCAGAATCCAGGACCCGAGTTCGGCAAACCCACCGATATAATCTCCCCGCCGCGGCAGTTGCAGTTAGGAGTCCGGGCAACATTCTAGCGGCGCAGCGCAGGCAAAGGTTCGGATTTTAGAACTTGACAACCAACCAACGTTCCGGGGCCGAATGTTCCCGGTGAAGCACCGGTTCCGTGGCCCAATGTTCCCGGTGAAGCACCGAGCCAAACCGGCTTTTCGTCTGTACCGGGCAACCGCGGCCACGGCCCGATTGCGGCAGCGCAATCCGTTTTACTCCCCATCCGCCGAGTTCGCTTTCTACGAGCAGAGTTGTTAGATCACGGTATAGAGTTTTGTTCGCTTCATGCGGCCTGTTTGCATAATCTCCCCGGTCGCTTTCGCATTCATTCGCGTGAAACGGAATGCCACCTGTGCGCTCCAGCCATTTCTCTTCGAGGTCTTTCCACCTGTCCTCAGTTCCGATAACTACGCCGACGGCACAAACACGCTCTTTCTTTTCGCCCGCGCTGTCATCGCCATACACAAGAATCATTGCGAGCTTCCACCATCCCGAACCGAAGCAAATCGACGTTTGCAGTTCTGACACTCGAGCGTGTTCGAGTCCACTCGCCTGAGTGTGGCCGGCGTGTGCACATGTCCGCAATGCGGGCAGGTTCAGGTAGGTGTCGGGGGAAGTTTCGGGCGGCGCTTGTTTCATTCCGTGCTTCACGAGCTTAGTGACCCAAGCGGGCTGCCGCTGCGGCAGCGGCTCGGTCGCAAACACCCAGCCGGTCTCCGGCGCGCCATGATAGTCGGTTCCTGGTTGGTTTGAGTGCCGGGTAAACAGTGTGCGATCTCCTTTCCCAAAACGGGACACAAGTCACTCTGGCTTGTGGCCCTACTCACCACTAATGTCCTTAAGCGGAACTAACCTAGGACGATGGGCGCATTCTCGCCGCGCTAAGTCCTCGACAGAGCAGTTCCCCGAATCGCCCCGCGTGAGGCAGGCCGATCCACAGGTTTCCAGTTAAAAGGAGTTCCGAAACTGAAGTTCGAAAGCATGGAGGAAGCCATGAAGTATGCGGCTTTTTTTTTAGTGCTGTTTTCTTCTTCGGGTGTAACACCGGGAACTTCAAACCGACATCGCAGAATGAACCCTCAACTGTATTAGCCAGCAAGAAAACAGTCCCCCAGATAAACGGGGGACGGGAGATCATAGCGACTAGCAACCAGGCAACTAGTACGATTCGTGAAACCAGAATTGAGACTCACATCTTGCAGGACTCAAGAGGCAAGCTAAAAGGTTCACCGACTCAGGTGCTCGGAATAGAGTATCCGTATGTTTACGACCTGTTCTTTGCTAATTTTCAAGTTGGCGGATTCTGTGCTTACGCCGTTGGCTCAGGCTATCAGGCCACCCTGGCTGGAAACGTTCAGGCTGGAAACGACCACAAAGTCAGTCGTATCAAGCTGAGGCTCACTGAGGCTCCAGGCGTACAGTTCGACTTTATTGGCACGCTACAAGCAGACGGGAGCTTATCGGGAACCTATAGCGGCGGAGGGACGTATTGTCCCGACACGGGATCCTTTCTGGCGAAACCAGCGGTTTCGATGGCGGGGTCTTACTGTGATCCCCAAGGAGAAATTACACACGTAAGTACAGTTGTTTCTGAGAACACCACGGTTAGCCCGCCCACAATCAGCATGGCAATTACCGCCACCACATTGTTGGGCGGCTTGCCATTCCCGACATGCACCACCACGTTCAATGGCATCGTTGCAGGCAATGCGGCTCAGGTCAGCGGCATCCCACCGTACCCGGGTCCCTCATGCGGCAGTGAGGCTGAGGTTCCGTACCAAGCTGTTTATATACAGAACGCTGCATGGGCAGGGTACACCAGGTCCGCTATTCTTGTGTTGTACGACTCAAATGGCCCGGTGTGGTTTTTCGTGTGAGGTAGCAAGCCGTCTGAGTCAGGGATAGCCTCGGTGAGCGCCAGGGGCGCCGCTGGCGTTTTCGAGTTCGCTGCGCGATGGTGGGGTGCCCAGGCCTGTAACTCAATTTGCCATCATTGGTTCCGGTGTGTGCTACTAAGTTTGTGATTGGCCTTTGACCGTAAACTTCCTTTCTCTTCCGTTCCTATCAACTCAGGCCGGTTGGGCCGTCAGGAGCTGCACAAACCGGCGCATCATCGAAAAGCGCCCTCGCCTTTTCCCTTCAACAGCATGCGCAACATTCTCTGCACTTCGCGGTGAGTACCCGGCCGCAAGCGCGGCCCCCCTTCTGCTCATGCCGTTGGCCAGGTTGAGGACATATCCACACTGCCGTGCGCTGAGCCCCTGAGGCCGGTGCTTGTAGCGTTCGCCGCACATTTGGGGGCCGCTCCGTTCTCCTGGTCGAGCACGGCGGCGTTTCATGGCGTTTCCTCCAGCGCCAGAAGTAACTCCCTGGTTTTCTCCTTTAGCCGTTCCAAGGGCAAGGGATCGGCGTCGTCGGCAAGCTCGAGTTCGTGCCGGTCCACGTAATAGCCGCCATAGCGCGCTGCCAATTCGAGGTAGTCCCGGCGCTCGCTCCAGTTCACCAGAGGTTTGCTGTATACCACCCCTCCCTCGTGCTGGAATACCTTGATCTCCGCCGCGTCCAGGCCCTCGCGGATGCGCTGCACAATGAGTTCCGGCGGGACTGTGCTGCGAATCAGCTGGGCAAAGACCTCCCGCACCCGCCCACGCTCGATGTTGTGGCTAGGGTTGTTTGCAGAAGAAAGGCTGTACCCCGCTTCAAGCGCTGCCCGGCGCCGGCTCTTGCCCGCGGCGACCCCTTCCACGTAGAGCCGCTGTTTGTGGTTGAGCCTCAACTCACGGAGTTCGCTGATGCGTGCCCTACCCATCACTGGGCACCTCCGCTGTCGGGTCTTGGAGGAAGTAGGTTCTGTTTCCGGTTGCGCCTGGGTTGCAGATTTTGCCGGACTTGTTCTGATTTTGCCGAGGGAAAGGCCGTATTTTTCTTGTTTCAGAGCCGGCGAGGGGACTCTGGATCAGCATATCGGGGTTCGAATCCCTGGGGGGCAGCCAAGTAGTTTCAATCACTTCCGCGTTTTCCTCTTCCTGCATCGCTGGCGCAAATCTGCCTGAGAAGTAGAGGCTCTTTACGGGTGCCTGGCAGCCATTAGAGAGGCAGCAGCCAACGAATCCACCCGAGGTCAGCGGGATTCGAGTGTGCGAGGTGCGCCGCTCCGACCATTCCTGTCCGCGTTCCCACATGCGCCTGATCTGGACGAGGGTTTGCCTGGGTGTGCTTCAGTTTGGCAGGCGAACGATCATGGTGCTTTTCACGGGCCGTCACCCCCTGAGTTTCCGAGGTTACAGCTAGAATCCTACGGGAGTTTCCCCGTTTGGCGCGACAGCGCAGCGCGACCTCCCCGGTCCGCCGACGTAAGGGGCTGCGCAGATGTTGGAAAGGCGTTCAAGCCGCTTGCGGCAGGTGTATTCGCGGAATCGGTGACTAATGGAGCGTTCGTAGTCAGCCGCCTGCCTTTACTGCCGAAACCCGCAGCCCAATTGATTTCATCCCCGAATTCAAACGCTTTATTTTCAGAACGTTATGAACTGTCGTAAATTTTTGTACTTACCAAGCGCCATAATTCCCCGGCACAGCCAGACGAAGGACCGTCCAGGACCGCACAAAGCCCGACTTCAGCAGGTGTTTCTCAGTTGGTCCTATAACACTGTGGACTTTGTGTCTTTCGTCGGCTAGACTGCGCGCGCTCTGCAAACGTCCGGGTTATTCCGGCGTTGCCGAAGGCAAGACCTGATGTCCACGCAAGACTCTGAGGTCGATTCGATCTTCGAAGGACTTCGCTCTGGCCGTTCGCGGGAAGTGTGGGCGGAATTCTTACGGCTCTTCAGTCCCGTCATCTTCGAGACCTGCGAGTATTCCTCTGGCGACGCGGATCAGGCGGCGGACTGTTTCCTGTTCACCTGCGAGCAGCTCAGCCGTAATAATTTTCGCCGTTTGCTGCGCTTTCGGCCAGAGGGCTCGGCAGCATTTTCTACCTGGTTGCGGGTAGTGGTTCGCAACTTGTGTCTCGACTGGCGCCGGAAGGAGTTTGGCCGGCCACGGCTGTTTCGTTCCATCGCCCGGCTTTCACAACTTGAAGCCGAAGTTTACCGCTGCCGCTTCGAGAAGGGTATCTCCCTGGAGGACACGTTTGTTTCGCTGCAGCCACATTTTCCTGGGCTGACGATGGAGCGGCTTGCGGCAGCCGATTGGAAGGTTAACCAGTCGATGAATTCGCGGCAGCATTGGCTCAGGGGCACACAAAGAGTGCGTGTGCAATCAATGTCACAGGAATCGAGCGTGGATGTAATGGAAATGCCGGCGAATGATCCTGCCGACCCCAATCCCAACCAGGAATTGGCGCTTGCCGCTCGCGAGCAAGAAAGCCGGCTTTTGATGGCTCTTCAGCAGCTATCGAAGCCTGAACGGTTGCTTATCCGCCTGCGTTTTGAACAGAGCCTAACCCTGGAAGAGATCGCGCGGCTGACCAAGCTTGGTGATGCGCAACGGGTTCATCGCCACATTGCAGCGGTTCTTGAGAAATTGCGAAAAAACATGGCCTGACTGGCGGAAAAACGCAGGTGGTGTCCGTGAAATACGAGTGGGACAGGAAAACTTTCCCGGTCCACCTTCTGTACTTATGGATGAGCACGAACTGATTCAAACCCTCGGGTCACGGTCCCGGAAAATAGCCCGGCGGAGCTGGAACTGCCCCTCGGACACGCGCGTAGTTGCCTACCTGGAGCAGCGTTTGAAAGCGGAGGAAAGGGCGCGTCTCGAGGCCCATCTGTCAGATTGTGATTTCTGTCTGGATGTCATCGGGGGACTGGTTCGGCAGCAGAGGACTCCGGAACAGCCGGAGGTTCCGGCTGGTCTGGTTGCCAAAGCCGCCGACGCCTTACCCGCAAAAACCTCGTGGCGAACCTCCGGGCGATGGGTGCTGGTTCCGGCGTTAGCTGCCCTCGTTGTTGCAGCACTGGTCGTGCTGCGACCGCTGCAGCTTGGGCGGACTTCGGCTTCGATCTTCGCTCCCGCGGTTGAAAAGCGGCGGCCCCCGGTAGCCCTTCTGAAATCCCCGCCCCCACTCTCAGAGGAGCAATACGTCCGTAAGCTGGCGACACCGGTTGAGACGGTGGAGGTGCTGGAACCTCAGTCCGAATCGGTCGTGCTCAGAGAACGATTGCGGTTTCGCTGGAGGGCCGTGGGAAATGCTGCTTCCTATGAGGTGCGGGTGGTGAATGCTGAAGGTGACCTACTGTGGCAAGGGCAGGAATCGAAGCCCACGGCACAGCTCCCGCCGGATGTTTCGGCGCCACCAGGGGCATATTTTGTGTGGGTGCGCGCTTTTCTGAACGATGGCAGAACGATTAAGTCCGATCCCGTGCCGTTCTCAATTTCCAAATAAGTGTGGTTGGAGAGTACCTGGTGAAAGCACCGCGCCTAACGCTGCTCGTGGCTCTGCTGGTCACGCCATTTGCCACGGCGCAAAATTCCACTCTGCAACAGCCAGGACCAGACGAACTGATCACGCACGCCCGACAGACATACATCCAGCAGGGGCCAAACAAAGCGCTTCCCGAGTTCGAGCATGCCCTGGAGATGTTCCGCAAATCCAAGGACCGGCGGCGGGAAGCAATCACCCTCGGCTACATGGGGAACTGCTACCGGCGCGTAGGCGACCTTCCACGCGCCCTGGATTTTGTACAACGCGCGATGACGATCAAGCAGGGGCTTGGCGACAAGGTGGAAATGGGGAGATCGCAGAACCAGTTAGGCCTCATTTACTGGGACATGGCTGAATACAGCCAAGCGACAAGCCATTTTCAGCAAGCCTTCGCGCTGGGACACGAACTCAATGAGCACGAACTGGAGGGCCAGGCGCATAACAATCTGGGCCTGGTATATGACGAACTGGGCGACTACCGCCAATCGCAGGAGCAATATCAGCAGGCAGTGCAGATTCACCGAGCATCCGGCAATGAGCGTGGCCAGGGCGACACGTTAGCCAATATGGGCGGCGTTCATTTGCTGTTAGGTGAATACCGGAAAGCTCTGGAGTATTACCAGGAAGCTCTGGCCATCCATGATCGCCTCGGACTCAAACCTACTGTCAGCATTGAACTGGGCAACATGGGCATCTGCTACACCGCGATCGGTGAGAGTGAAAAAGCGCTGTCCACCTTTGACCAAGCACTACACCTGGCACAAGAGGCCGGCCTGGAAAAAGAACAGGCGGACTGGCACAAAGGTAAGGGCGAAACGCTGTTGCGTCTGGGTAAATTTGGTCCCGCGATACAGGAATATGAACAGGCGCAGAAGGTATACGAACACGCTCAGCTTAAACGCGAATTGGTGGAGGCGTTGAACGATACCGGAAACCTACATCTGATGCTGGGAGATTCCTCTTCGGCGGAGCAAGACTTCCGGCACGCCCTGGAAATCGCACAGACAATCGGTAATGATCGCGGCATCATGACCAATCTGCTGTCGCTTGGCAATCTTGAGTGGCGGCGTAAACGCTACTCGCAAGCCGAAGGCTTCTATGACGCTGCTTTGGCCCGCGCCCGCAAAGCAGGTGATCAGGACAGCACTGCCCAAGCGCTAATTGAGCTGGCGCTTGAGCATGGCCGCCAGGGCAAGATGGGCACAGCCCAAGCGGAGGCGAAGGAAGCGCTGGCCGCTGCCCGCAGGTCAGCCATTCCGCCGCGTGAAGCGTGGGCTCACTATTCCCTGGCAGAGACCCAGCGGACCGGCCATGAATTCGAGGCGGCCTTACGGGAGTATTCCGCGGCGGCAGAGATCGAAAGCGTGGTGCGTGACCCTGACCTTGACTGGCAGATTGCTTATGGACGAGGGCAGTCCCTGGAAGAGCTTGGCCGGCCCCATGAAGCGCTGGCGGCCTACAAGCAGGCCGTAACCACCATCGAGGGTGTCCGTGTCCAGCTCGCCGAGGAACGTTTTCGGGCTGGCTACGTTGAAGATAAATATCAGGTCTATGTGGCGCTGGTGGAGCTGTTACTGAAGTTGCAGCGGCCGGGTGAGGCCTTCGTCTATTCCGAAAGACTAAGGGCGCAAAGCTTCCTCGATCAGCTCAACCGCGGCATGCCCGGCCCACAGAATGCGGCCCAGCGCCAGGCCGAGACAGAGTTACGGGAGCGCATCCGTCAGCTGCGCCGGCTCATCAACGCGGAATGGGCGCAGCCGGCCAACCAGCGTCGCGGGAAGGCGCTCGATGCCTTTTCCAAGGATCTGGCAGCAGCTGAGCGCGCTTACCAGGACCTGCTGGACGACCTGAGGCGCTCCGACCCGACCTACGTCGCATGGCACGCTTTAGCCCTTCCATCAGCGGCTCAGCTGCAGAAGCTGCTTCCACCCAAGACCGCTCTGATCGAGTATGTGATCGCGGAAGATAACCTGGCCATCTTTGTGCTTACTTCCGAGAGGGTGCGCGCCACTACTGTGCCGGTCTCGGCCCAGAACCTATCCTCGCGGGTGGAGCTGCTGCGGGACCTGATCGTACACGCGAACGGGGATTCCTGGCGCGTTCCAGCAGCCGGTCTGCACCGGCTGCTGATCAGCCCGGTGGAGCAGCAAGGCTGGCTAGCGGGAGTGCAGAAAGTGTATTTGGTACCGAACGGCGTTCTGAATTATGTGCCATTTGCTGTCCTGGCTCACACGGCAACTGGGCGGAGCCGTTTCCTGGGAGATGACTACGTTCTTGCCTATCTGCCGTCGGCCGCGGTGCTGACCCTGCGTCATGGTCCAGCGCCACATGGCGACCTGCTGGCGATGGCACCGGAACGTGCCCATCTCAAGTATGCCTCTGATGAGGTGACGGACGTTGGCCGCCTGTTTCCGGCTAAAAAGCTGGTTCTGACCGGCAAGAGCGCGACCAAGGACAGATTCGAGCGAAGCGCGAGCAACTATCGGTTCCTTCACTTGGCTACCCACGGGTATCTGAACCGTTATGCACCGCTTCTTTCAGGGTTAGAGTTGGAGGCCAGTGGGGAAGATGACGGCCTGCTGGAAGTGCATGAGATCCTTGGGCTTCACCTGCACGCGAGCCTGGTAACGCTTAGCGCTTGCGACACTGCCTTAGGCAGCGGCTACTTTAGCGAAACACCAGCAGGCGACGACTTTGTCGGCTTGACCCGCGCTTTTTTGACTGCAGGCAGCCGTACGGTGCTGGCCAGTCTGTGGGAGGTAAACGATAAGTCCACGGCCCAGTTTATGGCCGATTTCTACCGCCGGCTTTCCAGCAACAGCAAGGCGGGCGCCTTAAGCGCAGCGGAACAGGACATGCGGAGCAGGGATGGCCATTATGACCGACCTTATTTTTGGGCCCCTTTTGTGCTGGTGGGGAGCATGAATTAAATTTCCCGGAAAAAAGCCGACTGCGTCCGTGTAATACGGACAAGCAGGCTTTTCTGAGGATGGCAGGTGAGACCATGCTGAACCAATCGAAACCGTTGCTGGTAGTAATGGGCGCTTGCATGTTCGTTCTTGCCCTTGGCCTTATGGCCAGGCCGGCGGCAGCCCAGATCACTATCGCCTCTGCGACGCCTAACACAGCAGCCCAAGGAGCGACCAACCTGAATGTCACCATTGGCGGCAATGGTTTCGGTAAATCATCTAAGGCGAAATGGCAGGTCACAGGTACCACTAACCCCGGTGGCGTCACGGTGAACTCCACCACTTTTATCGACTCCAACACCTTGGTCGCCAATATTAGCGTTTCCAGCACTGCCGTGGTGAGCGGCTACGACATCGTTGTGACTTTTGCAGGACGCACCGGCGTCGGCTCTGACATGTTCACCATTACGGCCAATACTTCCAACAGCAGTTACAACGCCTCAACCCTTACGATTCTCAGCAACTATAGTGTTATGTCGGATGGGTTGGGCCGGGTTTCACCCAACCTGTACATTGATCGCGAGGCGGTCGGCACTTTCGCTGACCCGTGCGTCAACGGGACCGTTAACAAGAACGGTTTCACTGTGTTCGAACTGGACATCATAGTGGGAAGTGGCTTCTGCAATGCCCAGGTCGCCTACTTGGGCACCGCGCCGGCACGCAGTTTCCTGCTGCAACTCCCGTTCTCAACGGACCTGAACAATCCCTGCCAGATCCTTGGAGTAGCCGAAGATGCGGCTTTCCCTGGATACTGCACCATTCATCCGATTGTGACCGGCTTTAGCAGGATTCTGCTGAGCGGATTGTTCTCTAACAGCACCACCACTTCCGTCAAGTTTGCGTTCGATTATGCTCCCGGCGGTGGCTCAGTTACCAACCGCTATAGCGTGGTTACCACGAATAACGCCGCCATCGGCATCACCTCAAGCACGAATCGCACGGCGACCTATAACGGCCCAGCAGCGTTGTATCTGGTTTCGGGCAGTGGTTCGCAGCAGGTTTCCGCCACTTTCACTTTTTCATTTGTGCTGCAGGTACAGAAAATACAGTAGAAGGATGGAGTTAGTGTGGATCACGGCAACGAGTTGGACAAGTCGGAAATGGGTGCTGAACAGAGGAGCGAGAGATCGGTTCAGCTCTCCCCCGCGTGGATGGCATTCATCCGATATTGCCAGAAGCTGCGGCATGGCGAAATTGAACGTTTGAAGATTCAGGACGGGTTGCCGATGATCGCTGAATTGGCCGTAAAGAAAATAAAGTTCGCTCCGTAAAGAGCATTGGCGAAATCAGGTTCTGTTTCGGCTGGCCGAAGCTCTCGGAGGCCGTCAGTTCGAGTCTCAAAGGACCGGGCTGACGGCCTCTTTTTGTTTGTAAGTAAAAACGTAAGGAGGATACACATGAAAACCTTAGTGCAGATTCGTTTGCTGTGCGCTTTCGTGGCACTGTTCCTTGTTGCCTCCGCTGCGCTGGCGGGCGGAAGGTACTCCGTCACAGCAGCAATCTCAAACGGCTGCTGCGATGCCAACGCCAACCCTTATACCTTGCAGGGTGACGGAGCAGGCGCGTATAGCAACACAGGCTCGCTTCTCAGCCAGATTACTCCCAACAACGGCCCGACCAATTATTACCAGTGGAGTTTCGATCTGAGCAACTCCTCGCGTTCGTTCTATCTGACGCTGACGCCAGTCAACGCCTCTCAGCCTGGACCGTTTTCCGGTCCCTTGGCGTTCAATGGTCAGCTCTATAGCCGCTGCTTCACGCCTAGTCTAGGCCTGCAGAACTGGACGCAGATTGTAACTTCAGATAACAACTGCGCCATGCGGGCGAACTTCAGCTACGGGGGGATTGGTTATTCGCTGGTTATGTCTCCCCAGGTTTCGGGAACCGGCACAGCGACTGTGACCTGCACGAGCAATTCATCCCCTTGCAGTTCGTGGACCGACGTGCCGACGACCGGGCCAAACGCTTCCAATCCGAATGTTGCCAACCTCTATAACGGTGGGACCTTGGTTGGACAGTATTACCTGAGTTTCAACATCAGCCTAAGCCATCCGTGAGCGCCTTGGCTGTCAACAAGTCGGGCAAGTTATGGCCAAAACAGGTGCGCAATCAGGTCTCCGAAGCTCACGCTGACGTTTGCCGGCGTGAGCTCGGTTTCTGCTGTTTGCGTTTTGAAAAGAAATCAGTCTGTATTGCGGAAAAAATGAGTCTGGGTCCGTGTAGTAAGATGACGCATTTTTTGAGTGCGGGTAATTCAGCCAGCGAGGAACGTGGAGGAAGCTACTTATGCTGCCACTAAGTCGAAGGATGTTGGGGTCCGTAGCTGGGCTGGCGCTGGCATTGCTGCCACTCCGCAGGTCGGCGCTCTGGTACGCAGAAACCTGCAATGCAAGCGACCATCCAAGCGAGACTGAAGGCCGATTCGGGTGGTGGAGCACCCAAGGCGGGCATTGGAAATTACGGCAAACTGCCTTTGAGCTTCGAAGCCAATCGGTGGGCTTGCGGCAAGGAAAGGGCTTGTCGCCTCGAGAGATAGGAGGCTACAATCCCCGGCCCATTTCGAGGAGCAAGTTCGATTGTGCAGGCACCTTTTCTAGGATGTAGACAGACTAAGCACAGGGAGAATTTCATGCGCCATTACAATTCCATTATGAAAACTAAAGCGCCACACTTCGTGCTCGTACTTTTTCTGGGACTGATGTTGTACGCCGGTTGCGGTGGCGGAACATCAACCCCAACCCCGACCCCAACCCCAACCCCGACCCCGACCCCGACCCCGACCCCGACCCCGACCCCAAGTGCTATCTGTTCAAATCCGTCGCCAGGAACAGCACCTGCTGGCTCGGAACTTTTCTATCTTGGCGATAATGCCGGCTGCATTCACGGCTTTGGCCTGGACCCTGCTTCTGGCAATCTGACTCCTATAGCGGTCAATAGCACATCTGTGAAGGCCAATGTCAGGCTGTCGGCGGATTTAGGCGGCCAGGTTCTGTACTCCACAGATGCGGCTCTCGGCTCCAATGTGTCTTCTTGGATTGTGAATAGGCATACCGGTGCTTTGACCGCCAACCCAGCCGTCCAGCTACCAGCGCCCCCGGCTAAGCCAGTCGCTTTTTCAACCTATCTCTATGCAGTTGTGGACCCCTATGCAGTTGCCCAGGGTACACAGCCTCCAGCGAGCATGTGGGTATTCAAGATCAATCCACTGGACGGGTCACTGTCTCTGCTTTCCGACCACACCATCCAACTTCCTGGAGTACCCTTCGGCCTGGCGATTGACCCCACAGGGTCTTTCCTGTTTGTGCTTTGGGACGGGGTTCCTGGGGGAAAAATTTCCGCGTTATCGCGTAACCCTACTACCGGTCAGGTGACCGTTTTACCGACGCCTGCCGACACCGGAGGCTTGGCTCCTGCCGCCGTTGCCGTTACTGCGGATGGTAAGTTTGTCGTTGTGGTCAATCAGAAGTCGAGTAATGTGGCGGTGTTTTCCCTGGATCATAGTACCGGCGCGCTGACTGCCGTGCCCGGCTCTCCATTCCCCAGTGGTCCACACCCTGGTCCAATGACAATTGATCCAAGTGGCAAGTTCGTGCTGGTCGCTGATTCCGGAAATAACAACCTAACACCATATACCATTGACTCGGTGGGCAGCTTGACGGCTGGAACGCCGGTGTTCCTCGGAGAAGCGAATTCGCAGCCCTCAGCAATAGCCATCGACCCAGCAGGCAAATTCGTATTCGTTGGCATCTTCAATCAAAGAGTCGCGGGATTCACTCTGGACCCAAGCACAGGGTCATTGAGCCCCATGCCGGGTTCGCCATTTTCTGGCTCTCCGCAATTTGTGACTCAGGATATGGTCTTCGAACCGGGAGTGACACAGTAAGAAGCCACGATAGTGCAAACGAGTGGGACAGCGAAGCCAACCATCAAACGGATTAGGCACCATCGCCAGGCGCATCGCCCCTTCAACGTTGTCCTCGGCACCCGCCGCCCTGCAACTTTCTGGCGAGAAAATCACTTCTAGCGCTGAGCAAACCTGCCCGACCTGGATGTGATCGCCACCGAAATTGCTGAGGATCTGAAAGCTGCGCTCGAACAGTTGTTTTGGCATGGATAATCTGTTCCGCTTTGGGGAATGACTAGAGAGCAGTCACTACACGCAGTGACATTCGTCACAGTTTCCGTTTACCAGAATGGTTTAAGTTTCGGCTGCTGTCAGGAAAACACCGACAAAGAGTGCTGCAAAAGTGCTGCAATATCCGATGATTTCTTGGGTATGAAACAGGTCCAGAGGTGGTATCCAGGTAGATCCCTGGAGCACGCTATTGGTCGCCGGTACTGTCCCCGCTGCTGAATCCCGGTGCCCCTTCCGCTAAACCCTTTCGCAAGCGAGTCAGTAAGCGTGGTGGAGTAGTTGATGGCTGCAGAGAATTGTTCTTCCGGGCCCAATATCCAAGTCCAGAAAGTCCGCGTCCTCATAGCCGATGCGACCAGCATGGCCAATCAGTTACTGGCGGCCGCACTGGAACGGGATCCCCGGTTTTGTATCGCTGGAACTGCAGAAAACACTGATCAGATTTTGGCTGCCGCTCGCGAAGCTCCTGACGTTGTCGTTGTTGGCGCAAGTATCGGTGGCGACGCTTGTGGAGGCTTCCGAGTGGTCCGGCGTTTGCTCGCAAGCAATCCCAATAAGGTTCGAGCGATCATGTTGTTGGACCGATTGGAGCGCAAGTTGGTCGTAGAGTCCTTTCGTGCCGGAGCAACGGGTGTGTTCTGCCGCACCGAGCCCATTGAGGTGCTTTGGAAATGCATTGAAACCGTTCATCGAGGCAATGTTTGGGCCAACGATGAAGCGCTGAAGTTCCTGCTCGACGCACTGACGAGTTCTCCTCCGGTTCAATCCTCGGAAGATCACCAGGCCCTGACTGGCCGGGAGAAGCAAATCACGCGCCTTATCGCCGAGGGGCTCACCAACCGGCAGATCGCAGCCGAGTTGGGCCTGAATGAGAACACGCTCAAGACGTGCCTAAGAAACTTATTCAACAAGCTGCACGTAGCAACCCGATCGGAACTGGTGATCGAGCTCGCGGCGCGCACCGGCGATAACATGCATTACCCAATCACACCAGAAGAACACACCGGGTACCGAGTCGACGATGACGCGCTCTTCGAGTGGTATTCCCGGGCTGCCGACCGGTCTTATCCTGCAGCTCAACTGAAACTTGGTGAAATGCATCGGGAAGGTCGCGGCACCCCAAGGGACACTGTTGCCGCCTACACCTGGTTCTTGTTAGCAGAAGCCAGTTCAAAAAAGATCGTTAGTCGCAGCGCCGAATACCGCGAATCTTTGGCATCCGAAATGATGAATGAACAGATGGCCGAAGCGGAACGGAACGCTTCGGAGTGGCTACTGCGGCACGAGCAGAGACTCTTGACGCAACCAACATCCGAGTCGCGAGTAGATAGCCGACAGGATCCTCGGATCTCTCGGACAAAATACAGATTGTTAGCGTAACCGAGTTCGACCGATTACCCGCAAAGGACAGTTCACAGTTTGTCCGTCGAGGTCATCTCTGCCTTCCTCCACCCTGGCAAATGAAGCAGCGATTACCCCTGCATGATGATCGTATTGAAAATGTTCACCCAATTGGGTGATTTCCCTTCACCCAAATGGGTGAGTTTCGGTTCACCCAAATGGGTGACGGGCTATAGAGACTTTCTGATTCTTGCCTTGCGCTCAGATCGCTCTTATCTTCCGTCCATTGTGAAATACACGACAACTGCAAGTGTCGCATCTGTGCACGCGATCGGGGGAGTCGTGCAGCCGCGAAGAGCTGACCGCTTCCGAATGCGAGTGGCTGTCGTCTTTCACTGGATCGACGAGCATGGCACAACCCAACATGGCTCCGGATTCACGCGAGATATCAGTACGGCGGGTTTGTTCGTTTACTCTGCAACGCCGCCACCCGCGAATGGCGCGATAGAGCTCGACGTTCTTTTGCCACTCCATGAAGGCGGGCAAGGTACTCGACTGCAGGCGCCCGGGCGAGTGGTGCGCGTCGAAGGCCAAGGAGATCGTGGCGGTTTTGCCGCGATAAGCGATTTTGGGCTGCATGACTCAACGTTACAGTGAGGGGCAGGGAGCTATGTGGAAAGAGATAGTCGGAGGTCGAGACCTGCAGAAGCCGTTGTTCTTTGCAGCCGTCATCATGGTCTGTGCCTTGGGCGTGGCTCAAGGGCCAATGCAAGTTGCACAGGTATCCTCGACAACGGATGCGCCAGGCACGAGTCTCAAGCAGCGGGATTCCCGGTATCGCCTGCACAAGAGCGACGTCATCGAGGTGCAGTTCACGTTTTCGCCGGAGTTCAACCAGACTCTGACGGTGCAACCTGACGGCTACATCACCTTGAAGGGAGCAGGGGCGGTCCAGGCGGAAAGCAGAAGGGTCGACGAGTTGACCAAGGCGATCGCGAACGCCTACCGCGGCATCCTCCACGATCCGGTCGTCACCATTTCGCTAAAGGATTTCGACAAGCCGTTTTTTCTGGCCTCGGGACAGGTGGGGCGGCCCGGCAAGTACGAACTGCGCAGCGATACCACATTGACCGAGGCGCTTGCGATCGCCGGCGGATTTAATGAGAGTGCCAAGCATTCGCAGGTCGTACTCTTCCGCCGCGTTTCGAGCGACACGGTGGAAGCGCGAGTGTTCAACGTCAAGCATATGTTGAAGTCGAAGAACCTGCAGGAGGACCCGCACCTTGCGCCTGGGGACATGTTGTACGTGCCCCAGAGTACGTGGTCGAAAGTGAGGCGGTATCTACCGAGTTCGAGCATGGGAGTGTATGCGAATCCCAATCCTTTCTGAGTTGGGGATGGGAAGAGGCAGGACATGAGAGAGCCGTTTGAAATCATCGAATACCAGAGGCCATTCACGCTGACCCTGCGCGATGTGGCGGCGGTGCTTTTTCGCCACCAGCGGCTACTGCTCATTTCCTTTATCGCCATTCTGGTTGCGGTCCTTCTTTCTGGCGTGCTTTCGCCCACCTATAAAGCCGAAATGAAGTTTCTTGTCCGGCGCGAGCGCGTGGACCCGGTGGTGACCTCCCAGCCCAACGCGCCACCTCAGATTGTGCAGGAGGAAATCAGCGAATCGGAACTGAATTCGGAGGTGGAGCTGTTGAACAGCCAGGACCTGCTGCGCAAGGTGGTGCTGGAGACGGGCCTGGCCAAGAAGCAGATGGCAAGTCGACTACTCGGCTCCGCAGATAACGAACTCGCGATCGCACGCGCCGTACGGCAGCTCGCCAAGAAGTTGAAAGCCGAGCCATTGCGAAAAACCAATGTGATATCGGTCAGCTATGAATCCTCTTATCCGGAAGTCTCGGCGCTCGTGCTGAAGTCGGTGGCCGATCTGTACATGCAGAAGCACCTTGCGGTGCACCGGCCGTCCGGGGAGTTCACCTTCTTTGATCAGGAGACGGCGCAACTGCACCGCGGTCTGGAAAACGCGGAGGCGCGCCTGGCAGACTTCACTCGCCACCAGGGAGTGGTATCCGGTCAGCTAGAGCGAGACCTCACCCTGCAGAAGGCGAGCGATCTCGAAGCGTCGCTCACGCAGACCCAGGCCACCATGGCCGAAACGCAGCGACGAATCTCGACGCTGGAAGAGCAGATCGCCTCGATTCCTCCCCGCATGGTCACCCAGAAGCGCACGGCTGATAACCCACAATTACTGCAGCAGATGAAATCTACTCTCCTGACTCTGGAACTGAAGCGGACGGAGCTGTTGACCAAATTCGATCCTAGTTACCGCACGGTGCAGGAAGTCGAAAAGCAAATCCGGGAAACGCGCGCAGCCATCGATGCGGAAGGTAGTGCACCGCTTCGCGACGAAACAACCGATAGGGACCCAACCCACGAGTGGGCCCGAGCGGAACTGGTGAAGGCGCACGCCGAGCTGAGCGGTTTGCAGGCACGGGCGGCGGCCGAGCAGGCTGCCCTGGCCCGGTATCGTGGTGGCGCCCGCAGCTTGCAGGAGTCGTCGATCGTTCAGCAGGATCTGATCCGGGCGGCCCGGACTGAGGAAGAGAACTATCTGCTCTACCTGCGCAAGCAGGAAGAGGCGCGTATTAACGATGCCCTCGACCGCCGCGGCATTCTGAATGTGGCGATAGCCGAGGCACCCACTGTGCCGGCGCTACCGTCTCGCTCGCGTCTGCTTTATGGGATGTTGAGCATTTTGTTGGCGGCTACGGCCAGTGTGGGGTTGGTGTTCACCGCAGATTTTCTCGATCCTTCGTTCCGCACGCCGGACGAGGTCACAGTATTTCTGGATTCGCCCGTATTGGCTTCTTTCCCGAAGAATGGCAACACGCATGTTTCTTGAGCACTACAATCTGGCGGAGCAGCCGTTCGGGGTTACCCCAGACCCGAGATTTCTCTACCTGAACCGCATGTACCGCGAGGCGCTGGCCTCGCTGTGGTACGGAGTGAAAGAAGGACGCGGCTTCATGGCCCTGGTGGCTCAGCCAGGCATGGGAAAGACCACGCTGCTGTTTCAACTGTTGCAGCGGCTGCGGACGGAATCGGCTCGCACGGTGTTTCTCTTTCAGACCTGCTGCAACTCGCTCGACCTCATCCGCTACTTGCTGCAGGACATGGGCATCCTCCCGGCATACGATCTCGCCTCCATGCACCAGCAGCTCAATGACGCGCTCGTGCGGGAGGTGCGGGCGGGCAAGCAGTTTGTGTTCGTGATCGATGAGGCCCAGAACCTCAGCGCATCGGTCCTGGAAACAGTGCGGTTGCTGTCCGACTTCGAGACTCCACAAGGCAAGTTGCTGCAAATTATCCTCGCGGGGCAGCCCCATTTCTTACACACGCTGAACCGGCCCGAAATGCTGCAGTTGCGGCAACGGATCTCCGTGACCACCTCGCTAGACCCGCTGGACCACGAAGAGGTGGCGCACTATGTTGAGCATCGTTTGGCCGTGGCCGGCTACCAAGGGCCACCTCTATTTAGCCGAGGGGCGCTGCAGGTGATCTCGCACGAGAGCCAGGGCATCCCGCGCAACATTAATAACCTGTGCTTTGGCGCTCTCTCAGCCGGCTTCGCCCTGCAGCGAAAGGCAATCGATCGCAAAATCGCTGAGGAAGTCGCCGCTGACCAGAATTTCGAAAGGTGGCAGGAACGAATCGAACATCGCGCGGCAGTACCCGGGAGCGGGTGCGAGAAAGGGCTCCCGGGCGCCGCTTCCCTCCCGTCGTTCTCCAGGGTTGTTCAAAGTGGGATTCCTCGTACTGCTCTCCTAGCGGTCGTGGCTGGGCTACTGATGCTCGCGGGAATACTCGTGTGGAGCAGGAAGCCGGAACCCGCCAGCCGCGCATTGTCCGGGAGCAGACCGACTGCCACTTTGATGGGGCCGTCTCTCCGAATTGCACCACCGACGGGGAAGGCCCTGTCCGAAGCGGTCACGCCGGGACACGAAATGCGTCCGCCGGCTGTCTTGGCAGTCGCGAGCACTGTGATCGTCAGGTCCGGAGATGACTTGCGGAGCATCTGCCTGCAGCATCTCGGTCGCTACAGTACCGGGATCGTGCAGCAAATCCAGCGGCTGAACCCAGAGCTGGTTGACCCAAACCGCATCGAAGTCGGCCAGGAGATTCGGCTGCCCCTGCGCGGACAGGGTTTGGCGTCAACGCTGTCCGACGAAAACTCACAGCCGAGTATGGCCGCACTGCGAAAGTGAACGAGCTATGAGCAGGAATTTGGAAATTCTCGAGCAGGTGCAACAAGATCGGGAACTCTTCCGGGTCGCTCCAGTTACTAAGCACGCGCCCGTTTTGAGCGGGTCGCTCGGCGTTCGCCTTCCGATCTCCGGAACCAATGGTTTGCAGCACGAGGAACTCCTCGGGCTGGCACAGCGCCTGTTTCTGGCGGCAGATGGGAGTGCCGAGGGCAGCTTGCGTCAGGTGGTTTTCTGCGGCATCGACGTTGCCGACGGCACGAGTGCGTTGTGCGCCCAGCTGGGCCGCACCCTGGCCTCCCAGGTCTCCGCGCAAGTCTGCGTGGTGGACGCCAACGTGCGTGCCCCGTCCATACGCCAATTAATTGATATAGAAGGGGCGAATGGGAAGGTTTCGCCGCACCCCGATAGGCAAACCAAGCTCCTGCAGAAGGTAGGCGGCAACCTGTGGCTGATCTCTAGCCACCTGGCGGCCACGAACGGTGGAGTAACAGCTTCGCTCAACCAGCTGCGGTGCCAGATTAATGAGCTTCCGGCGGAATTCAGTTACGTGGTGATCAGCGCGCCGCCGGTTGGCCTGTACAACGACGCCGTTCTGTTGGGACAAAAAGCCGCCGGCGTGGTGCTGGTGCTGGAGGCGAATTCCACCCGGCGTGTGGCGGCCCGCAAGGCCAAGCAGGCGCTGGAAGCTGCCAATGTGCGGGTGTTGGGAACCGTGCTGAACAATCGCAGCTTCCCAATACCAGAAAAGATTTACCGGTTGCTGTAGACGTAAATGAGAAGACCCGCGGCGCCGACTGCTCTTAATACGAGCGGCGTTACCTCTGTACCAATGAGCACGATTGATGAATCTGTGGAAAAGTCCGGATGGGACTCAATGGGCGGAGCCATGTCAACCACGCAACTAGGCTGGGGAATCGAAGCGGCGCCGCTTGCAGCATCCACGCTCCAGGATTGCTCCTGGTACGCTATCCAGACGCGCATTCGATTCGAGAAAAAGGTAGCGGTCCAGCTCCGGAGCAAAGGAATTGAGGTATTCCTGCCCCTGATCAGGCAAATGCACCGCTGGAGCGACCGCCGACAGCAGGTTGATGTCCCTCTATTTCCGGGGTACGGCTTTGTTCATCTATGTCTTGACCCAGTGAGCCGGCTGCGCGTGCTACAAACCGTGGGAGTGGCCGGGTTTGTGAGCTTTAACGGAGAAGCAATCCGGGTTCCCCGGAAACAAATCGAAGATATCCAGCAGATACTCGCCAAAGATGTGCCTTGCACTCTTTATCCATTTCTCCAAGCCGGCCAGAAGGTACGCATCCGGGGTGGATGCCTGGATGGACTCGAGGGCATCCTGGCCGACTGCAGGTCGGAGAAGACACTTCTTATCTCGGTCGAGGCGATTGAGCGGACGCTCGCCATACACGTCGAAGGATACGACATCGAACTTCTCTAAGCGGCCGTAAGCTTCGGGCGCCGATTCTCTAGTTGACGAAACCACAACAGCCTTGAGCTCTCATCCTTATCCGCGCAGCACAAGTGCGCCCCCAACGCCGGCCATCCAGGGGAATCTCTATGGCACGACCGCAAAAATTATCCCGCGGGTGGCTCCACAGCCGACTGTTATCTCTGCTGGAAGAGAAACGCACCCGCAGCTGGCTCGTTCGCGCAGCCCGCTGGCGGCCTCGCTTGCCGGCGGCAGATGGGTGCAGCTTGCCTATGTGCTGGTGGACTTCAGCTTCGTGCTGTTGGCCTTTGCGGCGGCCGTACACATCCGCTTCGGAGGCGTAATCAGGGATTCCCGGGCTCTGCTCCCGGACCACTACTCCGGCATTCTGCTGATGTACGGATCGCTGGTGGTGCTCCTGTGCCAGTCGCAAGGGCTCTACCGCACGCCTCGTGATCGCTCGAATTGGGAGGAATCCACCGCAGTAGTCACGGCGGTGACCGTCGCTACGGTGCTCTTATCCGCTGTTATTTACGTTTCGGGAATACCACACGTATCCCGCCTTGCTCTCGCCCTGAGCGCGCTGCTGATTACCGCGGCGCTGACCACGTGGCGCGTGTGGAAGCGCGGAATCGTTACCAGGCGCGTGGCGGCGGGAGTTGGGGTCAAGAATGTGCTCATTGTGGGCGCGGGCAAGGTTGGCCAGGAAATCGCCGACTATCTCCACAGAAACAAGCAGCTGGGCTTGGTCGTCAAGGGCTTCCTCGACCACAACCATCATGGCGACCCGCGAGTGCTGGGCAGAATCGAGGATCTGCCGCGAGTGGCGCGCGCCCAATTCGCCGACGAAGTCATCATCACCATTCCCTTCATGCGGCACCTGGTGAGGCAGGCCATCGCTGAGGCCCGGCTCAACAATCTCGACGTCAAGATCATCCCCGACCTCTATGGCAACTCGGGCCGCGGGGCCGTCCTGGAGCAGATGGGCGGCTTGCCGGTCATGTCTCTCTACCGCGAACCCATCCCCATGCTGGGCCGGGTGATAAAGAGAGCCATGGACATGGTTGGCTCGGCGCTGGCGATGATACTGCTCGCGCCGGTGACGGCGGCCATCAGCCTGGCCATCAAGCTGGATTCGCCCGGGCCCATCCTCTATCGCGCGCCTCGCGTCGGGAAAAAGGGCCGCCGCTTCGTCTGCTGCAAGTTCCGCACCATGGTGGCGAACGCCGACGCGTTGAAGGACAGCTTGCGCCAACTGAACGAGCGCCAGGGCCCGACGTTCAAGATCACAGACGACCCCAGGATCACGCGCCTGGGGCGATTCCTGCGCAAGTACAGCCTGGACGAGCTGCCCCAGCTGTGGAATGTGTTCAAAGGTGAGATGAGCCTGGTGGGCCCGCGTCCCCACCCTGTGGACGACTACTCGCGCTATGACCTTGAGCATCTGCGCCGGCTGGACGTTACTCCCGGCATTACCGGACTGTGGCAGGTGACGGCGCGCCGCGACCCGTCCTTTCAGCGCAATGTGGCGCTGGACTTGGAGTACATCGAGAACTGGAGCCTGGGGCTCGACCTGAACATTCTGTTGCGGACGATGTCTGTGGTGGTCGTGGGACGTGGACGGTAATTACATGAGCTCGACTGTAGCCACTGTCGAGGCGGCAGTAACTACAGCGCCTGCCCAGCGCCTCCGCACCTCAGTCAAGAGCTGGCTGCCGTGGCTCGGTAAGGGTTCGCTCGCCGTCGCCGATCAGGGACTGTTCGCTGGATCGAACTTCCTGCTCAACGTGCTACTCGCGCGGTGGCTCACACCGGCCGATTACGGAGCCTTCGCCCTTGCCTACTCCATCTTTCTGCTGCTTCTCTTACTTCACAACGCACTGCTCACCGGGCCGATGTTGGTCTTCGGGCCCGGCAAGTACCGCCAACGTTTTCGTGAATACTTAGGCGTTGTTCTGCGCGGACACTTTGTCCTCATCATTCCCGTCACAGCATTGCTTATATCGACAGCTTTTCTGCTTGGATGGGTCTATTCCCCAGGGGTCGAGCGAGCTTTCCTCGCATTGGCGGCCGCCGGACCGCTCATCCTCCTTCTTTGGCTCCTGCGGCGTGCGTTTTATGTTTTGCTGAATCCCGGGTGGTCGGCGACTAGCGGCGGAATATACCTTCTGATTCTCTTAGGGAGTGCCGTAACGCTCCACGTGATTGGTCGTCTCACTCCTGCTACAGGCTTTCTCGCCATGGGAGCGGCTAGCTTTATCGCGTCGCTACTTCTTGTCGTGCTGCTCCAGCCCCGCTTGGCCAACAATTCACTCTCGATCCGCGCCATCGCCGCCGATCACTGGCGCTATGGCAAATGGGTGGTGGCAGCCGCTGGCCCCAACTGGGTCACCGATAATGCCTACTTTCTCGTACTGCCTGCCTGGGTCAGTTTGGCTGAAGCTGGTGCACTGAAAGCGCTGCTAAACCTTGCCATGCCGGCGCTGCAGACTATCGCCGCAGTTGGTGTGTTGCTGCTACCGATCCTGGTGCGTGACCGCCACCTGGGCGGTCCTCGCGCCATGATGAGAACCATAAAGCTATGTCTCGGGCTGTTCCTTTTGGGCTCGGCCTCTTACCTGTTAGTTCTTTGGGGATTCCGGTTGGAGATGTTTCGACTTCTCTACGCCGGTAAATATGGAACGTACGCCTCATGGCCGCTGCTATTGGCCGCTTTGCTTCCTTTCGCTCAGAGCTTAACGGTCGTGGTGGGGGGAGCACTTGGGGCACTGGAACGGCCGGATTTGGCATTCTGGCCCTCCGTCGGTAGCTGCACCCTTACACTTGCGCTCGGTTTTCCTCTTGCCTTCAACCTGGGACTCGGGGGAGCTCTGGCAGGGCTAGTGGCGTCTTACATCCTAATGGGCCTCTTCATGCTTTTCTTCTTTGCTCAAGCTGTGTGCAGCAAGACATTGGAAACAAGGCCATGAAGATTCTCCTTTCGGCCTTTTACTGTGAACCCGGCCAAGGTTCTGAATCCGCCGTCGGCTGGAACTTCGTGCAGCAAATCGCCCGGTTCCACGACGTATGGGTGGTCACTTGGGGGAGGCAGCAGCAAGCGATCGAGCGCGAATTATCTATGCTTCCGCTTCCCAACGCGCATTTCGTTTATGTGGACTTGCCACTGTGGAGAAAGCTTTGGGGATTGGGGCGCGCAGGCAAGTACGCCTTCTACTACCTTTGGCAGGTTGCCGCGTACCTCGCCGCTCGAAGATTGCACTGTCGGGAGATGTTCGACCTCGTCCACCACCTAACGGTTGGTGGATTCTGGTATCCGACTCTCCTTCCATTCCTTCCTGTGCCCTTCGTTTGGGGCCCGGTTGGTACAGGATTGCCATGTCCGACAGCTTTTCACCGAGAGTTCTCTCTTTACGGGAAAGTAGATGAGTTGGTTCGGCAGGTTGTTCTTGCAGTCTCACGCCTCGATCCAATTCGGCGTCACACAGAGAAGCGAGCCTCGGTGATCTTATCGGTATCCCCGATGACCGTGGGACAACTTAGGCCTGAGAATCGGAAAAAGGCCATAGTACTTTCGCAGGTGGGGGTCGATCGGAAGGAAATTGCGGAGCTGCCCAGGAAAGCACCTAGAAGCGGCAAATGCTTCAGATTGCTCAGTGTGGGACGGCTTCTTCACTGGAAAGGGTTTGCAGTAGGTATCAAAGCATTTGCTCTGTTGAATAAGCAGTATCCAAACAGTGAATATCGGATTATCGGCGATGGATCCGAGCATGGGAAACTGTCGGAACTTGCGTCTTCATTAGGTCTCTCCAATGTCGTCCAGTTCCTAGGTACGGTATCGCGCAAGGAGTATCTCTATGAACTCCTACATAGCGATCTGTTGGTACATCCAGGCCTGCACGAACCGGGAGCCTACGTGATAGCTGAAGCGATGGCCGTAGGGCTGCCGGTAATATGCTTGGATTATGGCGAACCCGCATCGATTGTCACACCCGAAACGGGTTTCATTGTTCCTATGTCCGACCCCGAGCGTGTAGCAGCCGACATATCACTTACCTGCGCACAGATGGTTGCTAACCCTTCGCTTTGTGATCGCATGGGAAATGCAGGCAGGCAGCGTATATCTGACGCGTTCGAATGGGAGAAGAAAGCCGGGTTCCTCTTCTCGATTTACGAGAATGTGGGTAGGCAGGTTGATCCGTGCGGGAAGTGCAAATACTCCTCTTCTTGAGCTTGTATGATGCTAAAGCGGTACAGCACTGAAACAGATATTCCTTGGCAATTGGTTTTGTTCTTACTCGTCGTCTTCGTGCTGGCGACCTGGAACCATCTGTCGCTATCTGACAGCAATAATGTAGTCAGTGCAGATGAACTCGCAGAAACCGTGCGGAATGGTTCCATACAAAGGGAGATCGCCCTGCTGTGCCTTGGTGCGTATGGACTTGTGGACCTTATTCGGCGGAGAGGCGGAAGCATTCACCCGAACGGTGCGGCCGGGGTAGCACTGATCTGCTATGCCTTGTGGGTCTGTGTGAGCCTGGCATGGACAGCGGATCTTCAGATAACAAGCAGAGCGATAGCGCGCTTTATCCTGATGGGCGTGGCTGCGATAGCTATTGCCAGCAAACTAACCCTTCGACAGCTGGCTAAGGTTGCGTTTCACATATCCATGTTTACACTTTGCCTGAGTGTGATTGCGGAACTGGTTTGGGGAAGTTGGAATCTTGCGAATCCTGCCTGGCGATTCTCGGGGCTAATGCATCCTGTTGCAGAGGGATGGAATTGTGCAGTATTGATCATTTCCGCGTTGCACTTATCCAACAGCTCCCAAAGATTTCGGCGCTTCTACCGAATTGCAGCGGGTGTGGGCTTTGTCTTTTTGGCTTTGACTAAGAGCAGAATGACCCTCGGGTGTGTCGTTTTTGCTCTTTTCGTGCATTTTCTTTTGAGCCTAACGGCTTCCCGGCGGATCACGGCAGTGTTCCTAGGGTTATCAGGCAGCGGCACGTTTCTGGCGGCGGTAGCGATAAGTCGTCAGCTACAAGAGTATGTGTTTGAGGGGGCAGCCTTTGGGAGAGGAGCCGAGGGGCAGGCAAGCATCGTCAGTCTCACCGGGAGACTTCCGCTGTGGGGCGAGTGCCTCGAATATTCGTTAAGACACCCTCTACATGGGTATGGATACAACACGTTTCTTAGTTCAAATACGCTTCTAGCGATTTCAGACCCGTCGGGCTGGATGAGCTCACCACATTCAGCCTACCTTGGAACGTTCCTGGAACTTGGCATAGTTGGTCTCGTATTCCTAGTGGCAACGATAATATTCACCATACGCTTGTCCCTCTACCGGGTCGTAGCTGACCAAGACCAGCTATTCTGCGTTAGTGTCCTTGTCTGGATGTCAATGAACATGGCTCTGGAATCATTTTTATTGACTGATCCGTTTTTTTCCACGTTTCTCGGATGGATACTCTTGGCGAGAGTCAATCTTACCCGACGTAGCAAGACCCCTGCTCGACCCGCTCAGCATGTAACGGCGGGCCACAAGAGCGAAAGAAACGTGTATTGTGGCGGCCTAATCCCAGGTCACCTATTCTTAGATTGATTCGCGTGCCAGGTATCTGAATGCATTCGGTCGACTTCACGGTTGCCATTTGTACTTACAAGCGCCCGGCTATGCTTCATGGTGTGCTGGAAAGCCTCGAGCATCAGAAAGGATACGGTAAGGTAAGTTGGGAGGTGTTGGTTGTCGACAATGACCCATGCCGTTCTGCTAAACGCGTCGCTGACCAGTTCGCGTTAAACAAGGTGCTGCCGTTGCGCTACATCCACGAGCGAAAGGTGGGGCTCAGCCATGCCAGAAACTGCGCGGTTCGTGAGTCTAGAGGCGCCATCATCGCCTTTCTCGATGACGACGTGCTCGTGCCGCCGCACTGGCTTGCAGAAATGGCGCATATTTTTGAGCGTACAAACGCTGACTGCGTTGGAGGTCGAGTGCTAGTCAAATGGGATGAGCCTCCGGAAGCACCCGTTAGGGCATGCGAAAAAGAACTCGTCGCCTTTGATAAAGGCAATCTCGACTACCCATTTGAAAAGCGCAGTGTACCAATTGGTGCAAACCTCGCTATACGCACTGATGTGTTCGATAGAGAGTCCACATTTGTGTGCAGCTTGGGCCGGTCGCATAAGACGATGCTAGGTGGCGAGGAGGTTGAATTACTCTTTCGCCTCCTGAAACACGGGCGACAAGTATGGTATAGCTCAGGTGCGTATGTTATGCACAGAATGGCTGGGGAGCGTGTCAAAACAGACTACTATGTCCGACGCGAGTATTGGAACGGAGTATCCCTTGCTGTCATTGACCGCCTTCACAACACACCGCTGTACTGCCACTTGAAAGCATGGGTGCGCCTTGCACAACTTGTCGTCGCTCTTCTCCCATGTTCGATGTGGGCGTGGGTAAACCGTGATATCGGGGCGCAGTTTCTAAACATATGCCGCCGCCAGAAGTACTTTGCATACTGGTGCGAAACAATGGGAATCGCGAAGCGGCAATAAGCGCCAGCCTACAATCGTGCCATGTCCCCACGGTCAGCGAGGCGTCGTAGCAGAGGACGGTCGATATGCACATTGTGATTTCAGGCGTAAATAGATTCACGAATCCTTCCGGATTGAGCCGTTTCACTGCTAACCTCGCGCAATGTCTAGGTACCTCGGATGAGGTAAGTAGAGTGACGGTGGTTGTTGGAGGGTGGCAGTTAGAACACCTCGAGAAATGCTTTAATGTGGACAACGACAAAATCGTAGTGGTTGCTGCTGATTGCAGCAACACCTTCTGGTCGCGATATAACTGGTACTATCGCAAGCTACCGAAGCTTGTAGAACAACTGCATCCGCATCTATTGCAACTGGCGTTTCCAATTCCATTCATCAGATCAAAGATTAATGTTCCCGTAATTACGACGGTGCACGATTTGTACTCATTTGATCATCCAGAGACGATTGGGTTTCCAAACGTTCTGCTGAATCGGCACGTATTGCGACAGGCGGCGCAGAATAGCAGCGCTCTGGTGTGCGTTTCCCATTATACGTACTCACGGACAAAGATGCGGCTCGCGCGAATGATCGGTACAAAAACTGTAGAGGTTATCTATCAGTACGTTCAGAAACCGAAGTTGTCTTTGGAGTGCAGAGGGCGGAAGCGGCCGTTTTTGCTTTCGGTAGCACAACACTGGAAACACAAGAATCTTGACCTCATTATTCGCGCATTTGGACTGCTACGGCGCGAAGGGGGGCTTCCTCCACACACCCAATTGTGCATCGTAGGAGCAAACGGGCCCGAGACAGCGTGCCTGTTATCGACGATGTCCATTTTGGGCTTGAAGGGCTGCATTGATCTGCGCTGTTCCATTAGCGATAATGAACTTGCGCGGCTCTATACCGATTGTGAAGCTCTTGTTGTGGCCTCGTCAACTGAGGGATTTTGCTTGCCAGCAGTGGAAGCGAGTTTCTTCCCTACACGAATCGTATGTGCTGATATTCCGGTTTTACGAGAGGTAAGCAACGGGTCGACAATCTTCTTCAAGCTCGGTCCGAATGCCGTAGATGAAGTAGCGTCCGCATTGAGAACCAGCTTGTCAAAGGCAAGGCCTTCTCCGTCAAGTCCGCAGAAGAGATTTTCTATGGCTTGCTGTCGGGAAGGATACGTTCGCCTGTATCACGATGTGCTGATGCACCGAAGCGCCTCCGCCGACTAATGCGGCATTTCTCAAGAGACAATTTCTTTGGAAACCAAGAAGGAGCATTGTATGAAACAGCGCATTCTTGTCACTGGGGCCGGTGGTTTCATCGGCCATCATCTCGTAAACAGACTGAAAAGAGACGGCCATTGGGTGCGCGGGGTGGACATCAAGCGTCCGGAGTACGCGGCCACGGCCGCCGATGAGTTCGAGCTCTTGGACCTGCGGCGTTGGGACAATTGTCTGCAGGCCACACGCGACATCAACCAGGTCTATAACCTGGCGGCCGACATGGGCGGCATTGGCTACATCACCGCCTACCTCGCGGACATTGCCCGCAACAATATCCTGATCAACGCCCACATGCTGGAAGCCAGCCACATCAATGGCGTGCAGCGCTTCCTGTTTTCGTCCTCGGCCTGCGTTTATGCCCAGTCCAAGCAAAAGAGCGCGGAGGTCACGCCGCTCAGGGAAGAAGACGCGTTTCCCGCCGAGCCTGAGCGGGGCTACGGCTGGGAAAAGCTGTTTACCGAAGAACTCTGCCGCTACTATCAGAATGACTACAACTTCGAAACCCGGATGGTCCGCTTCCACAACGTGTACGGTCCGCTGGGAACCTACGAGGGCGGCAAGGAAAAAGCGCCGGCCGCGATCTGCCGCAAAGTGGCTCTCCTCAGGGACGGAGACGAAATTGAAATCTGGGGCGACGGCAAGCAGACGCGCTCCTTCATGTACATTGACGACTGCGTGGAGGGCCTCATCCGGCTGATGGCCTCCGAGCACCGCGATGCCATCAACCTGGGCACCGACCGGCTGGTCACGGTGGACGGGCTGGTGGACATCATTGCCAGCATTGCCGGCAAGCGGCTGAGGAAGCGGCACGATCTGACCAAGCCGCAGGGCGTGCGTGGACGGAACAGCGACAACACGCGCCTGCGCCAGGTGTTCGGGTGGGAGCCGTCCATCAGCCTGGAAGACGGCCTGGCGGTCACCTACCAGTGGATTGAGCAGGAATTGCGGGCTGCCGGCCGCATTGAGCTCGTTGAGGCGGAACATGCCGTTGCCGCCTAGCCGCGCCCGGGCCAACGTGCTGGGCGTTGGGATTGACGCGCTCAACATGGCCACGGCAGTGTCGGCGATTGATGCTGCGATTGCCGCGGGCCAGAAGGGCTACGTGTGCGTCACCGGCGTACACGGGGTGATGGAAGCGCAAAGAGATGACCAGTTCAGAACCGTCCTGAACAACTCGTTCCTGACCACTCCGGACGGCATGCCCACAGTTTGGGTAGGAAAATGGCAGGGATTTCGCCGCATGGATCGCGTGTACGGTCCGGACTTGATGCTGGCAGTTTGCGAGATGTCCACGGTTAGGCGGTACACGCATTACCTGTACGGAGGCAAGCCCGGGGTCACCGAGCAGCTCCGGTCGGTACTGGAACGCCGGTTTCCGGGTATCCGCGTTGTGGGTACGTACTGTCCGCCATTTCGCCGCCTGAACCGTGAGGAAGAATGCGACTTGATTCAGCACGTGGGGAAGTTGCAGCCCGATCTGTTTTGGGTGGGCTTGAGCACGCCCAAGCAGGAGCGGTTCATGGCCGAGTTCATCCACAAGCTCGATGCCAGGGTAATGGTGGGCGTGGGCGCGGCGTTTGATATCCACACTGGTCAAATAAAAGACTCGCCTCCATGGGTGAAGAGGGCCGGTCTGCAGTGGCTGCACAGGCTAAGCCAGGAACCTGGGAGGCTGTGGAAGCGCTATCTGCTTAACAACCCTCAGTTCCTTCTGGACATCTGCCTGCAGTTCGCAGGTTTAAGGACCTACCCAACTCCCGCCGCCGGCAGATAGAAGTGGAGCCTGAGAGACAAGGCGAGCGGCCGAAGGTAGTTTAGCTTCTGCAGCCCAT
>DASSIO010000230.1:0-2962 GCA_035691825.1 Terriglobales bacterium | reverse complement strand
TTGGGATGTCGGGGTTCATGGTGTCTTGCGAAGGATCCCAATTCGGAGCGGACCAACGCAAGCGTCTCATCGCCTCTGGCATCCCTCGCGTCAAGTTTCAGCAAGGCGACCTGTCGGCCGAGATGATCGAGGATCGCCGTCGTCATCCTAATATCGTGCTCTGCGTGATTCAGAAACACGGCTCCCCTGAAATACTCTTCCTCGGTCAGTTCAACTCCCAGGAAGAAGCCGAGGTCGCCGCCCGCCAATTCATCTCTGACTACCGAGTCCGACACGGCAACCTCGACCCTCCCAGCGCCTAGCAACCTTATACGATCCAACCACATCCCCTGCCTGGACCCCTATCGCGATTCCTCGCCCACACCCTACTCCCTGCCCCTGGCCCTGCTCTCTACCCTCTGATCCATCCGGAACCACGCTAGTCACGCACTTTATCTCTAAACAAGTGGACCAAAATCATAATTTTATTAACATATGCGTACAAAATTTAGCAATCAAACAGTAAAAGTGGACCAAATATACGGAAAGCATTTCGTCTCATTTTGAGATATACGATATGTTCCGCGTAGAACATCTGTGGAAAACTTTCCAACTCTTATTTATCAACAAGCTTCCGAAACATTTCCACAAATGTTCCTCGTAGAACATCTGTGGAAATGTCATTTCGCGATTGCATGCCGCCAGGCACCGGCGGTACCCTTGCTCACGCGAGCTCTCCGCCAATACCTCATGGGACGTGTTATTGCTGTAGCCAACCAGAAGGGTGGCGTGGGTAAGACCACTACCGCCATCAATCTGGCCGCCTCTTTTGCCGCCGCCGAGGTTGACACGCTCATCGTCGACTGTGACCCGCAGGCCAACAGCACCAGCGGCCTGGGCTTGGCGCGCGACCCCGATCGCCCCAGTACCTATCAGTTGCTCACCGGCGCGGCCACGCTCGACAATGCCATTCAGCCGACCGAGCTGGCGCAGCTTTCACTGGTGCCATCGCACAAGAATCTCATCGGCGCAAATCTGGAACTGATTGACATGGATGGGCGCGAGTACCGCCTGCGCCAGGCGCTGAACGGCGCGCGCGACCGCTATCGCTTTGTCGTGCTGGACTGTCCGCCGGCGCTGGACCTGCTGACGCTGAACGCGCTGGTCGCGGCCGACTCGGTGCTCATTCCCATGCAGGCAGAATACTTCGCGCTGGAAGGTATCAGCGAACTGCTGGACACCATTGCGCGCATCCGCGAGAGCCTGAATCCCGCGCTGGATGTGGAGGGGGTGGTGCTCACGATGTACGACGAGCGAACCAACCTGGCGCAGCAGGTCACGACCGAGCTGAAAAACTTTTTCAAAGAAAAGCTGTGCGCGACGACGATCCCGCGCAACGTTCGCCTGGCAGAGGCGCCCAGCTATGGCAAGCCGGCGCTGCTGTACGACGTGCGCTCGCGCGGCGCGGAGGCGTACATCAAGCTGGCGAAGGAATTGATGACACGCGGGTCAAGTACTGAAAACCTGGCGCCGGAGAGCGAGCCGGCGGTGGTGGGGGCAGAAGAAACGTAGTTGGGGCGAAGTCGAGTCGGGTGAACCTGAATTTCGATTTCAATTCTAATAATTTGGAAGAGCAGACCATGATCCAGGAAAAGAAACGGGTGCTGGGCAGGGGATTGGAGTCGCTGATACCGGCGGCGCGGACCATGATGCCCCCGGTTGCCGCGGCACCAACCACGATGACGGCCGTGCTGGAGGAAGCGGCAGGCGAGCGGGTGCAGGAGATCCGGCTGGAAGAGATCGAGCCCAGCCCCTACCAGCCGCGGCGCCGCCAGGACGAAAACGCGCTGGAGGAGCTGGCGCAATCAATCCGGGTGCAGGGCGTGCTGCAACCCATCGTATTGCGATATGTCTCTGCCGACAGTCGACGGTCGACGGTCGACGGAACCGATGGAGAGGCAGATCTGGCGCACGTTTTGGATGAAGTGGGGCCAGAGGCGCGTGCCACAGCACCGCAGATCAAGTACCAGCTCATCGCGGGAGAGCGGCGATGGCTGGCGTCGAAGCGCGCGGGACGGGAGACGGTGCCGGCGATCGTGCGCGTGGTCTCCAACGAGCAGGCGATGGAGATCGGGCTGATCGAGAACCTGCAACGCGAGGACCTCGACTGCCTGGAGATGGCATTCGCGTTCGAGCGGCTGGCGCGCGAGTTCGGGCTTACCCAGGACGAGATGGCGAAGCGAACAGGGAAAGACCGGACCACGATTACCAACCTGTTGCGCCTGCTGAAGCTTCCGCCGGAGGTGAAGTCGGGGTTGTCGAGCCACGAGCTGAGTTTCAGCCACGCCAAGGAGCTGATGTCGCTGGAAGATGCGACGGTACTGACGGCGGCGGCACAAAAAGTCATGCGCGAAGGATTGTCGGTGCGGCAAACACAGGAGCTGGTAAATCACTTGCTATGGCTGGGGCCCAAGGAAGGGGAAAAGCCGGAGAAGAAGGCGCCCATCGAGGATCCCAACGTACGCGCAGCCCGGATCGAGATGGAGGGAAGGCTCGGCTGCCGGGTAAAGATCATGGACAAGAACGGCAAGGGCAAAGTCGTGATCGAGTACAAGGGGTTGGACGATTTCGACCGCATCGTGGAAGCGTTGGGAAGGTGAGGATAGTAGTTAGGAGTTGGGAGTTAGACCACTTTCAGCGCAGGAACAGCGTTTACCGCTTATATTTCCTGCCAAAATGACGATTTAATTCCACGTGTTGACTAGCCTGATTCTTTTCTATTCCACCTGTTAACGAGTATGGTTCGGCGAACACCGCGTGGTCGGAGAGACAAATTTGTCCGGCCCCATTTCATTCCTGGCACTTCGCCGAACTGGGTCAGCAGCTTAGGGATTAGTCGTGGGTAACGTCCCGCGGTGCCGCACCGCTTCATTCCGGCATAGTTACTCCCTGGATATCTGAGGCGACTCACTTTCCAAGTTCA
>DASSIO010000229.1:0-3174 GCA_035691825.1 Terriglobales bacterium | reverse complement strand
ACTCCCTCCGTCGGTTTCGAGCAAGAAGGCATGCGTTTGATCGACGGGATAGAATGCGAAACTAAGGCCAGCAAACGTGATCGTGCCCCGGCCAAAATTGGCCGCATTACCCGCG
The DNA here is from genome assembly GCA_035691825.1 of Terriglobales bacterium. GTDB lineage: Bacteria > Acidobacteriota > Terriglobia > Terriglobales > Acidobacteriaceae > Gp1-AA122. Next base: position 3,059 of record DASSIO010000229.1, on the reverse strand, counting down.
CTGTTGTCCAGCACGTAGCTGCCTCCGGCATTGATGGCCAGCGGACCGGAGGGATCGTTGGGGTTCCCGCCATCGTTGCGATCGAAGAGTCCAGCGCCCACGCCGCCGGAGCCGTTCAGTAGAACATTTCCCACGAACGAAATCGGCGCACCAATGGAATCGGTGCCGCTGAACCCAAACGTATAGGCCGAGGCGGCGAAAGGCTGCGCGAAGGAACCGGTATTCTGTTGGACGAAGGTCCCGCTAGAGGTGGAGGAGAGATCCGTTTGGATGAGGAAGCCCTTGCCGGCAGGGGAAGGCGCGGCCAGGGAAATGCTCATCTGCAGGCCGCCAGCGGCAGTTAGCAACGTCAGAGTGCCGGTTCCATCCGGTTGAATGGTGTAGGTTCCGCCCTGTGTGAAAGAAACGGTCGAGATCGTTCCGCCGTCGTCCACATCTTCAATGGCGTTGGAGATCTTCCCGCTCCCGTCCGCAATGAAGCTGCCGATCCTGGTTATGAAGGCGCCGTTGCCATCCTGACCGGACATGGAAAAAGCGTAGTTGCCTTGCAGATTGGAATTCGTAAAGGTGCCGACCTTGGGCGGCGGAGTCCCGTTACTAGCTCCCCCGCTGCAAGCTATCGTGAACAACGACAACGAAAAGAGTGGCAAGAAGAGCAGGCGTTTCACAGCACACCCCCCGGCCGATTGGCGAAGTCCGTCGCGACCGGACGCAACGGAAAGCCCCGTACGCTTCGCAGTGTGAGCGATTGGCCACCCTTCTGGATAACTCTGGCGAGGAACTGAGAACTCTTGCCGGCCGCAATCGTCTCACCAACGGCGCGAACTGTATCGCCAGGGCTCAGAGTGAAATGACTGGCTGCCAGCAGATTCGCATTGCCGAGATGAACATCCACTGCACCGGAGGCGGTTTGGATAGTCACATGCGCACCCGCCGGTGAGGCTTGGGAGTTTGTGGTGAAAGAAATTACGGTACCTTCAAGAGCATTCTCGCGGCTCAACTGATAAGAAGTATTGGAATGTGGAACCGGCACCGGTTTTTGCTGTGCGCCGGCAATGGATGAGGCCATCAAAACGGCTGAGAACAGAGCACCGCTCAGAGGCAGTCGATGATATGGTTTCATTTCCCTTCCCCACGTTCGAACGGCATCCCGCGAATCAATCCAAGCAGCGCTAGCCGGCTGTAGTTCCGGCTACGCGCTATCCCCAATGATTTGATGAGTACAGCATACAAAACGGTTTCCACTGCACGCCTAATTTGACCTATCAGACAACATCTAAAAGCTGCGAAAAAGTAATGACACTCTTCCGCTACTGTAAAACCCGCCCGCCGTGGAAAAGTTTCTGATGATCTTGAATAATTTTTCGGCGTTCTCGGCATCCTCCCCCAATTGAACTCACGAAATTCGGGAAGCGATGGTTCGATTTGACAGCCACGCACATTCCGAAGATAATTGTTTGTACGTCATTCTTTGGGAGGGCTGATAAGCCCGGCGAAGCGGGAAATCCCGGACGCGGGCTGCATGGATGGCGCCAAAATATATCTTTGTAACAGGCGGTGTAGTTTCCTCGCTCGGTAAGGGCGTTGCAGCTTCCTCCATCGGTTGTCTCCTCGAAAGTCGCGGTTTCAAAGTCACCCTACAGAAATGTGATCCGTACCTGAACGTTGATCCGGGCACGATGAGCCCTTTTCAGCACGGCGAAGTGTTCGTGACGGAAGACGGCGCGGAGACGGACCTTGACCTGGGACATTACGAACGCTTTACGCATGCAAAGCTTTCCCGCGACAATAACTGGACCACTGGCCGCATCTACGAAACCATTTTGACCAAGGAGCGTCGGGGCGACTATCTGGGCAAAACCGTGCAGGTCATCCCGCACGTAACGGACGAGATTAAAGCCACGATCAAGAAAGTCTCCGACAATGTGGATGTGGTGATCGTGGAGATCGGCGGAACAGTCGGCGACATCGAGTCGCTGCCCTTCCTGGAAGCCATCCGACAAATGCGCCTGGAGCTCGGGGCCGAAAACACGCTGTTTGTCCACGTGACATTGGTGCCTTTCATCGCCGCCGCAGGCGAGCTGAAGACCAAACCAACGCAACATAGCGTAAAGGAAATGCTCGGCATCGGGATTCAACCGGATATTCTGCTTTGCCGCAGTGACCGCCACATCCCGGGAGACCTAAAGAAAAAAATCGCGCTGTTCTGCAACGTGGCGGAAGCCTGCGTGATTTCAATGGAGGACGTGGACACGATTTACGCGGTTCCCGTTGAGCTCAACCGCGAAGGCCTGGACGCGCAAATCCTCCGCCATTTGAAACTTGAGGAGCGCCCTTCGGACATGCGTCCATGGCTCGACCTCGTCTATCGTATCCACAACCCTGCTGGAGAAGTCCGCATCGCCGTCGTGGGCAAATACGTTCAGCTCGAAGACGCCTACAAGAGCTTGCGTGAAGCTCTTTTGCATGGCGGCCTGGCGCACGATCACAGAACCATTCTCGAGTGGGTCGAAGCCGAAGAAATTGACTCTCTGTCGACTGCGGCCGCGCGATTGCATGGGTATGACGGCATTCTGGTTCCCGGAGGCTTTGGCAAGCGGGGCCTTCAAGGCATGATTTATACGATTCAGTACGCCCGCGAAAACAAGACTCCCTATTTCGGCGTCTGTCTCGGTATGCAGTGTGCCACGGTCGAATACGCGCGTGACGTGGCCGGATTGAAACAGGCGGATACGACAGAGTGCAATCCGCAATCACCGCATCGCGTGATTTACAAGCTGCGCGAACTGCTCGGTGTCGATGAAATGGGCGGCACCATGCGCCTCGGCGCCTGGCCTTGCAAACTCGAGCCGGGATCTTTCGCCGCCAAAGCCTACGGAAAGCTTGAAATCAGCGAGCGCCATCGCCATCGCTACGAGTTCAATCGCGACTACGAGAAAACTTTGACGAACGCCGGTCTGCGCATCACCGGCCGCACGCCCGATGAAAATTACGTGGAGATTATAGAGGCTCCTGATCACCCCTGGTTCCTGGGCTGCCAGTTTCACCCGGAGTTCAAG
>DASSIO010000228.1:0-7577 GCA_035691825.1 Terriglobales bacterium | reverse complement strand
GGCGTCGATCCTATTCGTGGGCCTGGGATGCCCGCGTCAGGAAATCTGGGCTTATGAATTTCGCAACTGTCTGGGAATTCCGGTTCTAGCCGTGGGCGCAGCGTTTCCGTTCCTGGCGGGTGCAATTCCCCAGGCGCCGAGGTGGATGCAGGATCGAGGGTTGGAATGGCTTTTCCGTCTGTGGGCTGAGCCGACGCGCCTCTGGAAACGCTATTTGTTTCTAAATCCCTTGTTTTTGTGTTTGCTGTTAGTGCAGAAACTTGGTCTTGGCAGCTTTAGTGACTTAGGAAAACCGCCTTCGGGAGAGATGCTTTTTGGATAGGCGGTTGTGGCGGAGGTATCTGGTTTACGGGGCGGAGTTTGCGGGGCTGGTGGCGCTGGAGGGGCTGGGGCTGAGGAAGTTTCGGTGATTGACGCGAACTCATTGGCACTTCAATCCGTGACATTTTTCGTGGCAGACTGAGCAGAGTGTAATCAAGTTCCCATGCTTGCGCCAACTGAGTCTCAGAATCTTGTTCATGGTTTTCGAGTTGCGCCGTTCTTCCATTTGATAATCTTCCGTATGGTCTGAGCCATCCGTCCCACGAAAGTGGTCAAAAATGTTGCGCCGCTGGCACCAACAGCGCCACACATGGGCATTCGGATAGGGGGATTTGTAGGTTAGGAATTGCAGCTAATGCGCCTTTTCGATCCAGCTTGCAAATGCCAATCCGAGTGACTAGCCGTGAAGTCTGTTCGATAGGTGCGTAGTCTGTTCGGCCGCTGAGATTGGGAAGCCAGCAGAGGTAATAGCGCAAAGAACAGCAGGCGGGTAACAAAAAAGTACTCTCCTGATACCAATTGAATCGGTAGGGGGTCCCCATTTCGCAGTACTCCTTCTTTGGTACCAGTTCCAGTCTGTTCAGCTTCGCCTTTTCCCACTAATCTCCGTCTCCTCCGGAGGGACACATGGACACAGGCATCCGAGTACTGATCGCCAACCGTCCCCGGCTATTCCGCGAACTCGTGCATTCGACGCTTTCCGAGCAAGACGGAATCCTTGTCGTTGGAGAAGTGGGGGACGAACAGGACGTGGCGTCCATGGTTGCAAAGACCAACCCGGATTTTCTGGTGATTGCTCTGGATGAATCGCAGAAACGTCCGGAGTTATGCGACGTGCTGTTTCGCGAATATCCAGCACTGCGGATCATCGCGGTGGCGCCGAACACGAATATCGGAATTTATTACTGGACTTCTATGGAAATCCACTCGACCAAGATGGAGACGGGCGAAGAGGCCTTGCTCGAGGTGATTCGGAGAAAGAGCGAGTCAGCGAGAGGAGGTGCGGCGTGAAGCGCATGAGCCTGTTGCTCTGCTTCGCAATGATTGTGAGTCTCGGGGCGGCCTTTGGGCAGCAATCGTCAAGCGAGCAGGGCCGCGGGGAGCAGGCGCCCAGCGGATCCCGGAGGGAAAAGTCACCAGCATATGTGCCGCGGCGTGGTTATGGAATCGTGGCGGACAACCTGGACCGCGTAGCCGCAACAGCGGAGCAAATCCTTGAAGTGGTGAATCGCGATGCAGGACTGATGGTGGAGCTGAAACGCGCCATTGCCCAAGAGGCAGGCGAAAGTGGCCAGTTGCTCGAAGAATCTGACCTGAGCGAGGGCGCCGTAACGGAACGCCTGCACGAGGATTTGCGAACCCGTGTCCTGGCTACCAGGCTCCTACAGCGTTACGGCTATCTGCTTCCAAAGGTGAACCCGGACTCGGACCTTGCCGCCGAGCACAATTTAACGATGCGTGCGCGCGCCCAACAAATGGAACAGGCCGCGGGATCACATGATTCCCCGCATGCAGCGCCCCAAACAGTGATTGAGGTCGGAACTCAGCCGTCAACCGAACATCCCTCGGATCAGGGACGTCCAGCGCGCGAGCCGCTGGTTAGCGTAGACGGCACGTTCGATACTTCACGCCCGGAAATGCTGGCAGCCCCGCCAGAAGCTCACCTGGACTTGGTAAAGGCTGGGGGCAGGCCGTCGATGCAGAGCGAGTCGGCAGAGCGCGCTGTCAATGCATTGCCTGCTGAAACGCCGATGACGACGGGCGAGGTGCCGATTGCACCGGCGCCGCGACCGTCGCGTGCTGAAGGAACTTCTGCTGCGGAATTTGAGCCGGTGCGCATGGACCGTCGGCCGAATCCCTATGCAGATGTGCCGTCGCTCTACGATTTGTACGTACAGGCCAATTCGCCGAATAGAAAGGCGGAACGGTTTGGCCTGGACGTGTTCCGCAATAGCACGGCAGCCCCGGACATCTTGCCGATGGACCTTCCCGTGGGGCCTGACTATGTCGTTGGGCCGGGTGACAGTTTGTCCATCAATCTCTGGGGCGGCGTCTCCGAGCGACTGTTGCGCACAGTGGACCGGGAGGGGCGGCTGGCGTTGCCAGAGGCTGGCCCGCTGCTCGTATCGGGAAAATCTCTCGGAGAAGTCCAGGACTCCGTACAACGCGTGCTGCGCACGCAATTCCGCGACGTTTCCGCAGATGTTTCCCTGTTGCGACTACGCACGGTGCGGGTTTATGTGGTGGGGGAAGTCTCTTCGCCGGGTGCGTATGACATCAGTTCGCTTTCGACGCCGCTCAACGCTCTTCTCGCGGCGGGTGGTGTCACTGCGCGCGGGTCCTTGCGCCGGCTGGAGCACTACCGCGGAAAGCAATTGTTGGAGGAGGTGGACGCTTACGATCTGCTGCTGCATGGCATTCGTGGGGACATGAAGCGGCTGGAGAACGGCGATTCGCTGCGGGTGCCTCCGCTGGGATCAAGTGTCACGGTGGACGGTATGGTACGACGCCCGGCGATTTACGAACTTCGCAGCGAGAAAAATCTGAATGAAGTGCTTGACCTCGCCGGAGGGATTTTGCCCGCAGCAGCGCTTCGCCATATTGAAGTGCAGCGGCTGGAAGCGCACGAAAAGCGTACCATGCTGAGCCTCGACGTAGGAGAGGCCAGTGACAAGGATGCTCTGCGGGCAACGTTTGAACAATTCAAGATACAAGACGGCGACGAGATTCATATTTTCCCGATCGCGCCCTACAACAGTGGCGCGGTCTATCTCGAAGGGCACGTTCTGCGTCCGGGACGCTACTCTTTTCGCGAAGGCATGAAGCTCACCGACCTGATTTCATCTTATAAAGACCTGCTGCCCGAACCATCCGAGCGTTATGCTGAAATCATTCGCATTACGGCGCCGGATAACCGCCCGGTGGTGGAGAGCTTCAACCTAGGGGCAGCGCTCGACCATCCCGAAAGCGCACCAAAACTGCAGCCGCTCGATACCGTACGCATCTTTGGCCGCTACGACCTGGAGGCGGTGCCGGAAATCATGGTCGGCGGCGAAGTGCGTGCTCCCGGCCGGTACCGGGTTTCTGGGCAGGAGCATTTGCGCGACGCCATTTACCAAGCGGGTGGCGTGACTCCAGAGACGTGGCTCGATTCGGCGCAACTGTTCCGCGCCATGCCCGACGCCACAACCAAGGTGTTTAGCATTTCTTTGCGGGAAGCGCTGGCAGGCGACCCGTTGAACAACATTCTGATCGAGCCCCGGGACCGCATCCTGATGCACCGCCAGCCGGAGCGCGTCAGTCCGCCAAGTGTGTCTGTGCGCGGCGAAGTTGTTCGCCCAGGACGATATCCGCTCACGTCGAATATGCAGGTTTCTGACTTGGTGCGTTCCGCCGGAGGGCTTCTTCGTAGCGCGAATCCCGAGGCGGGTGACATCACGCACTATGCCATCCTGAGCAATTCGTCAGGGGACCGCTTGCCGTCAGGGCACCAGGACGTGAATTTGGCTGCAGCGCTGGCGGGAAAAGAAGACCAGAATCTGCCGCTCCGCGACGGCGATGAGCTGACGGTGCCGCAGCAGGCGGGCTGGAACGATATCGGGGCCACGGTCACTCTGCGCGGCGAAGTGCGTAAGCCGGGTGTTTATGGCATCCAGCCGGGCGAACGCTTGAGTTCGTTACTAAGGCGTGCCGGCGGGCTCCTGCCGACCGCCTATCCGCGCGCAGCCGTGTTCGAACGAACGGAAGTTCGGGAACTTCAGCAGAAGAGCCGTCAGGACCTGATCCAACGGCTGGAGCAAGAGTCCGCGGTGGTAAAGACTTCGGCATCCACAACCGCAACAGAAGAAGTCGCACTGCAACAGGCTGCCGTCCAGCAGCGCCAGCGCGCTTTGGATGCGCTGCGAAGGGCTCCCATATCGGGGCGGCTGGTCATCCATCTTCGCGCGGACCGCAAAGACTTTGCGGGTTCGCCCGACGATATCGAGCTTCGCACCGGAGACTCGCTGACGATTCCCAAGCAGCCCGGAGTCGTGTTGGTTATCGGACAGGTGTACAACGCCAATGCCCTCACCTACACGCCAGGCAGGAATGCTGGGTGGTATCTCTCCCGTGCGGGAGGTCCCACCCAACTTGCAGACAAGGGAGGGATCTTCATTATCCGCTCCGACGGCTCGGTCACTGGTGGAAAGCAGGGCAGCTTCTGGTCCGGAAGTGTGCTCTCGGCAACACTGGGGCCAGGCGACACGGTTGTGGTGCCGGAGAAGCCGGTACTCGGCAGCAGTACGTTGAAAAATGTTCTATCCGTCGCGCAAATCGCTTCGTCTGCGGCCTTGGTAGCGGCTGTCGCTATTCCGTGAGTATGCCTGACGAGAAGAGATGACGAGACAACGCCAAGTCGGGATTCTCGGAGCGGCGCTGCTGTTTAGCATCGTGACGATCAGTGTGTCCTCCGCGCAGGAACAGGCGGCAGGGACCGCGGCATCGGAAAACGCTTCCGAAAAGCACGACCCTTCTACAAAGGCGGAAGAACCTCCGGAAGCGAACGCGATTGCCAAGACACATGAGGGAACACAGCTGGGTTTGATGGGCCGGTTCCTAGACGATCAACGAAGGGTATGGACAAGTCCCACGAAGCTTCGGTTCTCCGATACGGAATGGGTTGTGCCGTTCAGTGGCATTACAGCCGGACTTTTCGTGACGGACCGCGATTTCAGTAAGCACCTGTCGCAGAGTCCCACGACGATGAGCCACTACAAAACAATGTCGAACGCAGGCGTTGCGGCACTGGTAGGCGGTGCGGGCGGGATGTGGCTCCTGGGTCACGCCAAGCATAACGAGCACTGGAGTGAAACGGGATTTCTGGCTGGAGAATCGGCTCTGAACAGCCTCGTGATGGTGGAGGGATTGAAATACTCGCTGCGCCGCGAGCGCCCCTACCAGGGCAACGGTAGCGGAGCGTTCTTTCAAAGCGGCGGCACGTCGTTCCCTTCAGAACACGCAGCCGCGGCATGGTCCGTAGCTGGAGTAATCGCCCACGAATATCCCGGGCCTCTTACGAAGATCATGGCGTACGGCTTAGCTTCCTTGGTGGATATTTCGCGCGTGAAAGCCCGCCAGCATTTTCCATCGGACGTGGTCGTCGGCAGTGTCATCGGTAATCTCGTTGCGCAAGACATTTACAGTAGGCACCACGATTTTGATCTCGGCGGTGGAGAATGGCGATCCATCAGCCAAATCTTTCGCGGCGATGGCACGCATTCTCCGGCCAATCAGGGTTCCCCATATGTTCCGCTCGATAGCTGGATCTATCCGGCGCTGGATCGTCTCGCGGCCATGGGCCTGATCGACAGCGGCTTTGCCGGCATGCGGCCTTGGACACGTCGGGAGTGTGCAAGGCTCCTCAGCGAGGCAGAAGACAAAGTAGGGAACATCGAGGGCGAAAGCACGGAAGCACCAAAGCTGGTTTCGTTACTGGAACGGGAATTGCTTCCCGCAACGCAGGGCCTAGCCGGTGATGACAACACAGCCTTTCGGGTGGAATCGATATATACACGCACGGAACACATCTCGGGAATGCCCCTTACGGATGGCTATGACTTCGCACAGACTCAGTTCAACGACTTCGGGCGTCCCTACGGCGAAGGCTGGAGCACGGCGAGCGGCTTCTCATCGTATGCCACCTCAGGCCGTTGGGTTGCCTACGTGCGCGGTGAAGTACAGACCGCGCCGAGCATCCCTGCACTTCCGCTGTCGACGCGCGAAGTGATTGCTGGATTGGATAGCTTACCCTTGCCGCCTGCCGCACCGCACCCAGCCGTTACGCAGGCGGCGCTGCTTGATGCTTATGTCGGTCTGATGGTTTCGGACTGGCAGATTTCCTTCGGCAGGCAAAGCTTGTGGTGGGGAACCGGCGAGGGCGCATTAAGCGAAGGCACGTCGTTGGATCTGAGCAATAACGCGCAACCCATCGATATGCTTCGGATCACACGTACAACTCCGCTGAAACTGCCAAGTATCCTCGGCTGGCTTGGACCGATGAAAACCGAGTTTTTCCTAGGCAGATTGTCAGGATACGAATTTATCTTCAGTCCTCTGGGACTCAGCGGGCAGTGGGGTCAGGCCCTGGCGGACCAGCCTTTCATTCACGGTCAGCATTTCGGCTTCAAGCCCACTCGTAATTTTGAATTTGGCTTTTATCGCACAACCATTTTCGGTGGCGAGGTCTACCCTTTCACAACACACGCGCTGATTGCCAGCTTGTTTGATACTGGAAACTCGCCGGCCGGGGCTGCCGATAAGCCTGGAAAACGAACCTCGGGGCTGGATCTTAGCTATCGACTTCCTCGCTTGCGTAACTGGGTGACCCTCTACGCAGATGGATTCACATATGACGAGTTCTCACCAATTGCCTATCCCACCTGGTCGGCATGGCACTCAGGCATGTATTTTCCCCACCTTCCAAGGTTGCCGAAGTCAGATCTTAGGGTCGAAGGTGTGTACACAGATATCCCGAAGATAGGTGGAGCAAACGGACCAGGCACCTGGTACAGCAACGGTACATGGAAAAATGGATATACCAATAAAGGCAACATAATGGGAAGTTGGGTTGGCCGCGGTGGGCAGGGCGCGCAGGCGTGGACGAACTACTGGTTTAACGCCCGAAGTCGTTTGCAGTTGAATTTCAGGCACCAGAAGGTCAGCAAGGAATTCGTTCCTGGTGGTGGCTCATTGACGGATGTAGGGATCAAGGGCGACTACTCTTTGCGTCCTAATCTCAGTGTTTCTGTTTCAGTGCAAAGCGAGCGGTGGCTGTTTCCCGTGATTCAACCGAATGCCTCCAGAAACGTGACGACGGCGGTACAAATTCTGTTTGAGCCTCACAAATTGTTCCAGCATTCTTCCGCTGACGCGCCGGCAGCCGCGTTGGTTGCGGGAGATCGGCCATGAGCTTCACCGGCAGCGCTCCCGTTCGTCAGCCTGCCCCTGACGTGCCCGGGGCCGGTCCTGCGAGCGTCCCTCAGGAGCCAGGCGAGGGGCCCTTCACCGCCGTGGACCATCAGCAAGCACGCGGGCGCAGCATCGCGCAGATGCGGTTGCTCTGGGAGCATCGCCGGCTGCTGGGTCGCACGACACTCTACGCGCTGTGTGGGAGCGTGCTCCTCGCGTTTCTCATCCCGGTGCGCTACGAAGCCACCACGCGGTTGATGCCACCTGACGCTCCGGTCGGTTCAGGCATGCTGGCAGCGCTTTCCGCG
>DASSIO010000227.1:0-3213 GCA_035691825.1 Terriglobales bacterium | reverse complement strand
CTCGCCCTACCGCTTAATCCTGGGTCCCATTGTGGACTACGTTCTCGAAGCGGAGCGCGCCAATCCCAATCAGCAAATCGCGGTCGTGATTCCCGAGCTTGTAGAGCGCCACTGGTTTCACCATCTGCTTCACAATAAGCGTGCTTCCGTCTTGAAGGCGCTTCTTCTGCTTCGGGGCAACGAGCGCATTGTCGTCATCAACGTTCCCTGGTATCTGGATGATTGAGCGCCCTGCTTTTGCGGTCGCAGCCAAGCCGAGTCGCATACGGTCACGCCAATCCTTGGTCAGTAGAATTTTGCATGCGAATGATTTGTTTTTCCGGCTTGACCGGTCGTCGGCGCGGACTAAGATTGCAACACAGAAGCTATGCCTCCGCTCGAAGGAGAGTCCTCGATGAGAAAACTCGCTCTCTCTTTTCTTGTTGCTCCGCTTTTGCTGCCCATACCTGCTGCCGGTCAGACCAACAACGGCACCAGGTCTAGCGCACCGAAATCCATTACCGTCTCGGGGCGGATCAGCGAGGACGGAAAAAGTCTGGCCGCAAAGAATGGGGAGTCCTGGTCGGCGACAAACCCCGAAATGCTGGCAGGCCGCGTAGGCCAGCAGGTCAAGGTCAAGTGCCAGAGGACCTCGGCGGATCACTTCATCCGTGTGCTTTCGGTGAAAGTTGTGGCCACGCCAACAACGTACCACCTCAATCTGGGTGACTCCGCCTTTCGCCGTTGAAAGCGCAGCAAACGTTGCCGCGAGACAACGCGGCCAATTCCTTCCGTAACGTCTTGCCTCTAAAACTTAACGAGGATCGCCATGTTGATGCGGTTCTCGATTTTCCTTAGATCCGGCGTCCATAGTCCAAGCGAGCCGCAACCTCCCGCGAGGGCTACCGTCCCGTCGCTACAGACAAACGCAGAGGGATTGCTGTTATTGCCTCCGGGAGGCGTAATGCCTCCGGCGCCTGACCAATACGGTACGTTCGCCGCGCGATGATCGAACTCCCATCGGAAGGTGATGTACTGGCTGGGCATCCAGTCAATCGTCCCGGAAGCATCCCATGCCTTAAACGGATCTCCGGGATTTTCCGTGAAATAAGGTGTCCCTGTCGAAGCCGTTGCACCATTGATAGGCGGCAGCAGCACCAGATACCGCCCCGGATTGTTGATTCTGCCGCCGCCCAGCGTCAGTGCGTATTTGTCGTGGTGAAACCACGTGCGATCGTAGAGCATGTAGCCCAAAAAGCTTTGCTTTGGCCCTTGTTTCGTATTCGTGTAGCAACTCACTCCGCCGCCGTGCTCGCAGCCGATATCGCCGGTGAGCGAGAACGCCATCTTGCTGACGAAATTCTCCGGCTGGTCGTAATACTTGATTTCCAGGCTGTCGTCGGAGTGATAGCGTACGCGGCCCGGAACGCCCAGAGCCTCTTCGCCGAAGGCATATTGATTGCCCAGCACGGAGAACCATCCATTCGGGCGATACAGGACTTGCATTCCGAAGCCAGGGCGATGGTTGAAGCGTCCATAGGACTGCCAGCCGTTGGTGAACCACGGCTCGATCTTCAAGTGTTCGGTCGGGAAAATCTGCACGCGCACACCGTTGAAGAACCACGGCGTGTTTGACGAAACAAACGACGGCTGATATGCCCAGTTGTCGAAGTTGTAGTAACTGAACAGCCCGATGTACGACATGAAGATTCCCGCATCCACATTGATCCCGTGCAGCACGTCGAAGTGATAGCCGCCGTAAGCTTCCGAAACGTAGCGGTACGCGTCGGCGAGATTCCACTGGCCACGCGCGGGGCTGGCATCATTCCTCGGCGTGGTTTCCGAATACATTCCGAACTGCGTCATCAGCCGCCCGCGAACATTGTCATAATGGAAGTCGCCGCCCACGCCAAGTTGCGTTACCTGCACTTCCTTCGACCGAAAGACTTCGCTTGACCCGCCAATCGTGTCGTCTTTCGGATTATTGAAATCGTAGATATAAGAAATGTCGGCCCGGACCTCCGGCGTGAAAAACTTTGTGTCCATCGCCAAATCTTTGGTGCGCGCATTGCCGTTGAGCCACGTAAAATCCGCAAAGGCGAAGGGCTCTGCCTTTGCCGGTTTGCCCCTAGCGGTTTGCTCTTGCTTGGTGGAGAGAGCTGCGGGCGAACCTTCAGCAGCAACGTTGATGGCGGTCTCCGTCGAAGCTTCCGGCGTGGTCGGCGCGTTAGAAGCCCCGCTCGCCATGACTGACCCAACTGCAGCCGCCGGGGCGGGCTGCGCTGGGATGGCTTCCGCGGCTGGCTCCTCGGCGGGCGCGCCCGCGGAGGCGGCCGGGGTACCCGGGGTTTTCTTGCTTTCCAGCTCAGCAACCCGCTTCTCCAACTGTTCGATACGTTCGAGCAGCCACAGTTCGCGTTCCGTCAGTGGCGGGGGCGCGTTCGTCTTCGCAGCCGGCGCTGCCTTCTTCTCGCCCTCGCCGCTCCCATCGTTTGCCAGCAACTTGCCGGGACCAAATCCGAGCCACAGCAATGCCGTGCACAGCAGGCAGGCAATCTTCTTCTCATGCATGAGTGCGCGCATATTCGTCTCCTCACTATTTGCCCGGCATCAGCAGATCAATTCGTCCTGTCTGAATTTTGGGTTCTTAGAAAAGCTTGTCGGTCACCACTGTGACATTCCCCGTGCGCCCGGTCACCCACACTCCACTTCGATTTTGAAGGGAATCCCATTGCACCACAACCCATCGCGCCAACATCGCGAGCACTACGAACGCAAATTTTCTATACGCTGCAAACTGCGCCAGAACAAGCATTCTTCCTCCACAGCTACGGCAATGGGTTAAAGGCCAAGATTGCGCCCTTAGCACGGCGAAGACAGGTTTGTTCGTTGCCTGGAAATGCTAGATTGGATGGCCTAAGAAAACTATAAGTGCCCTATAAGGTTATAGTTAGCGCGATTGTCAGGGCAGGGCACGGCTCTACCGGCGCCGTAGCCACGTGCAAGCCCAAAACGGTCTTTGTCGCTCAGGACAACTCTTAGCCCGGCCCAGGGGCGCGACGGGGAATCTCCAGCGCTACCTTGCGCATTTCTTCATGGATGCAACCATTCGTCGCCAGAATCACCGGCCCGCCAAGATGATACGGTTTCCCTTCAAAATCGCTGACCATGCCGCCTGCTTCTTCGATAAGCAGCACTCCTGCGGCCACGTCCCACTTGTTAAGTCCAAATTCC
>DASSIO010000226.1:0-15291 GCA_035691825.1 Terriglobales bacterium | reverse complement strand
AGACGCCATCATCGGCCCTGACGAGCCTGTGATCTACCCCGAGCACCTTACCCAGGAACTCGACTACGAGTTGGAGCTGGCGGTCGTGCTCAAGAAAGGGGGGAAGCATTTCACGCCCGAAGAGGCCCGCGACCACATCGGCGGTTATGTCATCTTTAACGACATTACTGCGCGCGACATCCAGCGCCGCGAAATGAACTCGGGCGTGTTCAGTTTCTGTAAGGGCATCGACACTTTCTGTCCCCTCGGCCCTTGGATTGTCACCGCGGACGAAATTCCTGATGCCCACAATCTGGCGATGGAACTGCGCGTCAATGGCGAGTCGCGGCAGCGCTCTCACTCCAGCAAGATGTCTGTCAAAATTCCCGAAATTCTTTCGCACTACTCGCCCATGGGCTACAGCGCAGGAGATGTGGTGTCCACCGGCACAGTTTCCGGCGTGGCGGCGTTCAGCGGAGACCCAAAAGCCTGGTATCTCAAAGCCGGCGATGTTATGGAATGTGAAATCGAGAAGATCGGTATTCTTCGTAACCCGGTGATCTCCTGGGAAGAAGCTTACGGCCAAAGACCGGCCGCGATGGCCACACAAGAGGTCGGGCGCTAGCTGGATATCTAAAACGGCTCGCCGCTGTATCACCTCATGTTCCACCATTTGCAGCGCAGGTGGGTTTTTCTGATGCGATGATCTTCTTCAACTATGACCAACAATTCCCAAATCTGGGTCAGTGAACTGAACACTCGGCCTGAAATCCGCTCTGCCTTCCCGCACTCGACGGTACGGTTTTACGACACAACTCTGCGGGATGGCGAGCAAACCGTCGGCGTGATCTTTTCTCCTCAGCAGAAATTGCAAATTGCGCGCAAGCTCGATGAACTTGGCATCAGCCGTATTGAGGCAGGATTTCCCCGCGTGTCTCCTGAGGATGCCGAAGCCATCCAGTTGATGTCCAAAGCCGGCTTACGCGCGGAACTCTGGGGATTTTCGCGCGCGGTGAAGGCCGATGTGGAAGAACTTGTTCGCCTTGGACTGCGCGCGTCAGTCATCGAGGCACCCACCAGCGACATCAAGCTGAAGGCCTATGGCATCTCTCGTGACGAAGTGCTACAACGCGTCGTCGACGCTGTCTCGTTTGCCAAACAGCATGGGATAACGGTTGCTTTCTTCGCCGTGGATGGCACTCGCACTGATCTCGATTTTCTGAAAAGGGTGTACTTGTCCGCCATCGATGCGGGCGCTAGCGAAATCGTAGTCGTCGATACTATTGGCGCTTGCGGTCCCGAAGCGGTTGAATACCTGGTTGGGCAGGTCTGCTGGTGGGTAGGTCCCAGCATCCCGGTCCACTTTCATGGCCACAATGACTTTGGTCTGGGTACCGCCTGTGCGGTCGCGGCCGTGCGCGCAGGAGCACATTGGATTCAGGGTACCATCAACGGTATGGGAGAACGCGCCGGCAACGCGGACATCGGCGAGATCGCACTGGCGCTACGCTGCCTCTACGACGTGCATGTTGCCATGGAGCTAACCAAGGTCCGCGAGGTATCGGATCTTGTCCAAAAACTCGCCGGCTACCGCCTGGAAGCCTGGAAGCCGCTGGTTGGCGAAAACCTGTTCATGCGCGAAAGCGGCGCCGTCGCCAGCCAATTCCATATACCGGAAGCAATCGAGCCTTACTCGTCGGAATTAGTGAATGCGAGTCGAAGAGTGGTGCTGGGCAAAAAAAGCGGTCTGGACAGTATCGACATCAAATGTCGGGAACTCGGCATTGAAATCAAGCCGGAACAGCGTGCGCCCATCCTCGCGGAAGTCAAGAAACGTGCCATTGCCAAAAATGGCCTGCTCACCGACGATGAATTCCGGAAAATCGCAACCAATCTAAAGCTCTCCGTACCGTCGGCATCGTAAAGGTGCCCTGAGCCACGTAGGGCGCTAAGCCCTTCGTGTTCCTTTGTGTCCTCTGTGGTGAGCTCTTGCTTTATTTCTTGAAGTGCGGCAACACAGCATCCCCAAACAGTTTGGCC
Source organism: Terriglobales bacterium (assembly GCA_035691825.1). GTDB lineage: Bacteria > Acidobacteriota > Terriglobia > Terriglobales > Acidobacteriaceae > Gp1-AA122. The sequence continues at coordinate 13,272 of DASSIO010000226.1, read as the reverse complement.
TGCCCCGTGCGATCATCGCCCCAGATTTCCAGCATGATATGGGTGCACCCTGCATCGCGATATTCCTGAATTTTCTGAATGCACTCCTCCGGCGTACCCGCAATCGGACACACTTTCCGCAGAATCTCGTCGGTGACTGCCTTGGCCGCGGCCTTGCGCCCACCCTTTTCCATAGCATCAGCAACAGGCCGAAGTTCCTCGAACGTCAGCCCCGCACAGTCGAGCAGCACGTCAGCGGAGCCTTTGATGTTCTGCACCTTGTTGGCCAGATACATGGCCGCTTGCTCGCGCGCTCCCTCTTTCCCTTTGACCGAATCTTTGCCGATGCTGCCCACGATCACGCAGCCCAGGATCAGCTTCGAGGCGTCGCGCCCAGCTTTTTGTGCGCCTTCCAGCATGTTCTTCTTCGAGTAGCGCACAAACTCAGGCGTGGTTATGCTGGCGGTCAATAATCCATCGCTGACGGAACCGGCAAGCTTCTGCATCACGGCTCCCGTTCCCGCAACGTAAACGGGAGGAAGTCCGCGCGGCGTGTGCGCGTCTGACTTTAACGGCGGAACCGAAGCCGCGAATACTTTCCCCTGATACTCAAATGCGCCTCCGTTCAACACTCCCTTGATTACCTCGATGCTCTCGCGCATCACCGTGGCCGGCCCGACCTTCTCGCCTTCGCCTTCGCCGATTTCTTTCATGAATATCTTTGACGCGCCGAGCCCCAACAAAAAGCGCTCCCCCGCCAGATCCTGCATAACACGCGCTTCCATGGCGATCTGCACCGGATGACGTGTGTAGGGCGAAATGATGCCCCAGCCCAAGTGAATACGGCGAGTCTCGTGAGCAATCACGGCGAGAATTGCCGTCGACGACCGCGCTTCAAACGAGTGCTTGCGCCACCACGGATAGGCCTCCGCGATCCAGAACGTGTCAAAACCCGCTTGCTCGCAGGCTTTCGCCATGGCAACCGTTTCGTGCACTGGCTCCATGCTCAGTTGCAATACTCCAATGTTGAAAGGGACCGACATTCTTGCCTTGCTCCTGTTGTGAGATTTCGAATGGTGGGTACCAGGTTCGAGCCCCGACGCGCTCGGCGGCTCTTCCCAGATGCTGACTACGACGATTAACTACCCATCTGACGACTGACTACCGACTACTGACTTCTGAGCCCTGCCTATAGCTTTTAGTCCGGGTCCGTCCACGAATGTTCCAAACCTTTGATGAGCGCCCACACCGCCTTATTCAGTGGCGTCGGCACTCCTACCTTTTCGCCCCATTGCACGATCGCGCCGTTCATGAAGTCTACTTCTGTCTGGCGCTTCGCAAGCACATCCTGCAGCATGCTGGCACGATGCTTGCCGGGCGCATTCGCGCCCTTGCGCACCAGGTCGCGTGGATCGCCGTGCAACTTGATCCCCATCTTGGCCGCCACTGCCTCGCCTTCCGCCATCAGATCATTGAACAGCTGGCCGGTCGGCCCGAACCGCGTTGCCGCTCCGTGATGCAAAAGCGTCAGGCCCCCGACGGGATTCGTCGATGCGTTGAAAACCAGCTTCGTCCATTGCGCGCCTCGCGCATCCTGCAACGCAATCGTGTTCATGCCGGAGCGCGTCATCAGTCCAGCTAATTCTTCCACCTTGTTCATCGGAGTTTTCGACGGCTCGAAAGGCCCGATCCAGGTGTCACCCTTGATGTCAAAGCCCACATGACCCGGCGCAATCGCATGACCTGCTGGAAAAGTTGTGCCCCGGATCACCAGCTTGATTTTCTCCGCGATGATCTCTTCGTTGCCAACCCCATTCTGCACCGAGCAAACCGCGCTATTCTCGTCGAAAACGCGTGCCGTATGTGTAATCGCGTTTCGCGTATGGATCGCCTTGGTCGCTACGATCCCGTAGTCGCAACGCGGAATCTCCGCGGGATCTGTCGTGGCATGCACCGTTGCATTGAATTCCGCCGCCCCCGAAAGCCGCAGGCCGTCCTGCCGCATGGCATCGACGTGCTCTTTCCACACGTCGTATGCCCAAACTTCCGCCTCGCCGGCTTTGGCCAAGTGCGCGGCGAACAGGCTCCCCACGGCTCCGCACCCCACGACGCAGATCCTGATCAAAAGCGCTCCTTCTTTGTCTCTATCTAACCCCGCTACTGCGCAACCACGCTCCGCGATTCCTGCCCGGTAAAAAATTTCCACGGAACGCTCGCCAGGCACTCGCCTTCCTGTTTGCCAATCCGATACGTGTCCTGGGTGTAGAGGCAGACTTTGCCGTCCTGGTCCACCACCTGGGGATGCAGCGAGAAGATCATGTTCTCTTCCAGAGGGACATCGCTGTTCGCGCCAATCGCCGGATATTCGATCATCGTGGCTCCGATGGAATGTCCTGAAAGGTGTCCCAGCTTGAAGCCGTGTTCCGCAAACGTATCGGCTATGACCCGATGAACATTGCTCGCTAGCTCGCCCGCACGCATCAATTTCTGAGCCTTCTCGAGGGCATGAGGATACGCATCCGCCATTCGCTGCGTTGTCCCACTCGGCTTGCCTCGCAATAACGGACGGGAAAATTCCACCCAATAACCGCCGGCCCCGGTGATTTCCAGGGAATACAACATCAGGTCGTCGGCTAGCACGGCCCGCAACCCGGGAACTTTGAAGTGCGCTTCGGCCTCGCCATTCGAACCAGAAAGCACAATATTCATCATGCGAGGCCCCGAACCGCGTGCAAAGAAACTTTCCACCGCCGGCGCCAGAATTTCGGCCTCCGTCTTTCCCGGCTCATACGACTCGATCAACGCCCAAAATCCCTCGATAATGATGTCCATCGCGTCGCGTACTTCGATAAGCTCTTCCTCGCTCTTGACCGCACGCGCCATGTCAAACTGCCGGTCAAACGGGATAAGTTCAAACGACGCTTGCGCGATTTCGCGATAATCGCGCACCGCCATGATGAAATTCATGCCGTAAACCCCAACCCGTTTCCAGTTGCGCTCCTGCGCGCGCTCGCGAATCCATTGCCCGGGAATATCAGGCCAGACCTGGTCCTTCACCCAAGGCTTCTTCTTGTCACCGATCCAACGCGCCTCGCGCGGGAAGACCAACGTCGGTTCTCCTTCGAGAGGTAAAAGGAGATATACGTAGCGGTGCACAATTTCGAATCCCGACATGTAGAGCACCGCGCCCTCAAAACCGGCATACTGATTGCCGCACACGATCAGCGCGTCCAACCCTTCCTGGTGCATGCGGGAGCGGACGTTGGCGTAACGGCGCGCAATTTCTTTTTGACTAGGCAGATCCCACCTCGCTGGGCAGCAGCCCGCTTCTTCACTTATGAATCGTTGACCTAATGCGCGGCAGGACTGCTGCCGTTATTGCACACCACAAATTTCTGCAGCCGTGAGTGCATAAACCTTGGTGATGTCCACCAGGGTTTTGATGGAAACCTTCTCTCCTTCTTTGTCGCGCGGTCCGCTCGATGGTCCGTAGTTCACCGTGTCCACACCATACCGGCTGAGAACGCTGGCATCGGAGCACCACGTAACCACTTCCCTCTCCGGCACTGACCCCATAATGCGCGCGTGATTCGCATCAATCGTCTTGATGAGCGGATGATCCTCGCTGATGCGCGCTCCCGGAACCGAGACATAGGTCTCAAACTCCAGCCCCCAATCAGGGTGTGCTTTCTCCAGGGCGAAAAAGACTTCCTGAATATCGCGGCGCGCCTCACTCATTGCAATCGTGGGGGGCACGCGAACGTCCAGAAACAAATCCGTCTTCTCCGGCGTGCGGCTTGCCCTCCACGCATGACCACCACGAATCCCGCCCAGGTTCACAATCGCTTTCTTGCCGCCGTAGGCAGCCTTCTTCTCCCAACGTGCGATCCACTGCAGGATGCCATCCAACAACTCATGCATCCGACGGATCGAGTTCATCTCCTCGCGTCCTTCGCAGAAAGCTGTGTGAACATAAATTCCAGTACAGGAAATCCGCACCCACATCGACCCAAAATGCTCCAGAACCAAATGCGTGTCTGTGGGCTCGCCCAAAATGCACACATCCGGCAGGACTCCGTGATTCACCAGGTAATGCGTGCCGAATCCGTATCCCCGGTATTCTTTACCCTTGAATTCCCCCCATTGCGTTTTCTCAATTTCGCCGGCAACCGCGGCTACGATGACATCACCTTTAAGCTTCACTCCGGCGCGCTGCAGTGCTTTTACTGCATGCGTGTAACAAACCAGCGCGCCTTTCATGTTGTAAATCCCGAGACCGTAAATCCTGCCGTCTTTCACGACAGCATGAGGCTTGTAGCCGATCCCGGTAAGAAATTCCTCGTCGCCAGTGTTCGACGTATCCATGTGGCCGTTGAACATCAGGTTCTTTCCACCGCCAGTTCCTGTCCATCGTGCGACGACATTCGCACGGCTCTCTTCGACCTCCTGCCACGTAACATTGAGTCCCAGAGCCTGCAGCGCTGATTGCATGTACTGCGCCATCTGCAACTCATGACCCGTGGGGCTCGGAATATTGATCACGTCGCAGCACATGGCAACGATTTCGTCTTCCTTCACCTCGGCGACGATCTTCTCCACCAATTTCGGGTCGAGTGAGGATGCCGGTTTGGCCGCTGGTTTATGCAAAGTTCGTTCTCGGTTCTTGGTTCATAAGCTATCTCACAAGTCTTTCGTGAAGGGGCGCGGCTTCAGCCGCGTCGTTCAGAACCGCATAAGTTCCGGGCTTTAGCCCCCGCAAGAAGCCGACATTTGCGCTCCGGACCTCTTTCGATCCTCAATGCCGTGCTGCCAGCCGAAAATCGTCCGGATAGCTGCACAACTTCTCATTTCCGTTTTCGGTAATCAGAAAATCATCTTCCACCCTCAGACCGCCGCCGCCCGGCCAATAAATGCCCGGCTCAATCGCCAGAACCATACCCTTTTTGATGGTTCCTGTGCTGGCTTGGTGCGCATACGGAGGCTCATGGGCCCGCGCTCCGACGCCATGGCAAATCGGATGCGATGGCTGTCCCGGATATCCTCCTGCTGCGATGCGCGCTCGAATCAACCGGTCCAGCTCCGGAAAGCTTGCGCCATCGCGCGCGTATGCCACTGCCTCGTTAAACACTTTGAGCAACAGATCAAGCAGCTTGTGATATTCCGGTGTCAGCTCACCTGGGCACACGTTCTTCGTCAAGTCTGTCCAATAGCCATCGACGCACACCCAGATCTCAAACAGTGTTGGCTCATTCTTCTGGATGGGACGATCGCCGGTTGCCGTAAATGTCGCGATACCTTTCCCCGACCACACCAGCGTGAAAGCGCGCGCCATTTCGACTTTTCCCTTGTAGCCGACTCCCAGCCCGTGCACAAAACCTTCGTACATGCCTCCCACTTCACTTTCCTTCATGCCAGGTTTCATGTGATCGCGCGTATGCTCCATGGCAAGTGCCGCTAGTTCGTTGGCCAGCCGCATGCGTTCGATTTCCTGCGCCGTCTTGATCGCCCGTGCCTCCACCAGAATCGGCGTGGCGTCCACTACCTCTCCTGCGATTTTTCGGAATGCGTCAAAGTACGCCTGCGTTGGCGTAGTCGGCTCTCCGACCATGCGGTCGGCGCTCTGCGTGCCCATATTGAGTTCCACCGCGACTTTGTCCATCAGGTCTTTTTCTTTCAAAACCTGCAGCGCGATATCGAGCGCTCGGTACTGCGGAGGCCGCGGGTCCCGTTCGTCATAGCCCTTGAACAATCGGATGTCTTCCGTCCATGAGTTCCGCTGCGCGTCTGCGAGCTGCGGCTCCAAGGCAATCAGAGTCGGCTCCCCCTTGCTCGGAAATACGACCGCGTCGTATCCCTTCATGCACCAATAATTCGTGAGATACACCACGTTATCCGGAGCCCGCACAACCAGCACACTCACATCCTGCGCTTTCATCAGATCTCGAACGCGCTCCAGCTTCGTTTTGTCAATCGCCCAAGCCACTACTCTTCCCTTTGTGTTCCTTCGTGTCCTTTGTGGTGATGCTTCCCAGCGCCCCTTTGTGTTCCTTTGTGTCCTTTGTGGTGAACTTCTTAATGCGCCGCTACTGCCCTGTTCTCATCAGCAAAGGTCCAGGAAGCCTCTTTTGCTTTAATCAAGCGGTACACCGCAGAGTGTAGCGGCGCGCTGGTTCCAACGCGTTCCGCCTCGCGCGCAATCGCACCACTCAGGAAGTCCACTTCCGTTGGCAGTTGATGGCGGACGTCGTACAGCATGGACGGTGGATGATTCGTCATCGCCCCAATCTTGTTCATCTCCCATGGATCTTCATGTAGTGTCACCCCAGCGGCAGCAGCCACCTGCTTGCCTTCTTCGATCAATGCGTGCAAGAGATGCCCCAAGCCGGAAAACTCTGACTCATCTGCAAAGTGGGGCGAATGCGGCAGGCCGGTTAATCCCGACACGCTGTTCACCGAAGCATTAAAAATCAGCTTCGACCACTGCGCGGGCCGAGCGTCGTCCAGCGCTTCCGCCTTCAACCCGCCGGCCACAATCATCGCTGCCGCATGCTTTACCACCGACATCGGCGTGGCACGCGGCTCAAAGGGGCCTAACCACGTCGCGGTGTCCAGCTCATATTGCACATGCGTATCGCTATGCTTCGTTCCGCTCATGAACGTCGTCCCGCGAATCACTTGCCCGCGCGTGTGCTCAGCAATGATTTCTTCACTGCCCAGGCCGTTCTGTGCGGAAATCACCGCGCCATGGTCGAAGCGACTCCCTGCCTCGGCAATCGCTTCTTCCACCTGCGTCGCTTTAGTAGCGACAATGCCAAGATCGAATTCCGGAAGTTCATCCGCCTTGCTAGTCGCCTTCAGGCTGACGGAAAAATCGTGCTTCCCGGAAACTCGCAGTCCTTCCCGATTCAACGCCCGCGCATGATCCTCGCGCCGTACTAACGCCCAGACTTCAGCCACCCGCGCCAAATGTGCCGCGTACAAGCTTCCAATGGCGCCGCAACCAATGATGCAAACTCGTTTCATTCACCCCGCCGGAATTCCGCCGGCTCTGATCTTCTCCGCTACGCCGATGCCCTCCGCTCAACTTTCACCAGTTGATCAGCCTGGCCAACCTCTTTGAGAACCATGGCCCGGAAGATGCTGTCGGCATTGTTGAACGAGTCCTCGATGATGACTCCCTGTGAGAACAGGGCATCCTGTAATGCGGCCGAGATCGTATGGATCGGTGCTGCCCCACCTTCCCCCATACCCTTGGCCCCGCTGTAGCTGTGCGGCGATGGCGTCTGAAGGTGCCCGTACTTCACCTTCGGCATATTCATGGCTGTAATGGGCGTGTAATCGCTGAAGGTGCTGGTCAGCATGTTGCCGACGGCGTCATACGCACACGTCTCCATCAGCGCCGCACCGATGCCGTGTGCTGTCGCGCCATAAACCTGCCCTTCCACGATCGGCGGATTGATTACCGTTCCGCAGTCATCGACCGCAACATAGTCAAGAATCCTGGGCACGTACGTATCGCGATCAATCTCGACGACTGCAATGTGCAACTGCGAGGCGTACGTGAGTGTAAGATTGCCGAACTTCTTCTGCTTGTCCGGAACCCTGAACGGTGCGCGCCAGACGTAGCGGCAATTCAGGGTGACCTCATGCATTTCGGGCGGCAGCACGGCACTGTTCACATTCACGATATTGGCCAATCCCCAGTAGTTGATGGATTTGCCTGTACTCTTGGCGCGCAACTCCGGTCCCTGCGCCCCCACCCCGAACTCAATGTCGTCCTCCTTGGTCTCGAGAACAAAAGCCGCCAGCCGCCGCATCTCCGCTTTCAGTTTCTGTGCCGCGCCGTGAACCGCCGATAATCCTGAAACCGCAAACTGGCTGGCATACGTTCCCGAAAATCCGGTGTGCACGTTCCTCTCCGTGTCGAACCCGGTTCGCACCGAAATCAGATCCGGAGAGATGTTCAGCACATCTGCGACCACCTGCGCCGCCGTCGTCTCATGCCCCTGCCCCTGCGGACAGGAACCCACGGCTACCACAACTTCTCCGTAGATATCGAGCTTGCAATTGGCGCCCTGCGAATTTCCCGAAAACGGCGCGTTCGGATTGATGATTTGCGACTGCCCGAAATTATTGGTACCGGAGTCCAGAGTCGTCCCAATCCCGATCCCGATTAGCCGGCCTTGTTTTCGATACTCGGCCTGCTTTTTCCTCCAGCCCTCCCAATCAATGAGTTTCTTCCCGATCTCCAGCATCTTCGGGTAATTGCCGGAGTCGTACACGCAGCCGTTCGGCGTCGTATAAGGAAACTCCTCGGGCTTGATGTAATTCCGCATGCGCATTTCGTCGGCCGCAATGCCAAGCTCGTGCGCGCAAATATCGATTAGCCGCTCCAGGAACCAGAGATGCTGCATGCGCGAGTAGCCACGGTTAGGACCGACCGGGCATTTGTTCGTGACGGCTTGCGTAAAGTCGATCTTTAGGTTCTTGACCCGGTATACGCCCGGGACGACCTGCGACCAGATCACGCAGCCCAGCGGCTCATAGCGCGGATAAGCGCCGCAGTCATCAATATGCCGCGAGTCGATCGCGGTAATTACGCCATCTTTATCCAGTGCCACTCGGGTGTCACGAAACGTGCGCTCGTTGCCGTGAGCGCTGGAAATCATGTGTTCGGAACGAGTCTCCACCCATTTAATGGGTCTGCCGCCCGCCTTTTTTGAAGCCAGCGCACAAACTGCCATTTGTGGATACGTCGTAATCTTGATCCCGAAACTGCCGCCAATATCGGCGGTCTGCACCCGAATTTTGTCGATGTGAATATTCAGATGGGCCGCCAGGAATTGGATAGCGAATGAAGGAAATGAATTGTTACAGGAGTAGTAAATGTGATCGTCTTTTGGATCCCATTGCCCGATGACTACATTCGCTTCCAGCGGCGTCGAGGAAAACCGATGGAAGTGGAGCCGGTCGATGTTGACAACATGCGCCGCTTCGCTAAAGGCCCGTTGCACATCGCCATATTCAAATACTCCGTTCCAGACCTTATTGGTGCCGGCGCTTTCATGCAGAACGCTTTCGTCTTTGAGCGCCTGCTCCGCATCGACCACCGGTTCGAGCGGCTCGTAGTCAACTTGCACCAGCTCGACGGCATCATCGGCAATCCGCGCGGACACGGCCACGACGGCCGCCACCGGCTCCCCTTGGTAGCGAACTTTCTCGGAAGCCAGCGGATAATCACGAATCTTGGCGCAAGGATCAGGGCCGATTTCAATAAATGGCTGCACCACCGGCTCAATCTCTTTCCCGGTCAACGTACATATGACGCCGGGTAAAGCCTCGGCTGCGGAGGTATCCACTTTCAGAATTCGCGCGTGGGCATAAGACGAGCGCACAAATCGCAGGTAAAGCATCTCCCGCATCTTTACGTCGTCGGCAAACTTGCCCCGCCCGCGCAGCAAGCGATCTTCTTCCTTTCGCGGAAGGGGTTTACCCACCCAGTTGTTCTTGACTTCCGTGCTCACGCTCTCTCCATCGACTCTTGTCAGGCGGTCCTGAACACGTTACTTCAACGCCGCCTGTAGGCTGTCAATCAGCTTCTGGATATTTTTCTTGGCAAGCGGTTGTAATAGGCCGCCGCCCACCGACAGCAACTTGCCGAAGATTTGTGCCTCACCTTGCCAGTTGACTTTCGTACCCACCTGGGTAGCTGCTAGATCAAACCCGGCAATGATGGACGCGTTTCCGCCCGCTACCGTGCCCAGACCTTTATATTGCGCGCGTTTCGGACGCTCGGCCTGCGCTAACTCCATTTTCACGTCAGCTGTGCCCTTGATGTACGAAACCCCGACATTGACTTTTACCGTGAAGTGAGTCGGGTCCTGCATCGACATCCCTTTGTACTCCGGCAGCAGTGGCGCAAATTTCTGTGGATCGGTCAAAAAGTCGTACACCTGTTCCGGCGTCTTGTTGGCCTCGAATTCGCCGGAAAAGCTGATCGCCATGCGCCTAAGCCCCCTTCGCGTTCTGAGCGGCGCTCTGAATCGCTTTGAAGATGTTCTGGTATCCGGTGCAGCGGCAGGTATTGCCCGCGATCGCCTTGCGAATATCTTTTTCGCTTGGACGTTGGTTCTGCGACAGTAGTTGATACGTCGACATCATCAAGCCTGGAGTACAGTAGCCGCACTGCAGTCCATAAGACTCGCCAAATGCTTTTTGAATGGGATGCAATTCACCGTTCTTGGCCAGACCTTCCACCGTCATGATCTGCGCACCGTCGGCTTGCGCGGCGAACAAAGTGCATGACTTAACCGCCGCCCCGTTCATCAGGACCGTACATGCGCCACAATAAGTCGTGTCGCACCCCATGTGCGTGCCGGTCAGGTCAAGTTCTTCGCGAAGCAACTCGAGAAGCAGCATTCGGGGCTCGACACTCAGCGAGTACTCGTTGCCGTTCACGGTGACACGAATCGGGACTTTTTCGATCGCCGGCTCGGCAGCTTTCTTTGCAACTACTTTTTTCTTCACTGCTTTCTTAGGCATAAATATGAGAAATCTCGACGCGTTCGCCGCGTGCTCGCCGCGCGGCAACTTCGATCGCACGTTTTACTAGACCCGCGACCAGGGCCCGCTTGTACTCCACTGACCCACGCATGTCGGGCTGTGGATCAGCCGCCGCCCGCGCCGCCTCCGCCGCGGTATTGATTGTTTTCTCGTTAATTCTTTGGCCACGGAGGGCCGCCGCCGCTTCTCCCGCTTTGATCGCCGTTAATCCCACACAGCCCAGAGCGATGGCAGCGTCTTTGCACGTGTCGCCTTCAAGCGTCAGTTGCACTGCCACACTGGCCGTCGGGTACACAGGAGCACTGCGCTTGAAAGCCAGGTACGCTCCACCACTCCCTTTGGGTGGCGCTTTCACCACGATCTCGCTCACCATTTCATCGTGTGCGAGCGCGGTGGTGTACGCGTCTTGGATAAACTTCTCCAGGGGAATGGATCGTGTTCCGTTACGGCCCACGCAATTCACCGTGGTTTCGAGCGTCGAGAGCACCGTGCCCCAGTCGCCACTGGGATCGGCCTCGGCAACCGATCCTCCAATCGTGCCTCGGTTGCGAATCTGCACATCGGCAATCCCGGCGGCGCAATCATGGACAATGGGGATCTTGGCGGCGAGTTCGGAGTTCTCAATCTCAGCGTGACGCGTCAGAGCGCCAAAGCGAATCCCGCTCTTGTCTTCCTTTATATAAGAGGTGCCGGGAATGAAGTTGAGGTCGACCAGATGCTTGGGACTGGCGAATCTCAGCTTCATCAGCGGAATGAGGCTCTGGCCTCCCGCCAGCAGCTTGGCTTCTTCGCCCAACTGCGCCAGCATAGTCACCGCTTCTTTCAACGAGCCGGCGCGATGATAGTGAAACGCTCGAGGATACATTCCTGATATTTTCTCCAGCGTCTGTCAGAGACCATGACAGGCGGCCCAGTCGCGACTTTACACACTTCGCGGACTCTGCCGCATAAACCCGATTGCCGCCAAGCCCAGCGAGCCGATTACCAGCACTGATCCCAGGATGGCCAGACCGGATGACACGGTTCCACCACGGGTAACCGTCTGCAGAATTACGCCGAGCGGAAATAAGATCGACCCTAGCAACAGAGCCCAAGCCAGTATGCGGCGCAAATTTTCGCCTAGCGTGACGTGATCGAAAACCATGCCCAGCACGATCATCACCATGGCTAGGCCGATCCAGTGCGAATGCACATCCACTTGCCGCACATAATCGTATTTGGTATCGCCGTAAGCAACGACAGCCGTGTGCGCCGCCGGCATCTCTCGCGCCGCTACGTGAGCGAACGCCGCCGCCAGCGACCCGCCCATCTGGTCCAGCGTCTGGTGCTCGGTGAAAACGGCGTAATACAAGCCGTAGAACATGCCGAAGGCCGCGAGCGCGATGCCGCCAAAAATTAAAATTTTCCTCGACCGGTTCATCGCGTCACTCCGGCATCGAGTCGGCCCGTGTACCGCAGCACTCCCGTCAGCATTCCCATGAGTGCAATGATCACCAGCAAACCGCCGAAATCCGCAATCGCGCCCGGCACCAGCCCAAAGTTTATTTCCATCAGCACGAAGACGGGCAGAATAATACTGCCTGACAGCAGCACGACCACCCAGCGCCGCTTCCATTTCTCGCTGAGAAAAACGTAGGGCTGAACGAACGACAACAACAGTGCCAACAACCCGAATTCGATGATATGCGAGTGGGCCGCAATCGAAGCCGCATGGGCTGCGGCCAGCCCTCCGTAATCGTTCACTGAATCCGCAATCCCTGCGCTGTTGTTGGCCGCCGCCTGATCCACGAGACTGCTGAAGATGCTGACCTCGCGCTTCTCTTGCGGGTACAGATCGAATGCCGAAAACCATGCTCCGTAAAGAAATCCCAACAGGATCAGTGCCGTCCCGCCGCTCAGCATCGCTCGGCCTGACCAACTGCTCTCGTTCTGCGGTTCGGAATCCAGCTCTGAGCGTTTGCCCCGTAGGTATTTCCACACTCCCCACGCCTCTCCGAGCAGCGCAACAATCAGTAAAGCGCCGCCAGTGTCGGCCAGCACGCTCGCCCATCCGATCACCGGAAACGGGCTGTATGCCAGCCCAACATAATGAATGAGAAAGATGCCGACCGGCAGCATCACCGCGCCGGTCAGAAAAATTTTGGCGAGACGCTTCTTACGTTGCGAGGGGAGGACCACGTAAGGCTGTACCAGGGCCAGCAGCAATGCCAGATAGCCCGCATCGCTCATGTGAACGTGCGTGTCAATCTTCGTGCCGCGATCTTCCAGCAGGCCGCCGATGCTCGCGAAAGCATTGCGCACGCCTGCCACGTCCTGGTCAGCGGCTGCCTGTGCGGCAGCCTGAAGCATCTCGCCGGTGCGTCCTCCGTTCTGGTGGAGGACGAACACTGCGAACACATCCCCGAACAGCATTCCTCCGGCGATCAGGACAATTCCTCCAAGAATCAGCATGCGCCGCGCACTCATCGGTGCGAAGCTCACCGTGTCTTTGGAAATTGCCGTGGTCGCCATTGCCGGTTTCGGGTTTCAGGTTTCTAGTTTCGGGGAGACGAGTTCCCTATGTAACTCGCCCGACTTACAGTGCAACTCCTTTTCGCAGTACTACCAAAAATGGGTGAGGGGCGGAATTCCACCCCTGTTTGCTCACCATGTCATGCGCAGTGCCAACTGAACCTGCCGCGGATTGAAAATCGACCGCGGCGTGCCATACGCCGGATTGGGCGATCCTTC
>DASSIO010000225.1:0-51260 GCA_035691825.1 Terriglobales bacterium | reverse complement strand
TGAAAGCACACGCTGAATAAAGTCGGGAGCTCCGCGACCAGCTGGATGTGACTTGTCTCGATTCCGACCTCGTTCATCTCCTGAATAAGCCCTCGGCCAGCAGGATCGTCCCCAACTCTTGCAATGGGTAGGACCTCAAAGGCATGACTAAACAGCCAGGGTCCGAGCAGCTTCGCTACATAGTGAATCACGATGTGGAGCTTGCAATAGTCGCGGACATTCAGCAGCCGGCCCAGCCTGCTTTCGTTCCGTCCCAGGGTGTGATCACCCTCCAATTCGAAAAAAATCCCGGCACCCACGCCGCCGATGCCCACGAGTTGCTGGAACCGAAGAGCATCCTCAACGCGCTCGTGCATGAATTACAGCAGCTCCCAGTCGGGATTCTCGCTGATGGGGTGACGCGCGGTTTCGAGCGTCGCGGTGATTAGAGCGTCAGGATGTCGCTGCAACAATGTCATGGGATATTCGGCGTTGGGTTCAGAAAAAAGGGCGACGCGCAGGGCAGTTTGCTTCCATGCGCCGGTATCGCTGTAGACTCGCACTTGTTTCGCCGCCAGACACTCCTTCACACCCAGAGTGATCGACATCGGCGGCACAAACTGGTAGGCAGTGCCAAAGGTGCGCTGCGCGAGCGCGAGCATCGTGTCGAGATTGTTTTCCTGGATACGAATCGTCGAGTTCGCAAGCTCCTCCAGCGTGATCGAACTGTAGGGATGACGCCGCGCTTGGTTGTAGGCGACGTGTCCATCCTGTCCCCAACCCCCAACCGTTATGTCGATCGCAGCCCGGGCAATCGCTTCGCTTACTCTATCCATAGTCGACGGCAACAGCCAAAATCTTTGATCTTGTGGGACGGCCAGCTCCGCCCTAATCCCGCCATAGAAGTGCTTTTCCATGAAACTGCGGAAATTGTAAGGATGGCCCGATGGGAGCGGCCTCGCTTGCCAGTCGAGGCACTCATCCATGTGAAACACTGTCAGCTTTCGCAAGGAAAGGGAGTGGCTGTTAACCCAATTGGTAAACGGGCCGTACCAGCAAGACGGGCCACAGGGAATGATGGCCCGGGTCGGCCGGTCCTTTCGATTATTTTCCTCGATGATTTCCCCCAATTCTTTTGCCATCAACTGCCCCATTTCAGCCGAATCGCGCACGATACGAAACCGCGTCCGCAAATGGGGATGGCGCTCCAGTTCTTTGGCGGGAATGCTGCACCAGCGATAGAGATCACATTTTGCGATAGTGCTCATTTTCTTCGCAATAAAGCCTTGTTTATGAATCATGCGCAGCTGTCATTGTTCGCGCACCGGCGCCGCGGCCGACCCCGGCGCTCGCCGGGCACGTCGAGTCGCGCACCATCAGCTTGGGCGATACTTTTCTATGCTTCGCCACGAGGTGGCGCTTCTCTAGCTTCCCTCGGATTAAGTCTTCGATGATGTCTGCCCCCAGCGAACCCTGCATTTCCAGTTGTTGCTGCACGGTTGTCAAAGGAGGGTTGTAGAAAGCCGATCCCGGCAGATCATCAAAGCCAACCACCGAACAATCCTTCGGCACGCGCCGCCCGGCCTTGGTGAGAGAACGAATGGCGGCGCACGCCGTGAGATCATCGAAGGCGACCAGTGCGGTGAAATCACGGCGGCGCCTCAGCAGTTCTTCCGTCAACTCACAGCCCTCTCCGTAGGTTGAATTTCTTCCCTTAATCTGGATCACGAGGTTAGGATCGATCTTCAAACCCGCGTCGTGCGCGAAATTCTCCACGCCTCGCCAACGCTGCTGAGTGTCCACCAGAATCTTCGGCCCCTTGATGAAGGCGATGCGGCTGTGTCCCAGCTGGTAGAGATGCTGAAGCGCTTGCCGCGCTCCCGCCTCGTTGTCCACAACGATCGAACTAACCGGACCACGAACCAAATCGCGACCTATTACAACCGCCGGAATATCCCGCTCGGCATGCTCGGCCAGCAGATCCATGTCGAGAAATATCGGGTTGGCAATGGCAATCAGCCCTTCCACTCGCCGAGCCAGCAACAGGTCGACGCAGCGCTGAAATTGCGAGCGGTCATTCTGCAAGTCTGTGGTTATCGGAAAGTATCCCGATGACCGTAGATGATTCTCTATCCCGCGCAAAATTTGTGTGCAGTACGCATCTGTAATGTCGAAAACAATGACCCCGATTGTCTGGCTGCGTTTGCTGCGTAGGGAACGGGCAAACAGGTTCGGCCGGTATCCCAGACGTTGGGCAACTTTCCAGATTTGCGCCCGCGTATCTTCGGAGATGCGCATAGCCGCCGCGCCCTGGTTCAACACCATGGAGACGGTCGTTATCGAGAACCCGCTTTGGCCGGCAACGTCTCGAATGGTTACCATCTCTTGCTCCGTTCGCATACACGAACGCTCAATATTGCTCTACCACTGCTCGTCAGGACGATGTCGACTTCCGCTTACTGCCATCCCCTCTTACTTGACCGTACGTTGCGTGATACCTGTCGTACCATTTGCGTACTTCGTTTGCTGGCAGCGGAATTGGCGTTCCCAATTGCATCGCCAGGTGGCACGTCTTTGCCACATCTTCCAGCATGACTGCAGCCTTGAGGGCAGCCCCGGGACTTGGCCCAAAAGTAAAGGCTCCGTGCTGCGCCAGCAGGACAGCGGGCGCCGAATTACGATATCGAACGATTGCTTCCCCGATGTGATTGCCAACATTATCTACATAGGGCGCACAGGGAATCTCCGGACCGAACTCATCGGCAATAGCCGTCAGGTAAGCTGGGATCGGCCGTCCCAGTAGAGCAAAGCTGGTCGCGTAATTGGAGTGGGTATGCACAATTCCGCCAAGCTCGGGACATTGTGAGTACAAGTAGAGGTGGTGTGGCAAATCAACACTGGGGTTCAGCTCGTCCCCCGGTTCTCCCGTTTCGAGTTTATGCCCACTCAGATCAGTTGCAACCAAAAGCCCGGCCGTAATTTTTTCGTAATCCACTCCACTGGGCTTGATGACCACAATTCCGGCGTCACGATCGATGCCACTGGCGTTGCCGCTATGCATGGTCACCAGGCCGCCGCGGTAAATTCCCTGGTTGGCTTCGAACACTTCCTGCCGCAACCGGGCTATGTTTCTCATAAAACTTCGCATGGCCAGCGCTGCGCGGCATGTAATTTAACGCGCGGATGTGATGCGCGCGGTTGACAGCAGCGCCCCAAAAGTCTACATTACGCGCGTATTGTAACGTTTTACCGGAGAAAAAGCTTGGGAGATTTTGGCAAGGCGATTCGGCTGAAGCGCATTCTCCGGCCGGGTCGCGGAACCTTGGTCGTTGCTTTCGACCATCCGCTTGTGCTCGGGCCTATTCCTGGAACGCTTGATCCTGCCAGTCAAATTCGCCGGTTTGTGCGAGCGAGAGCCGATGCGGTCCTGTTGAATATGGGTGCGCTCCGCTACTTCGCTGACGCGATCGAAGCCGAGCACGTTCCCGGACTTATCGCACGTCTCGACTGGACGACTGCTTTTGACGAGAACGCGAAGAAAAGGCCCGGTGGCTTCCAGACTTGCCTGGTAGCTCACCCGGAGGAAGCCCTCAAAGCTGGGGCGGATGCCGTCATAACTTTTCTGGTCGTCGGCAGCGGTGATGCCCAGTTCGACAAAAAGGAAATCAGACGAGTCGGCCGCCTTGCCCGCCAATGTGAATCCGCGGGCATACCTCTTATTGTAGAGTCCATCGCTCGAGGTGCGCAGGTTTCAAACCCCCGCGAGCCGAAGTGGCTCACGCTGCATACTCGCATTGCGGCTGAATTGGGTGCTGACCTGATCAAGACAGAGAGCGCCGATTCTCTAGAAGCTTTGCGCGCTGTGATCACCGCCTGCCCGCTTCCGATTCTAGTGTTAGGTGGCAGCCGCTCTGGTTCAGATGATGATGTTCTTAACACCGTGAGAGACATCATGGAGTCAGGCGCTGCCGGTGTGTTCTTCGGCCGGAACATCTTTCAAGCGGACAACATGATTGAGCTGTTGCAACGCATAAGGGCTCTTCTTGCCGCCAAATCGGCAGCCCAGGGTAATTAGAAATGAGTCTGCTGGCGGTCGATATCGGGTCGAGCAGCTGCAAAGCAGTTGCTTTTTCAGATGACGGTTTCCCATTGACGCAGAAAACATGCCCCTATGCGCCATTTCAAAGTCGGCATCGATCGTGGGCTGAGATTCCTGCCGAGACCTTCTGGCGAGCCTTCGCCAATGTTACACAAGCAATTACCAGCGAATTGGATAAGGATCCGGTTGAGGCGCTGGCTATCAGCTCTCATGGCGAAAGCTTTGTTCCGGTCGATTCACGGTACCAGGCGATCTCTCCGGCCATACTCAACATAGACAGTCGTGCGCTTGCTGAAGCGGATACTATTGCTCAACACTGCACGCCCAAATCTATCTTCCAGATCACAGGCCTGACGGTACATCCCATGTATCCGCTGGCAAAGATCCTCTGGCTGCGCGAACATGAGCCGCAGATCTTTTCCGGAACAGCGCGGTTTTTAGCCATTCCTTCCTATCTACTGACACGACTTAGGCTCCCCGCTTATATAGATTACTCATTGGCTTCCCGGTTCCTGCTATTTGACATTCACAAGCATAGTTGGTCGTCAGAGATTTTGTGCGGCTTTGATTTGTGTGCCGAGCAATTGCCTATTGCCGTTCCGGCCGGAACCATTGCCGGCGAACTCTCGCAGAGTGCAGCCGCAGACCTTGGCCTCACACCAGGGACTCTCGTCGTAGTGGGCGGGCACGATCAGCCTTGCGGTGCACTCGGGTGTGGAGTAGTCGACCCAGGACGCGTATCCGCCTCCTTGGGAACATATGAATGCCTGCTTGCAGCTTCACCCACGCCGGTGCTGGACGACAATGCCTTCGCTGCTAATCTAAATTCCTATTGCCACGTTGTACCGGATCGATATGTCACCCTTGCGTATTTTCCTGCAGGGATCATGCTCAGCTGGTTTCTCGGCATTCTCACCCACAGGGGGGAATTGACGCCGGCCGCGGTCGAAACATTTTGCCGCGATTTGGAAATGGAAGCCAACGAGGGGCCCACTGGTCTGTGTATCACGCCACACCTGCTCGGTACTTGTAACCCGGACTTCAATCCTCAAGCTAGCGGCGTCATCGCGGGTATCCGCCCGGGAACCACGCGCGGCGATCTGTACAAGGGCATTCTCGAGGGTATTGCGTGCGAATTCGCCAATATGGCCGATCTACTGGAACAAACAGCAGGTGAATTTACGGACATTTACGTCAGTGGCGGTGGCTCGCACTCTCGTTTGGGATTGATGTTACGGGCATCCTTATCCCATCGCCGGCTACACCAGATGGAATGCTCGGAAATAGTTTGCCAGGGAACAGCGATGCTGGCGGCAGTGGCTGCTGGCAAATACTCTGGGCTTGCCGACACCGTCCAGCAATTCGTTCGGGTCTCCCAGACGACCGACCCCGATCCCTCGATCTCGGAAACTTACGAGAAGCAAAGTAAGCAATACAGACTTCTTTATTCCAGCTTATCCCAGTTCAGGCGAGCAGAGGCGCAATGCTCTTGAGGGAGGATCGATGATCGAGCCAAAGGTAGCACTCATTGTCTATGGGGTACACAAGGACGGACTCAAAGATCCGATGGGCCAGCCATTTATAGATCCGAAAATAGTGGAAAGATCCGTAGAGGCGCTGAGAAAAGCGGGGTTAAATGTCGTTAAGCATGACTTAGTAATTGCCACCAAGGAGGAGGCAATTACCGCATTGCGCCGTATGAAAAATGACGCCCACATCGATGCCGTTATTCTCTTTTCCGGAACCTGGGTGTGGGCTGCGCACCTGGTTGGCGCCATCCGCGAGTATGCCACGACTGGCAAAGGGCTGATGCTCTGGACACATCCTGGCTCACAAGGCTGGCGTCCGGTCGGTGGTCTCGTCATGCACGGAGGCCTGCTCGAAATCGGCGTGCCTCACAAATTCGTTTACGGCGGCGCTGACGAGCCTCAGACAATCCAAACAATCGTCAGCTATTCGCGGGCCGCACACCTGAAGAATTGGCTCAATCTTTCCACCTTCGGCGCTTTTGGAGGTCGCGGCATGGGTCAGACCTGCGGAGTCGCGGATCCTTCCCAATGGATGCGCATGTTCGGCATAGACATCGATACGCGCGATACGACCGAGCTTATCCGCGGCGCTGAGGCAATTTCACCGTCTGAAATAGCCGCGCTCACCCCGCGGCTAAAGCAATTGTTCGGTAAGGCTCCCGACTCAACCATAGTCAATGAGCGCTCCATTCGCCTTTACCTGGCTCTCAAGAAAATTGTGGAAAAAGAGAAGTTCGATTTTTACACAATTCAATCTTTCCCCGGCCTCGGTGACAACTACTCTGCCACCTGTTTCGCGCAGAGCATGATGCTGGAGGATGGCTATGGAACCTCCACGCTCGGGGACTTCAACACCGGACTCACGGTGCTGCTCCTGACCAAGCTGAGCAAAGAGCCGGTTTATTACGGCGACCTCCAGCACCTTGATAAGAAGACTAAGGAGATCAAGATCATAGGTGATGGCGCCTGCCCGCCCTCGCTTGCCGGAAAGCTGGGCCCGGCAGGCTTCGCCGAACACGGCATCCCGACCGAAGGCGAGGCTGGGGGATTATCCGTAAAACTCGTGTGCAAAGTTGGCGATGGCGTTCTGGCACGCCTGGGCCGGGTCAATGGCGAATTCCAGATGGTGATTACCCGAGCCAATGTATTTGAGCCACCGGCGGGAGAATTGGATAAGCGGCTGCACGAGTGCGGCATTCCCTTTTGGCCGCACGGTTTCGTTACCGCTGATTGCGACATAGACGAACTACTTCAGCATTGGACCAACGAGTACGCCTGCCTGGGATATGGAAGCGATCTCTTCCCGGCGCTGGTGGATTTTTGTGAATTGACTGGAATCAAGCCAATTCTGCCCTAGAGGAGGATGCATGCGCCTTCGTGCTCTGATAATTCTCTTTGCCTTCGTGCCCCTCTTGTTTGTTTCCGAACGGCTGTCTTCGGCTGGACCGACAGAGAGCCAAACGGATGAGCAACTCCTGGCCGCTTTTGCCGCGCTACACCCGATCGATACACATGTCCACGTCTTCAAGACTGATCCGGCGTTCCACACCATGCTTGAGCAACTCAACTTAAAGCTGCTCAACATCCTCGTGATGGACGATACCCTTCCCTACCGTAAGCAATTGCAGCCGCAGGTTGACGATGCGCTCGCCTTGATGCGATCCAGCCGTGGCCACATTGCGCTATGCACGACTTTTGATCCTTACAAATTCGACAGCCCGACCTTCACTGCGGATGCCGTGGCGCAACTGGATCGAGACTTCAACCAGGGCGCGATTGCCGTAAAAATCTGGAAGAACATCGGCATGGAAATCAAGAACAAAGATGGCAAGTACATCATGGCCGATGACCCGAAATTCGAGCCTATCTATCGTGACATTCAACGGCATGGAAAAACGCTGCTGGCACATCAGGCTGAGCCTGACGTCGCGTGGGGACCGCCGGATCCGAGCGATCCCTCATGGTCCTATTACCAGGAAAATCCTCAGTGGTATTTAGGCGACAAACAGGGTTTCCCTTCCAAGAAAACCATCCTGGCGGCGCGTGACCGGGTGCTCGAACTTAATCCCAAGCTGCGAGTTGTCGGTGTTCATCTCGGCAGCATGGAGAAAAGCCTGCAGGACATCGCGAACCGCTTGGACCGATTCCCAAATTTTGCCATCGACACGGCAGCGCGCATGGAATACCTCATGCTCACGCCCACCGAGGAAGTTCGTAATTTTCTGATTAAGTACCAGGATCGCGTTCTTTACGGCACAGATCTCGATCTGCTCGCCAACGCAAACCTTGCGGACGCGGTTAAGGACTGGCGATCAACTTACATCCGTGACTGGAAGTTTCTCGCAACCGATGAAACGGTTCTCCTGGATAAGAAGCAGGTGCGCGGGCTGAAGCTTCCCCAACCGGTGCTGCAGAAGATATTTCACGACAACGCTAAGCGTTGGATTCCCGGCATGTAGTCAGCGACCAGTGAATTACTGAAGGAGCCAAGATGAAGACGTATTCGAATATGTGCTGCCGTGCACTGGCAATGTGCACAATCCTATTCCTGATCGCCGGATGCGAACGCACCAAGGCTCCAGCGGCGCCACCTAGCGAGCCATCATCGATCAAGACGCAGGTGAGTGACGGCGGCCCCGTCGTTATCACCTCGCGCACCGCCGAATTTCAGATTCTTCCATCCGGATATATCCAGGCGGCTTTACTCAAGAATGGTCAGAGGCTCACTCTGGATGAAGTGCAAGCCGGGAAGCCCATGGACAGCAACTTTGTCCTGATTGGTGACAAGCCGGTTGCGCTGGCGCTCGACTTCGCCGCGGCTCAGACGGCCGAGGCTGCCGGAAAGCTCGGAAAAGGGCGACGGGTGAGCATTCCCGCCCGCGCCCTTGGGCAAGAAGCCGCTGGCTTGCAGGCCGAGTTAGTCATGGAGGTCTACGACGATTTCCCTTCTATCGCGTTTACAACCGTGCAATACAAGAACGCGGGCACTCAGGAGATCACGATCGAAAAAGCGGTTGCCCAGCGGCATCGCCTCAGTTCCCACGAGCAAAAAATTCCACCTTACGACATGTGGTCGTTCCAGGGAGCGAGCCGCGATTGGGGTGAAGATGAAACCTTGCTGTTGAAGGCGGGCTTCTCGCGTCGCAATGACATGGGAGCCATCGTCAAAGGCGGCTATGGCGGCGGCATTCCCGTCGTAGCTTTCTGGACAGATCAGGTCGGTGAAGCTCTCGGCCATGTGGAAACGGTGCCCGTAACGGTTTCCTTGCCGGTCGACGTGGAGAGAGATTCGCGGGTGAATGCATCCGTCGTGATTCCAGTGGGCGTCACCCTAAAACCCGGCGATACGTTCTCAACGCCGCGCACCTTCGTTTCCGTGTACAGCGGTGATTTCTACAAACCGCTACGGCTCTGGTCGAGCGTGTTGGCAAAAGAAGGCTGGGAGTTGCCCAAGCCCTCGAGCGAAGCCTACAACGTCAGCTGGTGTGGCTGGGGATACGAATTCAATGTCACTCCCGCCCAGATGCTGGGAACAATTCCAAAGCTGAAGGAGATGGGCATCAAGTGGGCCACGCTGGATGACCGCTGGTTTGACACCTATGGTGACTGGAATCCGCGTTCCGATACCTTCCCCGGCGATTCGATCAAGAAGATGGTGGATGACTTCCATAAGCAGGGGGAACTCGTGCAACTGTGGTGGCTGCCCCTGGGCGCGGAAGATGGACAGGGCAGATGGGAGTCACACAAGTACATCGTTTCGAAAGTCGTGCAGGAGCACCCCGACTGGCTGATTCTCGATAAAGACGGGAAGCATGGCCGGATGACCCGTGATCTGGCCGCGCTGTGCCCGGCAGTTCCCGAGGTGCAGCAATATTACAAGCAACTGACGGAGCGCTTTATTCGCGATTGGGGATTCGACGGCTCCAAGTTGGACAATATCTATACCGTTCCCTTGTGCTACAACCCGGCACATCATCATAAATCGCCACAAGATTCGGTTAACGCCATGGCCGATGTGTACCGAACCATCTATCAAACAACCCGCGCGATCAAGCCTGACAGCGTGACCCAAAGCTGTCCCTGCGGCACACCGCCATCGCTTGCCTGGTTGCCATACATGGATCAGGCCGTCACTGCCGATCCCGTCGGCGCAGTGCAGGTGCGCCGCCGTATCAAAATGTATAAGGCACTACTCGGTCCGGAGGCCGCTGTCTACGGCGATCACGTGGAACTTTCTGCCATGACTCGCGCCGGAAAGGATTGGAGTGAGCACGGCTGGGACTTTGCCTCGACGATCGGCACCGGAGGAGTCGTAGGAACAAAATTTGTGTGGCCCGATCCTGGTCCCAAATTCAAAGCGGTGAATTTGACTTCCCAAAAAGAGGCGCACTGGAAGAAATGGATCGGCATCTACAACCAGAAAATGCTCTCCAAAGGAAAGTTTCTCGATCTGTACACCTACGGGTACGACAAACCTGAAGGATATGCCATCGAGAAAGACGGGAAGATGTACTACGCGTTCTTCGTTGAAGGAAAAGCGCCCTGGAAGGGCGACCTCGAACTCCGTGGGCTCAGCCCCGGCACGTATCATGTTCTCGACTACGCAGAGGGTAAGGATCTAGGAACTGTGGAAGCTTCCACTGACGGAGTCGCGCATCTGAAAACGAGCTTTGAAGATCACCTGCTGTTGGAAGTAGGTAAGTGACGCGGCGCGTACGAGAATTCCCGGCATTGGCTCGAGGAGAGCGGGAGGCTTATCGGTTAGCGCCGTTCCAGACTTGTAAGCTTTCTCCGTTCGCGAACCTCATTCCTCGCGCAACGCTTTGAGGGGATCGATCTGTGCTGCCCGGCGCGCGGGCAAGTAGCAGGCAAGCATTGCCAGCACTACAAGGAGCATCGGCGCGCCGATCAGCAGGCGCGGATCACTCGTCCCTACCTTGAAGGCATCAACCAGGAAACTGGCCATTGCGGAAAGCGCCTTTACCAATCCAGCCGCGCCCAAGAATCCTAGTGCCGCTCCCACGCAGATCAGGGTCATCCCTTCTCGCAGCACCAAGCCCACGACTTGCACTTTGCTTGCGCCAACTGCGGTGCGAATTCCAATCTCCTTGCGCCGCTGCGCCACAGCATACGCTGTCACTCCCGCCAGTCCTATAGCAGCCAATATCAAGCCAAACACCCCGATGCCGCTGTAGGTGCGGACGGCGAAGCGGAATAAAGCCCGGGACGAATCGAGATATTGACTAAGGGTTTGCGCGTTGAAGATGGTGAGGTTCGGATCGACGGAGGCTATCTCCCCGCGAATGCTTCCCAGCACATCCACTCCCGCACCCGATCGGACCAGAATTGTTATCCCGCCAGTCGGGGGCTGCGCAAAATTGCCCTCTGTAAGCGGCAAGTAAGCCACCGATTGCCTGCGCCCCAGACTGTTTTGCAGATCTCGGACTACCCCCACTACTTCATACGATTTCTCCGCATCCCGCAGATGTTTACCAATGACGTTTCGGTTTGCAAAAAATGCACGCGCTGCGCTTTCGTTCAGCAATACCGGTAGGCTCTTCGATCCGTCAGCCCGGTTCCGCTGATCTGCTTCCGTAAATTCATGGCCTGCGAGCATTGGTTCGCTCAGTGCGGCAAAATAGCCGGCCCCTACGATTTCTTCGGCCACCACGTTTTGCACCCGTGAGTTTTCCGCTATCAGTTGCGTCGTTGCAGGCGCGATGGAATACGGGCCTTGTGCAGCCAGAGCAACATTCTGTATCTGTCCCACACCCTTGAGCCGCTCGGGAAGTTTGTCGAATAACGCTTGTGCTTTCGCGGGCGCGTAACCGTCGCGTATGGGATCGATCGAAAAAAGAAACATTTTGCTAGGATCGAAATTGGTCTTGACTGTGCTAACTCTCTCGATTCCGATCACGAGAAATCCCGTGATCAGTAGCAGCATGAGCGACCCCGCAACCTGGGTGACCATCAGTAAATTACGGAGACCAAAGCGCCGGTAGCCTGGGAGTTGCAGCGCGGAGCCCTCTTTCAGTGCCGGCGTCAAATCGGCTTTCGTTGCGCGCAGGGCGGGTACCAGACTCAAAGAGACGCCACAAACGATTGCCAAGCCGAAACTAAGAACAGCTGCATGCCAGTCGAGCGTGTGATCTGGTCTTACTGGTCCTCCCATCGGTGAGTCTAAACGGGAGCTCAAGACTGACAGCCAATACGCGAATGAAAATCCCGCCACTCCACCCAGCAACGAAAGCAATACGCCCTCGCTGACCATCTGGCGAATCAATCGGAAGCGGCTCGCTCCAACCGACAACCGGATCGCCAACTCCTTACGCCGGTTGGCGGCTCGCGCCAGCAGCATGTTCGACAAATTCATGCAGGCAATGGTAATGATCAGCCCCATCAGCGTGACAAAAAAGCCGATTGCCGCGCGCCGCAATTCGCGCGGAACTGGTTCCATCGTGCCGGCCGGCATCAGTGTTACACGTCGGCTTTTGTCGATGCGCTGAGATGGCGATGCCTCCTCTTGATCTAGGCGACGCACCATGGCATCCGCTCCCGCTTCCGCGGAGTCAATGTTCACGCCCGGCGCCAGGCGCATGAACGACAAGAATTTCCGTGCATCGCGCCGATGCAGCACGTCATTGTTGAGCTCCGGGGCAAGCGCAGTCGGAACCGTAGTAGGTACGAAAATTTCCGCCGGATCACTCGAACCGGCGCCGAGAAACCCTTTAGGCGTAATTCCCACGATCGTTGCTGTCTGTCCATTAATACGAAGCACTTGTCCGACTGCATTGGGAACAGAATTCAGACGATTGCGCCAGAATCCATCGCTGACGACCACGACGGGAGCATTGCCTGGCTTGTCTAGGTCGGCGCTGAGCAGTCGTCCACTTTGGGCTTGCATGCCGAGCACAGAAAAGTAGTTCGGCGAAACCAGTTGGCCGAACACTCGCTCCGGCTTGGCGTCGCTACCGCCTTGGACACTGATATTGAACGGGACTCCATTCTGTATCCCCGCAGCCCCTGCGAAAAGCCTCTTTTGCTCCTGAAACTGTTCGATGTCGTAATAAGAAACAGGCTGCGTTGACATCACCAACTGTTTGACTTTGTTTGCTCCTGGCAGGTCACGAAAGACCAACTGCAACTCTCCCCCGTACACGGCCATGGTCAGTCCAATAGCTAGTCCCATGGAAACGATCCCGACCAGCGCGAATCCTGGAGATTTTTTCAAGGCACGCAGCGCATAACGCATGTCACGGCGCGTTTCGCTGAGATATTCGACAGGCAGCCGTCCAGCGATGTCCGCAATAAGCCGGATCAGTCCAGGGATGCCCTGCCTTCGGGCAACTTCGTCGACCATATCGTCGCCGAGTTGCAGTACTTCCGTGCCGTACGCGAGCTTGAACTCGTGCGGAAATGCCTCCGCCAGCCGTCGATAGATCTTGTTTGCGAGACTCATTCCGTCACCAACCCTTGTTTTAATCGAATAGAGCGGACCAGTTCCTGCAAACGTTCGCATTCTGCGTTCAGAACCCGGTTGCCAAGCGCAGTTAATCGGTAGTACCGCCGCCGTGCATCGTCCAATTCTGGAGCGGGCCGCTCGTCCGACTCCTCAATCAGCTCGGCTTCAATCATGCGCTTGATTGACCCATATAACGTCGCCGGCCACAGGTGCACTTTACCCATCGTTCGGTTCAGCACCCCCTGCATGATCCCGTAGCCATGCTGCTCGCCTTCAGCGAGCGCGAGCATGATGTGAAACCACTGGGTTTTTAGAGGAAGAAAATTCTGGATGTCGCCCTTTGTCCGTTTCATTCTCGCACCATACTGATCTATATATATATCAAATACTATATATATTCGTCAATAAACAAGTTGGAGCGCATTGTCGCATCTGTTCCAGGTCGGGCGGCGCAAGAACCCGTGGACTCTATGGGAATGTCGCGGCGCGAGTGGACCGAAAGAGTTTGCCGTTGGGGCACTCCCAAGCTTGTAAATAGCGAGAGTGCTTCAGAACGGTCGGTGCACCGAATGAAGACTTTCGGAAATGTCGAGGCCCGGGCATCTCTTGCCGCTACTTCGGCTCAAAAGCTGCCCGGACCCGCACTATAGGCCGATGCTGCTAAAAGACAAAGCGCGCCAGCAGGTAAATCGTATTGTTGCCGTTCGCGTTTCGCCCTGCACCGTCGTAATTGTTGGCTGCTCCGTTGAACCGTGTGTAGCCGGTGTACTGGATGCCCAAATCAAGATTTTGGATCGGCCACACCGAGAAGTTCAGAACGTAGCCATTACTCTGCGGATTGCCGTTAGCATTGCCGGCGATTGGTGCCGATGGGAACAACAAGGGGTCCGACGTTCCGGTCGTTGAGAACCAACCGAGTGCCGCCGAGTAACGGCTCCCGAAATGGTATTCCCCGTTGGTGTTGAATACATTGAGATGATGTTTGCTGACGGCAGCACCGGTCGGAAAACTCGCAATCAAGTCTGAGTTTTCGCGAATGTACGTACCCCGCAGGGAAAAAACGTCCTTTCTTGCTATCGTCCTGTCGTACTGAAAGTCGAAGGCAATATCAGTAAATCTATCCTGTGGACCCACTACAGCTCCCGGAGTTGAATCCATGCGCATTCCGTACGTTCCAAATTCGATACTATCCTTCGCTCGATTCTGCTCCCACGCTACGCGCCAGTAGGGCGCGACCCCGCGAATGTTAAAGGGAAAGTCCTGCCCTGTCGGAGGCTGCGTGCTGGCAATGTGCGCCGAGCGGTAGATAGTGCCAGCCAGGTACAAATGCTGGTTCCACATGGTGTAAGCGCCGATTCCAGCCACATCCTGCCCCAGGCTTTGAATGATGGGCGCCGCCGTCGGCGTAGGAGCCACGTCGCTCGCGATGAAGGGGAAGCCCCAGGCCGGAGTGCTGTTCCACAAGTCCTCTACCGTCGGATTGTTATTAAGGTCGATGCCCCAAACCCATTCCTTCCCGTTGACCTGTTTCACTCTGGCATAACGCACATCGGTGTTGTCCATAGTGAAGTGATCGTCTTGCGTGGAATAGGTCACCTGTAGAAAGCTGCCGATGTGAGTCGACCATGCGCCCGCAAGGAACAGGGATATGTCCTGAGGAAATTCAAAATTGCCGTTTTGCGTGCTGGGTTGCGGCGCCTTGGTGTTGGTAAACGAGGTTTCAAACCATGCTGAGAGAGGCAGCGAGGCCAACAGGTCCAGTCCGGCATGGCGCTTGTCGGATGGAGAGGTAACCGCGTTATCTGCCTTCCGATCGACATAGCCGGTCAATTTAAACCTGCGGCCCGCGGCATTGAGCTCTGGGGGAGTGTAATGGCAGCCGTTGCAAGACAAGCCCGTCTGGCGCGCATAGCTAGGGATAGCGTTCGCCCTGGGCACGGCAAAGCACAGCAACGTTATTGATAAAGAAAGCCAGATGTTGCGTATCATGAGCGCTCCTCGAATAGTCTTTTTCTCAAAGCTGAGGCACAAAGGCGTGCCTGGACCGCACAGGAACAAATTCCTGCTTCCCTGCTGGATACATTTCAGAGCGAAGCTTCCGCTCTTACCCCAAACGTCACGATTCTTGTCACAGAGTATCGGCGAGGCGGCGCCTGGCGGCAGTGGGGGGGATCACACGTTAATGTGACAGCCGTCACATTGGGGGAAATTGGTCCACCTGTGGCTAACGAGAACGATTTCCCTTACTGTAAACGTGTGCGCGAGCCGGAACTAGGCAATAAGGAGCTACTGACTCTTGCTGTAGAGCAGACCTGCGCGTTGATACGGCGGATCGGAAACTGCGCGTATGTAGGCAATCAACGCCTGAATGTCGGATTTGCTGAGAGTGTAGCCGTAGGGTGGCATCAACGCTGACTTGTTCAAAGCCGGTCCCCCATGATTGATGATGGCGAGCAGATCGGCATCGGACATCTTGTTCAGGGTTTCACCCTCGGTAAACGGGTGCGGTTTGACTTCGAGATTGTCGTAATTGGAGACTCGCTCAGGCGTCGATTCGGGATTGTGACAGCGGTCGCAGTATTGATCGTTCAGCTGCTTTCCAAGAACCTGCTGGTAGCCTAGTGCAATCTCCTCGAGCCTGACCTCGACCGGCTTTTTCTGTTTATTTGGAGTGGTCGCCGTGATCTCATATCGTCCCGCCATCCCGCCCAGCCCGACATTCGAGGTAAATTGGCCGCTTGAATCGGTGAGACCACTGGCCGGGTCAAGGCGAACCCCGGCAGCCCCCTTCAGTTCAACAAAAGCCCCGGCCACGCCGTTACCCTGCTCGTCATTGACCTGAACGACAACCGGTTGCGGCAACCTGGCGCCCACGGATGCGATTTGTTTCCCGCCACTCGATTCCACGATGGCCGCCCCGAACGCGGTCGGACTCGCGGCAGGCAAAGCGGCATTTCTTCTGGAACAGCCGGACGCCAGCAACACTATGGCGAGCGGCAGTAGAGCCAGTCTGCTTCGACTCATTTCTTCGCCTCCTGCTTACCGGAGCCTTTCAGGCTCATGAGGTAAGCGGTGAGGGCGCGCGCGTCCTCGTTACTCATGTTGCGATTCGGCTCCATCGTGCCGGGGCGCAGCGCCTGCGGATTCTTCAACCAGCCGTAAATCCAGGCGGCATTCAGGCGGTCCCCAGCCTGCGAAAGTGTGGGCCCGATGTAGCCTTTGTCAGTTTTAGTGTCCACGATGTGGCAGGACTGGCACGCGTACTTGGAATAAAACAGTTGCTTTCCCTGCTCGACCTGCACCGCCGGATAACCGCCCAACGGCATGGAGTCGCGGTCAATGTTCGGACTTTGATAAACGGTCAGCATGTAGTCGGTAAGCTCGGTGATTTCAGCATCGGTAAAGTTGAACTTCGGCATGCGCCGGATCAGCGCCGGGCGCAGCGTGTTGGGATTCCTGAGGAAGCTCTTTAGCCACGCCCGCTGTACGGAACTCCCCTCCCACGTAAGATCGGGCGCCATGTCGCCCCCATGACCATTGATACGATGGCAGCTGAAGCAAGCCAAATCGTGCATCAACTGGCCCGCCTTCCCTGCCGGCTCATAGTTCGTTTCCGGAGTTGCGGCCACACTGAGAGTTGGAGGCAGCGTATGGGAACGGTCATTCAGCGAAAGCAGCGCCGTAGTAAGCGCATCGATCTGCGCCGAAGTCAGAGTGTACTGCGGCATTTTCAGGCCCGGTGAGAACGCTCGCGGATTGCGGATTTTGCCCCCGATGTAATCCGGCAAGGTGTGTGCCATTCCTTCCAAAAAGATCAGCTGATTCGTGGGCTTACTGCCGATCCGGCTCAACTCGGGAGCAAAATTTTCCGGCTTCTTGATCCCGCTGATCTCGTGGCATGAAGCGCAGCCGTAGTCCATGACCAGGCGCTTCCCATGGGCAACCTGCTCGGGTGTAGCTGAGTCGAGATGGACACTGGAGAGCAGATCGCCATCGCTCTTCGCCAAAAGAAAGCTGGAGAGTGTAGCCAGCTGCTGATCGGTGAAGCGATAGTGCGGCATGCGCGTCTCCGCATCGTAAACACGCGGATTACGCAACCACGCCTGCAGCCATTCCGGTTTCACTTTGTTGCCTATGCGCGTCAGTTCCGGCCCCAAGTCGCCGCCGACCAGATTTCCGGCAGCATTTTGCACCGCGTGACAGGACGCGCAAAAGGATTCCCCATAGAGGCTCGGGCCGGCAGCCGCATCCGTCGCCCCCTTCTGCGAAAGCGTGAGCGTATCGCCCGGCAAAGGACTGCTGTTCGCGATCAAGAACCCTGAAATATCAGCGGCATCGGCGTCGGACAATTTGAAATTCGGCATCGTCGCCGAGGTGGCATACGCTTGCGGATCCTTGAGCCAGGCGTAAATCCATTCGCGCGTAGTCTTGTCGGCGATATGGGACAAAGAGGCCGCATCGGTCGTTCCCTTGAGAACCGTGCCGCCAGCCATCTTGACTGTATGGCAATTCACACAATCGAGACGCCCGAGCAACTCCCGTCCCATATTCAACTGCGGAGTTCCGGGCAGAGAATTGTGATGGCACTGCCCGCACGAGGATTCAATGTATTGGGCAGGCAGGATCGGCTCTTCCCACGCCAGCGTGCTGCTATGCGCTTCCGCGTACGTGGTTGCCGCGCCTTGGCCGCGATGGCACACCACACACCCAAACTGATCTACCGAGTGCGGGATAGCTGGGTGTTTGCGATAAGGCTGTGCACTGACATCCACGAGACTGGCTTCTTTCTGCGCCACATGACAAGTCGTGCACCGGTCGACAACTCCGAGATCCGGTAGCCAGATTTGCTGAAGATCTCCCTGGAAGTGTCGCCGCAACGTAAGCGCATCTCCTCGTCCGCGGATCATCTTCAGATATCCGTTCTGATAATGGCGCCACTCGCTGAAATAATTCTTCGCGGGTGCGATGGCTAGCGAGATCAGCAACAACAGGCTGACGACGCCGAACGCGCGCACGCTATCGCCGAATAACCGCCGCCAGAGGGATGCGAGTTGTCCCCTTAGTCCCACGTTAATACCCCTTCCATGGCCAAACCCAGGACCAGCCGGGCCCCCGGAAAAACGTGCCGATCGCGGTTAGAACGACTAACTCGAATAAGAACCAGGTCATAATCCAAAAAGACAGCGGCTTCGAGGCCAGGTAACGCCTGGCCGCCGAGCCCGACTGTGGTGAACTGAAGGCGGCAACCGTCATCAGTGTGGCCATGATCAGAGTTGGAACCAGGGCCGGGTATACATGAAATGCAAGCAGGAAAAATGACAAGGCAATCGCGGCCACGCCGAAGATGCGCAGGCGCCGCTTGCGATCCTTTAGGAAAAAGCCTTCGGCTTCGATGTTGATGTTGAAGTAAGGAATCACAATCAAGGCGATCACAACCAGTCCCGGCGCAAGCACTCCGGCAACGACGGGCGGGAAATAGTGAAGCATCTCCTGTAGTCCCAGGAAGTACCACGGCGCCTTGGCGGGATTCGGCGTGTGGGTGGGGTCGGCTAGGCCCTCGAGCGGTGCATTAAAGAGCAGTGCGATGACCACGAGCGCGATCACTAGCAGTTCAATCGCGACGGCGGCTCGAAAAAGGCCTTCCGGAAACGTCTGAACCTGTTCTTCGTCAACGACTTTGACCTGCGCGGAGGTGCGGCGGGTAACGAATACGACGCGCCTGGGCGATTGCTTTGCGTTCGAGTCCACCCCGGTGACGAAGTCTTTGCCGTCGCTCATTGCGCCTCCCTATCGCCTGCAACAGCAACACGAGCGCGCGCTGCCGCTGGCTCATTAGCGTGGGCGTAGAGACCGCCATCCTTGCGAATTCGCCAGAAATGGATCGCAATAAAGAAGATCGCGGTGAGGGGCAGGATCATGCAGTGTAGAACATAGAACCGTAGCAGTGCGTTGGCATTCACAGCATTGCCGCCGAGCAGCAGAAAATGAATTTTGTTGCCCAGCAATGGAACTGCCGAGGCGATGTTGGAGCCAACCGTGATCGCCCAGAACGCAAGTTGGTCCCAGGGAAGAAGGTATCCCGTGTAGCTCAGAAGCAAAGTGATGAGCAGCAGAACGATTCCGATCACCCAGTTGAATTCGCGTGGAGGTCGATACGCCCCCCGGTAGAAGACTTTGAACATGTGCGCGAATACCAAAAACACCATGGCGTGCGCCGACCAGCGATGCAGGTTGCGCAGAAACAAGCCTGAGGAGACAACGAACTGCAGGTCCTTGGTGTCCGCGTAGGCCTGCGGAACCGACGGGTGATAGTAAAGCATCAGCAGAATGCCGGTGATGACGAGAAGCAAGAAGGTGCCGAACGTGAGCGTGCCCAGGTACCACGTGGCAGTGAAGCTGAGCATGCGTTTGCGGACCTTGGTCGAGAACAGGTGCAGAAAAACGTTCTGCTGGATGGCCAGCGAGCGGTGCAGGGTGCTGCTCCCGCTGCCGCTGCGGAATATCGACCGCCAGACCCGGCTGCCGCGCAATTGCTCGAAATATTGAGAAGCTTCCATTTCAAACCCTCACAAACTGCATGGGCCGGACATCGGTGGAACGGTCAACCATGAGGTCGCCATCATCGCTCACCCACATGCGTTTCCAGGGCAGCGGCTTCGGCGCGGGTCCTTCAATCTTTTGTCCCGTTTGCTGAAACTTGCTCCCATGACACGGGCAAGCGATCGTTCCCAGTTCTGGCTTCCAGGCGGTCATGCAGCCGAGATGCGTACAAACCGCACTCAGCGAAAAAAATCCTTCTTGGCTGTGAATGATATAAATCCCGGAATTCACATCTAACGTAACCGAATCCAGCGGATAACTTTCCGGCTTACCCGCGTTAATGATCGGAGACGGCTCGTACAGAACATTGGGAGACAGAAACTGGTAAGCGAAAACGGCTGTTCCCGCTGCGGCGATGCCGAGCGAGCCCAAGCCCAGCTTGGCAAAGAACTGGCGGCGGTTGAGATCGCCACCTGCCTCATTTGCGTCGATTTTCTTTTCCTCTGACATACCTATTTCGTAGCTCCTGCTGGCGCCGCAATCGGCCCTTTAGGACGTCCGGCAGTGCTGATGGCTTCCACCGAAATCAAGCCGGTTGGCTCAGCCGCAACCAGGTTGTAAGACTCCATCGTGATCGTGCCGACCGGGCATCGCATGGCGCACAGGCCGCAACGGATACAGCGCGTCTCGTCCTTGAGCATCGCCGAACCGGTGACGATGCCCAGTTCGTCAGCGGCCACCTCGTCGAGTTCGACCCCAAAGCATTCCTGGTTATCACGGATGTGCTGCACGGTTTCCGCTGTGAACTCGATCCGATCGAGCGACACCAATTCCAGGCAATTCTCTGGACATACATCAACACAGCCGCCGCAGAGGATGCACAGGGTGCCGTCTTCGGGAACGCCTTCGAAAACTGTATTGGTCCAGCAGTGGAGACAGCGCTGCGCCTCCTCCATCGCACTCTGCGCGTCGTAACCAACTTCCACTTCAGTGACGCCCGTGCGGCGCTCCAGCGGCAGCATGGGAACCGGCTGCCTGCTGATGTCGAGAAAATCGAGCGGCATAGTGTGCCGCTTGAGAACTTCAACCTCGATGATGGGGTCGGGATGTTTGCCCCCGCGCAGATATTCGTCGATTCCGACGGCAGCACGCTTCCCGTCACCAACGCTGTCGATAATGAGCCGCGGGCCGAACACGCAGTCGCCCCCGGCGAATATGCCGGGCGCCGACGTCATCAGCGTGCTGGGATTGACCGAGATCAATCCTCGCGGAGAGATCTCGACCTTGTCTTCCGGCTTGAGGAAGTCCAATCGAGGAGCCTGGCCAATCGCCATAATGATGGTGTCGCACTCGATTTGCGTTTCCGTGCCCTCGTAAAAAGCAGGATTGAAACGCTTATTCTGATCGAATACCCACTTGGTTTTGACCGTCTCGAGTGCGGTAACCCTGCCATCTTTGCCGACCACTCGCTTGGGACCGAGGCCGGGATGAAGGATGATCCCCTCGGCTTCGGCTTCCTCGATTTCATCCAGGGCGGCAGGCATTTCGTCGCGCCGTTCCAGGCAGACAATGTTCACTTCGCGGGCGCCCATCCGCAGGGCTGAAAGCGAGATGTCAACCATTTCGCGGGCGGCGACCGCGGCAACGTTTTCCTGAGAAGGCTCGAGGTCTTGCACTCCGGCAACATGCTGCTTGATGACTTCGCGCGCGGCCGAGCGCGCCACATCCATGGCCACATTGCCGCCACCGATCACAATGACTTTCTTGCCGATCGTGAACTTATACCCAAGGTTTACGTTCAATAGAAAGTCGATGCCCTTGTGAACGCCGTCGAGGTCCACGCCCGGAATGCTGAGATCACGGCTGCGATGCGCGCCGACAGCGATCAGTACAGCATCGAATCCTTGGCGGCGCAGGTCGGAAATCATGAAGTCACGGCCGGCGGCCTGGTTTAGCTTGAGCGTGATGTCGCCAGTCTCAAGAATTTCCCGGACTTGCGCTTCCACCACGTCACGCGGCAAGCGGTATTCGGGGATGCCGAGGTACAACATCCCACCCGGCACGGGCGATGCCTCGAAGATGGTCACCGAATATCCCATCAATGCCAGATCGTGCGCCGCAGATAGGCCGACCGGCCCGCCTCCAATTACGGCAACTTTGTGGGGAAGCTTCTTTTGCGTACGGCCGTCATTGATATTGACAGGGTTCTTCGACTCCGGCCCGTAGCGCTCGGTGAGGAACCGTTTCAGGGCGCGAATCGAAATGGGCCGATCGATCTCGCCGCGCCGGCAGGCAGTTTCACACGGATGAGCACAGACTCGACCGCAAATGCTGGCGAGCGGGTTGGGATCGCGCGCCAGGCGGTAAGCCTCCTCGAAGCGGCCTTCCGCGATCAGACCCACGTAGCGTCCGGCATTGGTGTGCGCCGGACAGGCCATCATGCAAGGGAAGTTCGTGTGCAGCCAGTCGGGATCAACTCTTTTATTCTTGTATCTCTTCAGCATGGCCCCAGCACTGTCGTCTCTTCGGCCCACATCTGTCGCAACTGACCAGACGCGGGGCACCAACCTAAGCTTCCGGAAGCAGGCGGGGAGCGGCGGAGGTCGCGACCGCTCCCCCGGCCTCCTACTTGCTCAAGGTGAAATCTGCTTTGGTGTCTCCCGACACCGTCACAGGCTTGCTTTGAGGCTTGCCGCTTTCATGCCATGCCGTAACTGTGTAGCTGCCGTCGGGAATATTGTCAATCTTGAAGTTTCCCGAGGCATCCGTCTTGGCGTAGTAAGGCGTGGGTGACACGACGATGTAGCCCGCCATCTCGGGGTGCACGTTGCACAGAAGAGGCACGCTTCCCGGGTTATCGAACTTGAAGGAGCGCTTCTGACCTTGGGGCCATGTGCCTAGATTGTGTCCCAGCTTTTTGTTTCCGCTGATTGCGGTCCAAAAAACGTTGTGGGCCACACTGTCGCTGTTGAGGAACTCCACCGTCGTCCCCTGTTGTACGACCATGATGTGAGGTTGGAACATCAAGCCTTTCTGGTCCACAACAGGATGCTCCGAAGGAGCGGGGAAGGTCTTACCTTGGATCGTGTCCACGTACACAACCGATTCACCTTTGACGCCGGATACTTTTCCTGTGATTGTCCCGGCGCTTGCGCTCAGACTCACACCCACTACTAATGCGATTATCACGGCAAAATTGCGTTTCATGATCTCTCCTCAGACCTGTATTAGAGTAGGACATTGCTGTCCCCCCGTTTCTTAGAACCCCAGCCATCTCAGGCGCAGACAGACTTCAATCCTCCATCGGCGAAAGCTCGTTCTCTTCGCCTCTTC
The DNA here is from genome assembly GCA_035691825.1 of Terriglobales bacterium. Taxonomy (GTDB): domain Bacteria; phylum Acidobacteriota; class Terriglobia; order Terriglobales; family Acidobacteriaceae; genus Gp1-AA122. The sequence continues at coordinate 28,318 of DASSIO010000225.1, read as the reverse complement.
CCAGTATGAAGTTGTCGGCTTTCGCCTGTTCCCGCGCCCCTATTTTCTTGTCACAAGTATCGGTGCGATCTGAGCAGCACCGCAGTGTAGCGCATCACAACGTCATGTGACGGCCATCACACAACAAAGGAGAGCAGGAATGACTGGCCGGCCAATCGAAACAAGTACTGCCTTTCCAGCTATTTACAGCGGCACACAGTTCAGTCCTGCCGGAGGCTGAGGGAATAAAACTGTGCAAAATCTCGTCCTCGATCCCCGTCGAACGACTGTCGGAGAACTTCATCTTCCCCAGATCCAGATTTCAACAAATCAGGTGGAATAAAACCCGCAGCTTCGCCGTTTACCTCTGTGTAGGACGTCCTGATGGGCGACGCCGCAACAGTACCAGGTTTCGGATTCGTCCTCCTCAGCGGCCGAGCATTCAGATTCCCAGACAGACAGTAGGAGAGACCGATGTCCCGAGACAATCTATTCGACAAAATTTCTGGCGGCCTGATTAAGCATGATCACCATCGGGACGGCATCGACCGCCGCGGCTTCCTCAAATGCATGGCATGGGCCGGTACAGGGGCACTCTGTATCGTCGAGGGAGGGGTTCTCAACTCTTACGCCCTGAGCGGTTCCCAGGCGGAACGAAAGACCCACAAAGCCGCTGGCCTCACTTTCGCGCAAATCAGTGACAGTCACATGGGATTCAATAAGCCGGCTAATCCTGACGTGGTGAGTACATTGAAGGCGGCGGTCGACAAGATCAATGCCCTGCCCCACCAGCCGGAATTCATCCTCCATACCGGCGACATCAGTCACCTCTCCCATCCTGAGGAGTTCGACACCGTCGACCAGATTCTCAAGGCGACAAACAAAGAGATCTTCTTCGTACCTGGAGAGCACGACGTTCTGGAGGACGACGGAAAAATGTTCCGCGAACGTTACGCCAAGAATTCGAAGGGCGCGGGCTGGTACAGCTTCGATAAGAACGGAGTTCACTTCATCGGCCTGGTCAACGTAATGAATCTGAAGGCGGGTGGGTTAGGAAACCTGGGATCTGAGCAATTGCAATGGCTCGAGGCTGATGTCAAACACCTGAAGACAAGCACTCCCGTTGTTGTTTTTGCGCACATCCCGCTTTGGTCGGTCTATCCGCAGTGGGGCTGGGGCACCGACGACGGCGCTCAAGCGCTCTCTTACTTGAAGCGGTTTGGTTCGGTGACGGTCTTGAACGGTCACATCCACCAGACCATGCAAAAAGTGGAAGGCAATGTGACCTTCCATACGGCTTGCTCGACGGCCTTTGTGCAGCCTGCGCCCGGCAAAGCTGATTCACCAGGGCCTATGAAGGTCCCTGCCGATCAATTGCGCAGCCTGCTGGGGATCACCGATGTCAATTACGTCCAGGGAAGACATGCTTTGGCAGTCACTGATTCCAGTCTGGCGTAATCAACGAAACTTGAATTCACTTTGAGAGGACTTGAGATTATGAGAAAAAAAATGATGATCGCGGCATTGTCGCTCACGCTCCCGGTGGCAATCGCAGCAGTGATGATGTTGCAATCCACCCGGGTGAAGGGTCAAGACGCAAACGGCACAGAAGTACGAGTTGATAATTTCACATTCGCTCCCGATACCGTTACCGTTCCGGTGAACACCACGGTGACTTGGGTCAATAAGGATGACATTCCTCATGTGATCGCAAGCAACGACGGGGTATTCAAGTCCAAAGCTCTGGATACAGACCAGAGGTATTCCTACAGGTTCAGCAAAGCCGGCACTTACCCCTACTACTGCTCTATCCACCCTAAGATGGTCGGAAAAATCTTAGTTCAGTAGCTGGTCCGCAAATCCATCGACAACTCCCTTCGCTGGATGCCGACCAGGTTGGCGCCTCATCGCAGGCTCCAAAACGGTATAGTTACCGGGTCCTGAGCTTGGTTGGGGCGCAGCGCATCCAGCTTGCTACCTGGCCTTCTCTCATTTGGAGTGGCATATGCAGGTTTTCATCGCGGGAGGCACAGGTTACATGGGCCGCAGGCTCATTGGACGACTCCTTGAGCGCGGCCACTCCATCACGGCTCTCACCCGTCCAGGTTCAGAAAACAAGCTTCCTGCAGGATGCAAGGCGGTCACCGGCAACGCACTGGAACGTTGCTCATATCAGGACAAAATCCAGCCGGCAGACACTTTTGTGCACCTGGTCGGCGTGGCTCATCCCAGTCCTGCCAAGGCAGCTGAATTTCGTGCCATTGACCTGGTGTCAGCGCGTGAAGCGATTGCCGCTGCAGTCGCCAACCAAATTCAGCATTTCGTTTACGTCAGCGTGGCTCAGCCTGCGCCCCTGATGAAGGCCTACGTGGCGGTCAGGGCGGAATGCGAGTCGATGCTTCGGCAAAGTGGGCTCAACGCCACCGTTGTGCGCCCCTGGTACGTGCTTGGGCCGGGGCATCGCTGGCCCTACGCGCTGATTCCGTTCTATTGGGTGCTGGAGCGACTCCCTCCCACTCGCGACGGCGCGCGACGGCTGGGACTTGTAACCCTCGATCAAATGATTTCTTCCTTGGTGAGTGCTGTCGAAAATCCCTGTCGCGGGGTCCGGATCGTTACTGTTCCGGAAATGAAAACCGGCATTTCCACGGATTCTTCCGCCCAGGCTACAGCGCTCTAAACTGCAACGCCCATGCGGCTTTCAGCACCAAGGTAATGAGAATTACCAAAGCGCATGCACAGCGGACATCTACTCGCTGCCCAGCACAGGTGAGATGTTGAAGGTGCCACAAGCCGCGTCGCCGCACATGAACGCTGACGAATACATGGACGACATCGATCTTCGAATTCTCCGGGTTACTGATGATCTGCGCGCGATCCAGCGCGAACTCAACTGCGCCGCCATGCAAGCTTCCGCTGATCCGGAGTTGATGGAGTCCCTGAATGGTCTGAATGAAATGGAGTCGATCGAAGCCTTGAAGTCGGCGCTCGACCAGATGCGGCACTTCCTCTGGTTCTATACGCAAATCGTCGGCACCGATTCTGAATTAGGAGACCGCCTCCGCCGCGCCGTGAGACAACGGCCGTCGGCCGATGCTCCTGCCCAAAATGAAGTTTCCCTGCTGGACAAGCTCAAAGGCGCTGCCGATGCCGCCATGCTGCAATTCCTGAGCGACGGCAAGGTGCGCAAGCCGAATTAGCCGCCCCGGTTTTCCGTGACACTTAGAAAAATTCCCTTGTACCTTGACCGCAAAACGTGGGACTTGCCGAATGCGAGTTCTTACTGCTTCCCTGGCCCCCCGCTTCCCTCAGAGGCCGGTTGGGCCGGCTTTAACGTCCGCAGAAAAGATACGATCTGCCAGCGCTGCGGTTCGGGAAGCCGCGAAAACGGCGGCATGCCCTGGTGCACATTGCCATTGGTAATCTTCCAGAACAACGCTCCGTCGCTCTGCTTCTGTACGTCTGCAGTCTGCAGGTTAGCGGCGTCGTCAATGCCACTTCCGTCCTCATTGTGACACTCGGCGCAGTTCCGTAAGAACAGCTTCTTCCCGCCTGCTACAGCTTGTGGGTTGTTCGCAAGCGGATTCTGTTTTGCGGCAGCCTCAGGCGGAGCAACCCACTTCGTGTCCTCTTTTGATTCCGCGTTTTGTTTGGATTCTGCGTTTTGCGCCAACGCCAGCCACCCCGCGCTGAGAAGTACAACGACCACCAGACACCAGTCGTACCGATTCACCATTTCCCTCCCAGGAATCGCGCGACCTTAGAGCCAAAGCCGCGCACCTCGTAACTATACCCGATCCGGAATAGGACTGGGCTTCCCGTCGCGCTGAGCCGTACGGCGGGAGAAAAGTGTAAAGACACGTTATCACTGACTTGCCACGACACCACCGGAGCCAGATAGTGCGTCGTATCGTGCAGCCCAAAGCCTCGCGTAGTGCCCAGACCGCCATACATCTCCAGCCCAGCCGAGAAATTTTCCCGGCAAAAACGGCAGTTCGCTCCCGATGCCAGCGTGGCTAGCGGCCGCGACGCTCCGATCGCGTACCCAAATTCGTAGCCCTCGTTCTCTGAAAGATTCTTCTCGACCAGGAAGTTGCCCGCAAAATTCCAATTGTGGACGTCACTCGAAAGAATCAGCTTGGTCTCAATTTCATGGGCACGCGTTTTGCTCAACTCTGCATTACTTTCGCCGGTTTCGGCGGAATTCCCCGCTATTTCTTTGACGATCCGGCTCGCCTCGTTGATGTTCTCGTACTCGACGTACAGAATGGGGTTGATGATGTGTTCTCGGGCAAGAGGCCGAAACCGGTTTTCAAAGCGCCATCCGGTGAATACGGCGCTGTCTCCGGCGGTCGACTGCCCTTCTAAGTAAAACTCCGAAGTCCACCAGGCATGAACTCCATATTCGAGCTCCATGTACGGAGCGAAATAAGCCGGCAATCCACCGCCGTGCGCGCCAATCGTGCTCCAGGTCGAAATCTCCAGGTTGCGCGGCTCTTCAAGATGATGATCGTAGGTGACAAAGTAGGGAGCCTCCTGGGCGGCAGCGGCTCCCATTAGCGCGGTGAGCAAAAGCAAGAGGCCGGCGCGAGAATAAGTGCCTTTCATATCCACCTCACTTGCAACTGAGTTGCAATAACATCTACTCCCAAACATTAATCCGCTCCCCCGCCTTGGTCAATCCCAAGTAGAAGTTTTTGTTGCAAGCGAGTTGCAACTACATGCAACTAAGGCAGATTAGGAGCGCAGGGATGCGGCGCGACATTGTGCACAGTAGCCACCCACTTCCAGGCGGCTTACCACGATGTGAAACCGGCAGTCACGCTGAATTTGGCCCTTCAGACGATCGAATAAATCGCTCTCGAACTCGGTGATTCGTCCACAGCGCAAGCATGCCATATGAATGTGATCGCGACTTGGGCGCCTCTCATAAAAATGCTTTTCACCGTTGAGGTGCATCAGATCGAGCTCATCGATCAACCCATGCCGTTTCAGCAAAGCCAGCGTCCGATATACCGTCACCCGGTCGATGTTGGGGTCGAGCTTGCGGGCATGACGAAGAATCTGCGCAGCATCCAGGTGCTGCTTCGCATTTTCAACCACACCGAGGATCGTCCGCCGTTGCCGAGTCATGCGCAATCCTCGCGACATTAATTCACTCTGCAGGCGGCCAGGAGTTTCGCTTTGCGGTAGGGGCATGTGAGTGATCCGTCGTAGTTGCGATCGAGTTGCAATTCTACACGAAACTGCCTGTGCTACTATCAGCTGACCCCATAGCCCTAATACCCCTTCATCTTCTCTTTTACGTTGTGCGCCAGCTTTTCAATCTCGTCCGCTTTCTTGATCACAGAAAACGAAAGCATATTGGCATTGGATTTATCCACGTACTGCTTCAACTCAGTGGCGAGCTGCAGCAATTTATCTGTGTCGCGCTTCAGGGTTTCATGCCGCTGCAGATTCAGTTTCTTGGCTTGCTCTCTGAGAATTTTGGCGTGGCTCTCATCGAGCGGTTGCTCCTCGGGGATTTGGTGGCTTTGAGCCACCGCGCTCGGCCAAGTCAAACTGAAAAACAAGAGCATGAAAAGGAAACGGAGTCTTGTGCGCACAGCTACCCTCCGAAGCGACATCTGCTGCGATTATAGGTGGGAGGATGCGCTATCGCTCGACACAGCCGGAGTGTTGCTATAATCGCGCCCAAGCTCATGCGCTTCGCCCTGGTTGGTTGGCTCACAGGTCCGGAACAGAAGCACCTGCACGACGTCCTTCTGGATTGGCGAGAGGATTGGCTGACGTTCATCCGTCACGCACCCGCCATCCTTCTGATCATCGTCGCCGCGTACGTCGTGCGCCGCCTGCTGCATGCTGTGATCCGCCGATTAGCCGCCTTCCAACCCAGCCGCTTGCCTGCCGGTCTGCGCGATCAGCAGATCCGCACCATGGCCAGCGTGCTCAACAGCATCGTCACCGTAGTCATCTCCTTTGTAGCGATTCTGCTCATCCTGCAGAAAGTCGACGTCAACGTGGGTCCACTGCTGGCCAGCGCGGGGGTTGCCGGACTCGCCATTGGCTTCGGCGCACAAACTTTGGTCAAGGATTACATCAACGGCTTCTTTGTCCTGCTGGAGGATCAATACAATTTGGGCGATACAGTGCGTTTAGCTGGCGTGAAAGGCATGGTGGAACACATGACCCTGCGCCGTACCGTGCTCCGCGATGACGACGGAACCATCCACATTATTCCCAACAGTCAGATCCTGGTGGTCTCCAATCTGACACGGGACTGGGCGCAGTTGGCGCTCAAGGTCGCGGTCGCCTATAGCGAGCCTAGCGACAAGATCATGGGACTGCTGGAGCAGGTCAGTCACGACATACGCCACGATCCGAAATTCGAGAATGACATCGTCGCGGACGTTCAGGTTCCCGGCATCGACAAGGTTGGTAACGGCGAGGCCGAGTACCTCGTCCTGGTCAAGACCAGACCGAATAAGCAATACGCCGTCAGCCGTGAATTTCGCCGCCGCATCAAGGAATGCTTCGAGAAAAATAATGTCCAGCCCGGGCCGCCAGGTCGTGTTTATGTCACGCAATCCACTGGCGAAAAAAACTGAGCGCAATAAATTCCGTGTATACGACGCATAACGCTTTTTTATTTTGCCGCCTCCACGGGTACACGGTAACCTACTTAGTACCTGCCCCGAGATCATCACAGCGAAATGAGCCGTAACACAAACAAGGAGAAGCATGTCGACTGAGCTACGCAATTTCCTGGCGATCCCCTACGACGAACTGGAAGAACTGAATCTTAAAGCCAAGAAGCAACGCGGCGATCGCACGGCCGTTCATAAAATTCAGGAAGAACGCCTGAAATACCTGACCGACGAGAAGCGCATCAAGGCCATCACGGTTCTGTTCAGCGACCTGGAAGGCAGGTTGCACATGCTCGACTACGACAAGAAATTCCTGCTGAAATCCTGGGACAACCTGACCTTCGACGGCTCATCCATCCGCGGCTTCACCGCGCAGCGCGAGAGCGATCTTCGCCTCGGCATCGACTGGAGCGCCTTCTACTGGGCGCCCGCCGACATCTTTGGACCCGGCAAGGTTCTCGTCTTCGGTGACGTCATCGATAAGGGAGGCACATCGTACAGCGCTGATATTCGCGGCATCCTCAAGAATTTTGCCGAAGGCCTCTACAAGAAAGAAGGCTACACGCTAAATGCCGCCAATGAAATTGAAGGCTTTCTGTTCCAGGGAGCAGATGCTGAGCGGCACTATCACGAGACGGTCAAGTTCCACTACGTAAATACCGGCGGCTACTATCACTCTCTTCCCGGCGACGCGTTGCGCACGTTCATTGACACTACGGCCGAAGTCCAGCGCGCCATGGGATTTCAGAATGAGAAGGATCATCCGGAAGTCGCGCCATCACAGTTCGAGATTAATTACAGCTATGCCGAGGTGGTGGCTGCAGCCGACCAGATTCAGCTCTACAAACTCATCTGCCGGCAAGTAGCGACTGGGATGGGACTGACCGCGTCGTTTCTGCCCAAGCCAGTGGTTGGCGTGAATGGCAATGGCATGCACACTAATGTTTCGGTGAGCAAGAACGGCAAGAATCTGTTCTGGGATGCCAAGGGCGAAGAGCAGCTCAGCAAACTTGGCTGGGCCTTCACCGACCGCATTCTGACCCATGGCAATGACATCTGCCTGCTGCTCAATTCCAGCGTCAATGCCTACCGGCGGCTCGACCCGCACTTTGAGGCGCCCAACCAGATTAAGGCTTCGCCCACCGACCGCGGCTCCATGGTGCGCATCCCCATTGGCAACGAACGTAGCATGCGCGTCGAAGTGCGCTCAGTAGCTCCTGACGCTAATCCTTACCTCGTCATGTATTCGATTTTCCGCACTGGCCTTGAGGGCGACACTGCCAAGATCAAAAATCTCCGCCAGGCCGAGCGCTATCTGCCGGACAACATCTACACGGCGCTGGAAAACTTCAGAAAATCCGAGTGGATTACCGAACTGCTTGGCGAAGACGTCAAGGCCCGCTATGCCGACCTTAAGCAGGCTTCTGCGGATCGCTGCCCTCGTTTGCTGGGAACCTTCGTGAAAGCACCCGAGGTGCAGTATCACCACGACGTCTACAACCAGTACCTCTGGAATTTGTTTTAGGACTTTCGGCATTCGCCGAGATTTCCGTAGGGGCAGGCGTCCGCGTCTGCCCAGCGGAGCGAAGCTCCGCTACTACCAACTTCAGACGCGTCTGGCTAACCAACTGCGGAGCATGGCGAAGAACTCGTCCCGCGCAACCCTTTCCCGCCAAGGCGTGTGCCCACAATGAGGCAGTTCGACATACTCCAGCTGCGGCAGGTACGGCAGCAGACTATCGCGAATCATCTTCCCCGGATGCGGGTCGAAACTGCCGTGCAGCATCAAGACCGGTGAGCGGATCGCGGCGAATTTTGCTGGATAAATCCCCTCGCGCTGCAGGCGAAGCATGTCGTTCCAGGTTTCCTCGAACCCGCGCGCGTCCGCCGCCTCCTCCGATTCTTCGCGGGGGATCGGGTCCACCGAATACACGCTGTCAATCAGCTTGCCCACTGCCCGAAAACGTTGGTCCGGATCGCTGATCTCACTTTCCAGACGTCGCAGGCTGTCGCGCAACTCGGGCGTCATGCGCTCGTTAATAATCTTCTGCATGCGGCTGCGCGAGACCGGGTCGAAAGTTCCGCAACCGGCCAGCACGATGGGGTCGGCTGAAGTCGGGTGCTCGGCCGCATACGCCAACGCGAGCATCGCTCCCCAGGAATATCCCACCAATGATGGCCGCTCTGCGCCGCAGTGTTCCAATATGACTTCGCGCAGATCCTGAACGTGAATGGCGACTGTAAGAGGCTCGCCGCCGCTGCCTCGTTGTAAAGGCTCGAGCACGCGGAAGGAATTTGCGAGTTCACGCGCAACCGGCGCCATTTCGCCCGGAGCGCCTGGTCCGCCGTGAAGGACGACAACCGTCGGTCCGGCGGTGCCGTATGCGCGCACAGTGATCAACGGCAGCTTTGTCCTGGTCCTTCGTTGTAGGCGCTTGATGTTCGACTTCTGCTTGCTAGTCGTTCACCGCCGGTGACTAGCTGTGGTTGGCGTTCCCTACGCGGGAACCCCTATGCCGTCGAGCCGTCGTTGTTTGTGCCCCGGAACATGGCGGCGCGAACCCGCTGCGGCTCCTTGCATCACCTTCTCGAATGCGGCCTGGAATCGCTCCATTTCTTCCGCCGTGCCGACGGTGATGCGCACCCAATTCGGCATGACCGGCCACACTCTTCCAATGAAGATGTTCTGCTCGGACATGGCATCGATGACTTGCCTGCCCGGCCTCTTTGTGTCCAGCAAGAAGCAGTTGGACTGCGAAGGAATGTAGGTATAACCGCGACTGTCCAGCCACTGAAACAGCGCGCTTCGGACGTTGGCGTTGATGCGCTTGCGTTCCGCAACCATTTGCGGGTCGCGGAGACTGGCAATTGCGGCAACCACGGCCGTCACCGGCATTGCGTTCCAGCCGCCATAGCGCTCGATCTTCTCAAGCAGGTCAGGTCGCGCTATAGCGAGTCCGCAACGCAGGCCTGCCATGCCGTAGATCTTCGAGAAAGTGCGCAGTACGATCACGTCCTTATCGGCTTTGACGAGATCAATCGCCGAGGTTGCATCCGCAAAGTGAATGTAGGCTTCATCAACCAGGACGACCGATCCGGCCGGCTTATGTTCGAGCAGGTACTCGATATCAGAATGGCTGGTCAGCGTGCCCGTCGGGTTATTCGGTGTGCAGATATAGAACAAGCCCGCATCTGGAGCCGTAGCCAACATGGCTCTGACATCATGGGAGTAATCGCGGCGCAATGCGACTTTTACTACGCGCGCTTTGGCGAACTCGGCGGCAAACATGCCCGCTTCATAGCCCGGATCGGCTGTCACGTAGCTTCTCTCCGCCGAAGTGAAGCTGACAACCGAATGATGCAGCGGCTCGCTCGACCCTGGATACACCCTCACATATTCAGATTTCAGGCCTTCCGCGGCGGCATAGGCTTCCGCCAGATCATCGGTCAGATTGCTGGAATAGCGTCCACCCTGCGGAGTGATAGCGGCAATGGCATCGCGAGCTGCCTGACACGGACCCAGAGGGTTCTCGTTTTGATCGATGATCACTGCCCCGGGAGGAAAAGCTTTCTCGCGCGCGTGAGCGAGCATAGGCTCGCTAACAATACGGAGGGCAAGAGCTGCAGATGCGAGACTAGAACCCTGCAGGAACGACCGGCGAGAGAATCGAGACATGCGACCTCCACGTTGCGGAGGACATATTACCGTTTTTTGGGGCGGCGTCATGGCAAAAGAAAATCGAGGGCCGAAGCCCTCGACTTTTGCTTACACCTCCGAAAAATCTACATCCGCTTTACAACGAACTCATGTTGGCCAGAAACTCGCCGTTCGACTTCGTCTTACTGAGCTTATCGATCAGCAGTTCCATTGCTTCCACGGGCGACAACGGATTCAGCACCTTGCGCAGCACCCAGATTCGCTGCAGGTCCTCTTTGGGAATGATCAGCTCTTCCTTACGAGTCCCTGACCGTTGAATATCGATGGCCGGGAACACGCGCTTATCCGACAGTTTCCGGTCGAGAATGACTTCGCAATTGCCGGTGCCCTTGAACTCTTCAAAGATCACGTCGTCCATACGCGATCCGGTATCGATTAGGGCGGTGGCGATGATGGTCAGCGATCCGCCTTCTTCAATGTTGCGGGCAGCTCCGAAAAAGCGCTTCGGCCGTTGCAGGGCATTGGAATCCACGCCGCCCGACAACACCTTCCCCGAAGGCGGCACGATCGTGTTATAGGCGCGCGCCAGGCGGGTAATCGAATCCAGCAGGATCACAACATCGCGCTTGTGCTCGACCAGTCGCTTGGCTTTCTCGATCACCATCTCGGCAACTTGCACGTGCCGGGCAGCCGGCTCGTCGAAGGTCGAGGAAATCACTTCGCCCTTCACCGAACGCTGCATGTCGGTGACTTCTTCCGGGCGCTCGTCAATCAGCAGAACGATCAAAACCACCTCAGGATGGTTGGTGGTGATGGAGTTCGCGATGTTCTGCAGAATCATGGTCTTGCCGGCCCGGGGCGGCGAGACGATCAGGCCCCGCTGGCCCTTCCCGAGTGGCGTGAGCAGGTCCATCACCCGCGCGCCGATATTTTCTCTAACGGTCTCGAGCTTGAGGCGTTCTTCCGGATAAAGAGGCGTCAGATTATCGAAGAGAATCTTGTTGCGGGCCTCTTCCGGTGACTCAAAATTCACCGCCTCTATCTTCACCAGGGCAAAGTACTTCTCCCCCTCATGCGGCGGGCGAACCTGACCACTGATTGTGTCACCGGTCTTAAGGTCGAACTTGCGGATCTGCGATGGCGACACGTAAATGTCGTCAGGCCCCGGCAGGTAGTTGTAGTCGGGAGAGCGGAGGAAGCCGTAGCCGTCGGGCAGAATCTCCAACACCCCCTCGGCGAAAATATGGCCTTCTTTTTCGCTCTGCGCCTGCAGAATCTTGAAGATCAGATCCTGTTTACGCAGTCCGCTGGCACCGGGCAGATCCAGAGTTCGAGCGATCTTGGTCAGCTCGGTGATGTTCTTTTCTTTTAATTCAGCTATGGTCATGGTCACCTACAAGGAATTTTCAAAGGGGGGTCGGTCGGGAAGATCGCCACCGCGCGGGCACGCGGCGGGGCTGAATCAGGCAGCCCGCCGTTGTGCCTCGGATACGTTCTCAGGCTCAGTCAACACCGCCTGCCGTTCCGAATCGGCAATCCGATCCAGAACCTCATTCATGGTTTCCTGAATGCGGGTGTTGGGTTTGTGAAACTTCCGCGTAGCCTTCGACGCAAGCTGGCAGAGCATATAACGGTTACGCAGAGTATGTAAAGCATCAAAAACACGATCAGAACGCATGGTCTAACGCTCTCCTTAATTTTTGAAAAGCTGTTGGCCGGAACCCCACCTTGGGCTAACCTCGGACGGAAAAGGCCCCCATGTCCTGGGTCAGGTCCTGCTATTTAGATGGGTTTCAGTACGGGATAGTTTCAGTACACCCGTACAGATGCTCCGCTAGTCCTGAAAGTTGCTCATTTTTCTGGATTTGGCCCGTATGCGCGGAGGTTCGGGACGGCCTACAGATATTCACTGCTTCCCAGGAACACAGCAGCATAGGAGAAAGGACGTTGGGCGTCAAGCAGAATTTTGGCCCCGGTAACTAACTGAATTCCCTTTACTTAGCTTTCCTGGAGCTGGAATGAGACTGCCGTGAGCTTGACCTTTATGCCCAAAAGGTTCTGTCCAAAGTCCGGTACTGGATCGCCTCAGCTATGTGTTTGGACTGAATCGAAGCGGTGCCCTCCAGGTCGGCTACCGTTCGCGCCACCTTTAATATTCGGTCGTGAGCCCGCGCGCTCAGCCCCTGTTGCGTAATCGCTCGCTCCAGCAGGCGCTCACAATCACTAGACAGTTCACAATAGGTTCGAATTTGCCGCGGGGACATCTGCGCATTGGAAAAAATCTTGTCAGCCTTGAATCGAGATAGCTGCCGGTCCCTGGCACGTAAGACTCGCTCCCTGATCTCTGCCGAGCTTTCCGGGGACGCCGGTGCCCGCAATTCTTTGTAATTTACCGACGGCACGTCAATGTGAATGTCAATCCGGTCGAGCAATGGACCGGAAATTTTCGAGATGTAGTGCTGAATCATCGGCGGTGTGCAGTGACACTCCCGCGTTCGGTCATTGAAGTATCCGCATGGGCAGGGATTCATGGCGGCGGCCAGCATGAAGCGCGAGGGAAACGTCAGCGACATCGACGCCCGCGCAATGCAAACTGTCCCATCCTCGAGCGGCTGCCGCATGACTTCCAAAACGTTGCGCGGAAATTCAGGGAGCTCATCCAGGAAAAGAACTCCATTGTGAGCCAACGACACCTCGCCAGGTCGCGGAATCACCCCACCGCCGATCAACCCGGCATCCGAGATTGTGTGGTGCGGGGATCGAAATGGACGCACGCCCACCAGCCCGGTACCGGAATCCAGTACTCCGGCCACGCTATGGATTTTTGTCGTCTCCAGCGCTTCTTCAAAGGTCAGCGGCGGCAAAATTGTAGGCATCCGCTTGGCGAGCATCGTTTTGCCCGAACCCGGTGGTCCGATCATCAGAATGTTGTGGCCACCGGCACAAGCGACCTCCAGGGCTCGTTTCGCCGTATGCTGGCCACGCACATCTTTAAAATCGACACTTGAGTCCTGCGCCGCAGTGAGAAGTGCGCCCGCATCCACTTTGAAGGGCTGTTTGCCATTACCGGTATTGATGAAGTGGATCACATCGATGAGGGAACGCACGGGATAAACATCCACTCCGCCGACCATGGCGGCTTCGCGCGCATTGATTTCCGGAACCACAAGGCGGGAAATCTTCTTTCCTCGCGCCTCCACCGCAATGGGCAGGGCGCCGCGCACCCCGCGGATGCCCCCGTCCAACGACAGCTCGCCCACGAAAACGCAGTCGGATATCTCCTTCTTATTCAGCCCGCCGTATGCGCCGAGAATGCCCAGCGCCATCGGCAGATCGAATCCGGACCCTTCCTTGCGGATGTCCGCGGGGGCGAGATTGATCGTGATCTGGGTTGGAGGAATATCGTAGCCGCAGTTTTTCAGCGCGGCGCGAACTCGCTCCCGGCTTTCCCGCACGGCCGCGTCGGGCAGGCCAACCGTATGAAAGTGATCCTCGGCCATCTTGATGCCCGACACATCGACTTCCACCTCGATGAGACTGGCATCGATTCCATAGACAGCCGCGCTCAGGGTCTTGTACAGCATCGGAAGATGCGAAGTTCAGGCAATGCAGAGCAAGAAGGGGCAGCGGCCAGCAAGAACACTTACCCGCCTTCACAATAACGTAAGCTTCTTTCCTGGCCCGTGACTGGCGTCACGAAAGTTTGTGACACTCCCGACTAACCTGGGCGGCAATATTTCCGTTTCATTCCAATCACTTGCTCTGCCAGAATAGGCGTTTACCCTACATCCACCATGGAACCGGATCCAGAACAGCACGGTCAACCTCAGGACCCACACAGGTTGGAGCGCGAAGAATCCAGGCTGTGGCGCTGGGTGCTTGGCTTCATGGTTTTGCTGGCACTCGCCGTTGCCGTGCTCAGTTGGGAACGGCTGCAAAGACTTCCGTACAGTCTCGCCGCCATTCCCATCGGGCTCGTCATCCTGGTGTTCTTATTCGCCGCTTACGCCTACGGCAGACGGCGCGAAGTCTCCGAACTCAAGGTTATGTTGGCTGGCCTGGAGAACCGGGTCGGAACCGTTCCCTCAGAAGAGCAATTGGACGAGCTCAGCCAGGTTATCAAGCGCTCGCAGCGTTCTTTCAAGGAACTCATCGACAGCTTGGATGACGTGGCATTCACCATGTCACTGGACGGCACGTTGCGCACCGTCAACCGCCGAGTGGCTGAACTGCTGAAACTTTCCTATAGCCAAGTCGTCGGCCACCGCCTGGACGAGTTCATCGACACGCCGAAGCGGCAGGAAGTCGAAAACGGTCTGCCACGTTTTGTTGAGAAGCGCCATTGGGCCGGGCTGGTCAAAGTTTCTCTTAAGGCTGTTGACCGCATTCTCTATTTCGATTGTGTTCTCAACGCCATCGTGAAAGACGATGAGGTCGTCGGCGTTAGTATTTTGGCTCGCGATGTGACCGAGGAGCGCCGCAAGGAAACCCGCTTCACGGAACTGTTTGAAACCTTGCATGAGGGCGTCTACTTCAGCACGCCGGAGGGCAAGCTCCTTGATGCCAACCCAGCCCTCGTGCAGATTCTCGGTTACTCCAGCAAAGAAGAGCTGCTCGCTGCGGAGCCGGCCGACTTAAGCTTGGACTCAACGCAGCCTGCGCCTTTGGGCCGCACACCCGGCGACAGCGGCGGCATTCGGGCTCGCGAAATCACCTTGCGACGCCAGGATGGCCGGCCTGCCGTATGTCTGGATACCTCCCGTGCGGTTTGGGACGGCGCCGGCAACATCGTTCGCTACCAGGGAACTCTGCAAGACGTGACCGAGCAGCGCGCCATGGAGAAGCAAATCGAGGAGCAACGCCAATTCCAGCGCAACCTGCTGGAGAGTTTCCCCGATCTCATCCTGGTTATCGATCGTGATGAACGCTACAGCTTTGTCAGCCGACGAATACATGACTTGTTGGGCTTCGAACCGGACGTTTGGCTGGGTAAGCGCGTCAGCGACATCTCCGATCAATCGCCGGAGTTCCTGGACCTTTACCGGGACGTTGTTTCTGGCAAGCGCCTCTCCGGTTTCACCGAGTATGGCGTGAAGCACCGGAGCGGCACTTGGCACAGCATGCGGGCCTCGGCCAGGGCGTTGTTCGATGCCAACAACACTCTCAGCGGCGTCGTCGCCTCGGTGCGCGACATCACCATCGAGAAAAAACTGGAACAGCAGGTGATTCAAGGCGAGCGCCTGGCCGCCATGGGCCAGATGATCGGCGGCTTTGCTCATGAGCTGAACAACCCCTTAACTGCCATCCTCGGCCTAAGCGAGATTTTGCAGGACGGTACTTCCCTCTCGGACACCGACAGGAAGCAGGTGAGTACGATCAACACACAGGCACGCCGGGCCGCCGACATCGTGCAGAACCTTATGTACTTCGCGCGGCCGCCGGCGCCTGGCAAGAACCGCCTCAATGTTAACGAGCTTATTCAAAGGACGCTGCAGCTGCACGCCTATTCTTTGCGAAAGAACAGCATCACGGTCGACTTCTTGCCTAATGCATCGCTGCCAGCCGTCGTTGGCGACCCCAATCAACTCATGCAGGTCTTCTTGAACCTGCTACTCAATGCCGAACAGGCCATCCGGGAAGTCAGGGAGAAAGGAACTCTTAGGATTCGGGTCGCGGACAAAAACGCTCTGGTATTGGCCACTTTCCAGGACGACGGTCCGGGGATCTCGGCCGAAACCCTGCCCCATATTTTCGATCCGTTTTACACGACCAAGCGTCCTGGCCGGGGCACCGGGCTGGGACTGAGCATCTGCAAGGCTCTTCTCAAAGAGCATGGTGGAAACATCGAAGCCACGTCAGCCCCAGAAGGAGGGGCTGTATTCACCGTGACCTTGCCTGCAGAAGCCGAAGCAGCTATGAGCACCACCTCGAAATAGTCCCGATTCCTGTACCGGGAATTTACCAGCAGTGCAAGGTAAGTGCTCGTTCAGGACCTTCCGAGCCTCGTTCATGGACGCATTCGTGAAGAGCGGCGCTTTAGGCCGCGTTGGCCGTCGATAACACGGGCTTCAGCCCCCGTTTTTAATCTGCGCGAAATCGTGCTCACCCGGAGAGCGGACATTCTTCGTGACCCCAACCGTATGTGTGGCGCGGACGATGCGGCCGGCCTTCAGCGTTCGACAGCCATGGCAACAGCGTTGCCTCCGCCGAGGCACAGCGCAGCAATCCCCTTGTGTACGTCGCGCCGAATCATCTCGTAGATGAGCGTTATCAGGATTCGTGCGCCGCTGGCGCCGATAGGATGACCAAGCGCCACCGCCCCGCCGTTCACGTTGACCTTATTCATGTCCAGACCGAGTTCGCGGATCACTCCGAGAGCCTGGACAGAAAACGCCTCGTTCAGTTCGTAAAGCTCGACATCTTCATTTTTCCAGCCGGTCTTTTCCCAGATTCGCCGGACCGCGCCCACCGGCGCCATCATCACCCACTTGGGATCAATGCCGCTGTAAGCCTGGGCCACGATCCGGACCATCGGCTTGACGCCCAGTTCCTTGGCCGCTACCGCACTGGTCACGACCACCGCTGCAGCGCCATCGTTCACTCCCGGGGCGTTCCCGGCAGTTACCGTGCCATCCTTCTTGAATGCCGGCTTGAGCATTCGTAGGACTTCAATGGTTGTGTCCTCGCGCGGCCCTTCATCTTTATCGAGTATGGTGGGCTCAGCTCCCTTCTTTTTGGCGGGAATCTCCACCGGCACGATTTGTGACTTGAAGCGGCACTCCTTCTGGGCGGCCACCGCTTTGCGATGCGAGTTCACGGCAAAATCGTCTTGCTCCTCACGGGTGATGCCGTATTTCTCCGCGACATTCTCTCCGGTAATCCCCATGTGGTAGTCGTTGTACACGTCCCATAAGCCATCGTGAACCATAGAGTCAATCAACTGGCCATTGCCCAGGCGGTATCCTTTGCGGGCCTGCGGCAGCAAGTAAGGTGCATTGCTCATCGACTCCATGCCTCCGGCAACCACGACCTGGCTGTTTCCCGTCTGCACCGCCTGCGCCGCCAGCGCGACTGCTTTCAATCCCGATCCGCAGACCTTGTTGATCGTCATCGCCCCGACTTCGGGAGCCAAGCCGCCGAAAAGCGCCGCCTGCCGCGCCGGGTTCTGACCAATGCCCGCGGAGACCACATTCCCCATGATGCATTCATCAACCTGCTTTGGATCGATGCTGGCTCGCCTCACCGCCTCGCGCACCGCCACTGCGCCGAGCTGGGGCGCTGTGAGCTCGGAAAGACCTCCCTGAAATTTTCCAATCGGAGTGCGGGCCCCGGAGATAATTACCGCATCGTCGAATGCCGCCATAGTATTGCTCCTCTCACAATCTGCCGGACACCTAATTATAGATGCGCCCCACGCCGGAAAGTTGAACGGTGCTGGGTGGGAATAAAGCACCATCGGAGAAACGTGCTCCTATCGATTCGCAAACCTGTGCCTTCATCTTCAGCGCTGCGAGAAAAAGCAGCGAGTACTTTCGTCACGCGCAGTTTTGTGTTGCATTTTTCTCTTGACATCGTTTTTCATTAACTCTATACATTCAATCAGTCGCAACAGAAGATCGTTGCATAGTCCATGAAGAATGGAAGGGAGAATAGATCAATGGCAACCAAGAAGAAGGCAGCGAAGAAGAAAAAGAAACACTAAGCAAGTATCAGTGAGAAACGAAACCGGGGACGCCAAAAGCGTCCCCGAAGTTCTTTGGTCCTCATTCCGCTCACTCGCTTTCCAAGCACTCACTCACGCTTCAGTCCTCCTCCGCGCACCTGCTTCGAGAACTAGCCCATTACTCAAAGCGGCTCGTGTGCGCGGTTGAATACAAATGGCAGAGTCACCAGAACCCGCGCCCAGCAAGCCATTCAGCTAGTTTATTCGCGCCGCCTTGGACTTGGCAGCAGTATCGGGCAGGCGTTTCTCCGTAGCGGGGCAAAGATTGCGGTACGCGCAGAAGTTGCAGTGAAAACCCGGAGTGGGATCAAATTTTCCTTGCGCAATCTTGCCGCCGACATCTTCTATGGTTGCTTTTGCCTCTTCCAGTTGCGCCGGCGTGCGTGTGCTCGCAACTACGCTGTTGTTTTCCAGATTGCTGAACGCCAGACGCTCGACCCGGTAGTTCCACATCTTATGAGCGGCGATCGCGTAAATCGAAAGCTGTAAACTTTCGTCGGCATCTTCCTGCAAGCGCGGTTTACCAGTCTTGTAATCAACAATGGCAACACGCGAATCTTCCAGGCTGTCAATTCGGTCGATGCGGCCTACTACTGTGGCTTCACCAATCTTGATTTTGAATTCCTGCTCGGTCTCGAGAACTTGGACCGGCGGATTGCGATGGGCCTCCGCCAAAAAATTACGCAACTGCTCGATGCCCTGCCGCTCGTAAAGTTCATGCTGGTATGGATCGTCAAGACCAGCAAGGTTGAGGTCGTCTCGGAACTGTTCGATGACGGCTTCATCGCTCAGAGGCCGGTTGAAGCGGATCGCGTCGTAATACGTGCGCAACACGCGGTGTATAGAAGCGCCATACTGCATGGCTGCGGGCACTTCCCCAGGAATTCGCCACTCGCGTTCCAACTTGAATTGCAGCGGACAAATTTTGTACAGCTCAATGGCGGTCGCGCTCAGGGAATGGCTGAGTCGAAACAACGGGTTCAAAGCAAGCCACGAGTTCAAGACGCTGGACGGCCGGCTCTCGACGGCACCCTCCCCGAAAAGATCGGCCTGCAACGGACGCGCATTGCGCCGCCGCAGAACGTCCGCAAGCGTACGATCATGCAGCAGTTCTCGAACGTATCCCGGCGGAGTCACATCCTTCCCCTTACCCTGTTTCGCGTAAATGGTCAGCGAATCTCGGGCGCGAGTCATCGCCACGTAGAAAAGCCGCCGCTCCTCTTCTTCGTGAAGCTGCTTGTCTTCCTGCTCAACCAAAGATGCCTTATCCCGAAGCTCCCGCGGAAAATCGAACAACGGTTCACGATACCCGCAAGGAAAAGAAGTTGTGTTCGCCCGGATGATGAACACGTGATCGAACTCCAGCCCCTTGGCCGCATGTGCCGTCATTAGCTGCACAGCATCTCCGCTCTGCGGAGCCACAGGAATACTCCCGCGCGCCTCCCGAAAATACTGCAGATATTCCAAAAACTCTCCCGCTCCCGCGGTGCGGGTAATTGGCTTTTTCTCCCAGGCATCCACAAAACTTAAAAACCCTTGCATTGCCGAACTCTCAGGCAAGGCAAAGCGCTTTAACAAAATGTTGAGCGCCGCCCCAGCGTTGGCCTTGCGCTTCGCAATCTCTTCACGCGCCTCCCCGATCGCGACAAGAATCTGTGGCCCGCCTTCGACGCGTTCCAGAATGGCGGCTAACGGCGCGTTACGCTCCGCCGATTTCATGGCCTGACGCAAGTTTTCCGGGTCGATAGCGAATTGCGGCAAAGCCGACACCCGAAACAGGCTGGCACTGTCGTTTACGGAAACCACCGCTCCCAGGCAGGCAAGCAGGTCGCGAACTTCCGCCGTGTCCAGCACGTCGAGCCCTTCGATCGCGTATGGAATTTTGCATTCCGTCAGTTCTTCCACCACATCGTCGCGGTGAATGTGGGTCCGGTAGAGGATCGCAAACTTGCTGTATGGAACCCGAAGACTCCGCCTCTTTTCACGGATTATTCGTACCACGTCCGCCGCTTCCAGTTCTCGGTCCCGCCACAATACGGACTCGACCGGCGCGGCCAGAACCTGTGTACCGGCTTCCTGTGCGGCAATCTCCCTCGCGGATTCCAGAACCGGGCGCTGACTTGGCTTGCTTGCAGCTCGCGGAAAGCTGAGCGAAGGCGGATTCTGCGCGATGACAGCATGCGCACAGCGCAGGATTGGACTCAGCGAACGCTGGTTCCTGAGCAGCGATACCGCCTTTCCACCGGGAAATTGTGATTCAAACAGTGCGAACGCCGCGCTGGATGCGCCGCGAAACCGGTAGATCGCCTGGTCGGGATCGCCGACCGCAAAAATGTTCCGGTCCTCGCCCCCCAAGTGTTCAAGAATCTTCACCTGAGCGAAGTTCGCGTCCTGAAACTCGTCGACTAAAATGAACCGGGCACCGGCACGCTCGCTGACCACTAGTTCCCGATCGCCCGCCAGCAGTTCATAGGTTCTCGTAATCATGTGGGCGAATGTGCCCAGGCTCTGCTCGGCGAGCATCCCCTCCACCCGCTCGAAGACGGAAGCGATTTCCCGGCAGCGCCCCAGGAGCTCTTCTCTTGAGAGTTGATCGGCATCTTTGGATTTCGCCACCCGGGGAAGCGGCAACTCGCCACGCTGAAGTTTTTCGACGTACTCGGCATACTTCGCCGGACCAACCAACTCGTCCTGGCAGCGGCGCATGAAATCCAGCAGATCGTCGAGGAACTTGCTGACGTTAGCGGCCCGAACAAAGTACTTCAACCCTAACTCTGGAATCCGCCGCCGCAGCATGATCCAAAGATCCTTATCATCCAGGACGCCGAAATCCTTTCCACACCGTTTGAGTAAACCAAAACAGTATGCGTGAAAGGTCATGGCCTGAACGCGGCACTCAGGCCCAAGTTCGTCCTGAACCCGTTCGCGCATTTGCCGGGCGGCATTGTCGGTGTAGGTAAGAGCGAGGATTTCATCGGCGCGCGCATTGCCGCTGCGAATGAGCTGAGCGATGCGCTGCGTCAGAACGGTAGTTTTTCCTGTCCCGGCGCCGGCTATGACCAGCATCGGACCGTGCACATGCTCAATCGCTTGCCGTTGTCTTTCCTCGGGGGCGACGCGTTGCAGAGGTCCTGATGACGGCATTGACAGGAGCATACCAGAGTAAGGTGCACCCGTACTGTGACTGCGAGCTGAAAGTCAGCGAGCGCGCGACATGGCAATGGCCACCGCTGCAATGGCTGCCGTCTCGGTTCGCAATATAGTCTCCCCCAACGATGCCGAGACCCAATCTGAGGCCCGAAACAGTTGTTGTTCCGCTTCGGTCCAACCGCCTTCCGGCCCAATCGCCAGTAACAAACTCGACCCAGGCGTGCACGAGTCCAGAGCGTCCGTGAAATTTACCTGCTCTTCCGATTCGTTCAGGAGTATGCGATTCGTTGTCTGCAAACCGGCCGCTTCTTTGATCCGAAGCGGCATGGCTACCTCGGGCAGCGTCGCGCGGCGAGATTGTTCCGCAGCTTCACGAGCAATCCTCTTCCAGCGGTCGATCCGCTTCACAGATGCAGCAGCCAAATGTGTGTCCGTACGGTGCGCGATCAAGGGGACAATTTCTGCCGCGCCCAGTTCCGTGCATTTTTCAATCGCCCACTCCATGCGGTCAAACTTGAAAATAGATAGAGCTAAGGTGATGTGAGTTTTGGCCTCCGTGGGGATTTCCTCGCCGAGTTCGAATTCGACGCGCTGGTCGCCGATCTTGGTGATCCGGCCGCAATGAACTGAGAAACCTGTGGAGATATCGAATTCTTGGCCGACCCGCGCCCGCAGCACGCGAATCAGATGGTCGGCATGCGTACCAGTCAAGGCAGCATGGGTTCCGGAAACCTCATCAGCAAGCCAGCGTC
Organism: Terriglobales bacterium; assembly: GCA_035691825.1. GTDB lineage: Bacteria > Acidobacteriota > Terriglobia > Terriglobales > Acidobacteriaceae > Gp1-AA122. The sequence continues at coordinate 6,409 of DASSIO010000225.1, read as the reverse complement.
GGCGGGTCATATGAATTCTGAAAACCCCTCGCGCTTGCCCTGGAGTTTCAGAACGAGGACATCTATCCCAATCCCCCGGGGCGAGTTTCAAACGTAGTCTCTCGCTCGATGATCGGCAGCGTCAGCCGCATTCCACTCCCTTGGTATTGCAGTTCGCCTCCATGATCCTGCATGCGATAGGAGCTGCCGAGAGCGAATTCACTGCACCGGCGATCACAGCGGACGATAAACCGCTGATTCAAGCGCACCAGAGCCATTGTGCCGGCCGCGCTGTCAACGTGAGTAACGCGGTACGGCGAAAGAGTTTCTCGAATTCGCTCTCTTCCAATCGACCACCCAACCAAAAAGGCAGCTGCAGTCACTGCACAAACCAGCAGCAGACCGGACGTTCTTAGCGGCTTTGCCTTCCTATCGTCGCGGCTTTCTTCCTTTCCCAGTCGCGCTGCTTCTTGACCTGTAGGAGTCATGGATTCTGCGCCATCAACGGACTGGTATCACTGGAGAAAATCCGTTAGCTCCTCAGCAAATCACGTAGGGACGGCCGTCCCGGCCGTCCTTTCGAGCGAAGCTCGGCATCCCATCTCCGCGACGCAATATCACCCGAACATGTCTTTTACTTTTCCCAGCAAGGTTCGCCGTTCGGGCCGGTTCTCGATGTGGCCGGTCCCTTCCAGTTCCTGAAGAAGTTCCCGTTGGCGCTTCGTAACTTTGCTCGGAGTCTGCACCCGAACTTCGACGAACAGGTCACCCTTGCCGTGCCCATTCAGCACTGGCACCCCTTTGTTCTTCAGGCGGAACGTCGTTCCCGACTGCGTGCCCTCGGGAATCTTCAATGCCTGGTCCGCTTCCATAGTAGGAACCCTGATCTCCGTCCCCAGCGCTGCCTGGGTAAACGAGATCGGGATCACGCAGTGCAGATTGTTGCCCTCGCGCTCAAAGAAAGGATGCTCTTTCACATGCAGGACTACATAAAGGTCGCCCGCCGGGCCACCAAATTGTCCGGCTTCGCCCAACCCGGCGTAGCGGATTCGGGTCCCGTCCTCCACTCCAGCGGGAATTTTTGTATCCACGGTGCGTGCCTTGAGGACACGTCCCTCGCCTTTGCACTTCGGACACGGATCAGTAATGACACTCCCGGACCCCTGGCACGTGTTGCACGTCCTGGCGATAGTGAAAAAGCCCTGCTGATAGCGAACCTGCCCCCGGCCTCCGCATGTCCGGCAGGTGACGGGCGCCTTTCCCGACGCAGCCCCCGAGCCGCGACAATCTTCACAAACTTCATGGCGGCGCACCGTCACCTGCGTTTCGGTGCCGAACACCGCATCTTCGAAGCTCAGCGTAAGGTCCTCCCGCAAATCTGCTCCGCGTTGAGCACGACTGCGCCGCCGCCCACCGCCCCCTCCAAACAAGTCGCCAAATCCGAAGAAGTCGCCAAAGATGTCACTGAAATCCTGGAATATGGTGGGATCAACCCCTCCCGCTCCCGCAGCGCCGGCCCCGCCTACTCCCGCGTGACCGAAGCGGTCGTAAAGCGCCCTCTTCTCCTGGTCGGCGAGAATGGCGTATGCCTCGCTGCATTCCTTGAATTTTTCTTCCGCGTCGGGATTGTTCGGATTGCGGTCGGGATGGTACAGCATCGCGAGCTTGCGGTAGGCGCTCTTGATCTCCACATCCGTCGCCGTGCGAGTCACGCCCAACACTTCGTAGTAGTCGCGTTTTCCGTTAGAAGTCAGGATAGTTCGCCTCTGCTGGCAGCCTTACCGGCCTTCATCGGGCAAGTGCAAGCAAGCATAAAATTCCCTGCCTCCACCCGCTGGAGTATCACACAGACCGAAGCTGCAATTGGGATTTATGATTTTGAGTTTCTTGCCACTCTCACCATCGCCGGACGCAACAGCCGGTCTTTCAGTTTATAGCCACGCTGCAACTCGTCGAGCACCTGATGATCCTCGGCATCACGCGTGTCTACCATCTCAATCGCCTGGTGCAGATACGGATCAAACGGCTCGCCTTTGGCTGGAATGGGTCTCAGCCCCAGCTTGGCCAGAGCATCATGCAGCTGCTTGTTGATCAGCTCAATACCCGAGCGGAAGTGCGCAGTGTCCGCGTCAGGGTGCTCCAGCGCAAGGTCGAAACTGTCCAGAACCGGCAGCAAGGCTTTGATCGCATCGCTCAGCGCGTAATCACGATACTCTTGCTGCTCCCGCGTGGCGCGCTTCCGTGCGTTATCGAAATCAGCTTGCGCCCGAGCCAAACGATCCACCAACTGGTCGCGTTCTGCTCTTAGCGCTTCTAGCTCAGCGGCGGCCTGCGAAGCTGCCCCCGCGCTCCCTTGCGGCGTGTCCGCTTGCGCGGGGTTCTCATTGACCTCGTCCGATGCAGGCAATTCGTGCTCCAGGTCGAGATCGTTAGCTACGTCCGTTTTTCCGTTCGTCTTCCCCATAACTCACTCAGATTCGTTCAAAATTTTGTCAAACAACCGCGCGATGTACGAGACCGCCGTCATCGTGTGCTGATAGTCGATGCGGGTTGGGCCGATCACCGCCAGCGAACCCACCACTTCATCCCCCACCTTGGCCGGCGCGCCGATTAGCACAAAATTACGCATCGAGGGCAGGGTTTCATCGAGACCGATCACGACTCGCACCGCCTCCTGCTTTACATCCAGATACGCGCTTAGCAGCTCCACGATTTTCTGCTTCTCTTCCAGCGTTTTCAGCAGTTCCTGCAAGCGTTGCCGGTCCTGCTCGTTGGCAACCAGGTTGGCGGCTCCTTCCACGAACACAGCTTCGCTGCCACCTTCGGTAGTCAGCGCGCCTTGCTTGTAGAGCTGCTCGATCGAACTCATCATGCGGTCATATTCATTACGTTCCTGCTCGATACGCCGCGCCAGCTCACTCCGCATCGCCTCCATGGTCCAGCCCCGAAAATTGTCATTAATGTATCTGGCCGCCAGATCCAAGTCAGCCTGTGAGATGTCAAGACGCAACACGCGGTCGCGAACTAAACCCGATTTCGCGATCACCACTGCCAAAACCTTCTGATCGCCCAACCGGGAGAAGTACACGTGCTCGAGAGCATTCCTCTTCCCGGTGGCGGCGACCGTCACCCCCACGTTCCGCGAGATCAAAGACAACACATGGGATGTCCGTTCCATGAACTCCTGCACGTCGGTAATGCCGTGCAAAGAGTCCTGGATCATGTTCTCGTTCTCCAGCGAGAGATGAGCCTTCCCGGTCAGCTGCTCCACGTAGTATCGATAGGCGGCAGATGTGGGTATACGCCCGGCCGATGTATGCGGCTGTTCTAGAAAACCAGCATCGGATAGATCAGCCATCACGTTACGAATGCTTGCCGCACTGAGCCCCTCGCGATTGACTCGCGACAGCGTCCGCGACCCCACCGGCTCACCCGTAGTAATAAAGGTGTCTACGATGGCGGTCAGGATGTCGCGCTCTCGTTCTCCTAGTGGCGCGGGACTCATGATTCGTACCTCAAATCCAATTCCGGCAGCCGATGTCTGCCTGGCGCTTTGCCCTAACTACTTTAGATGCAGTAACTTAGTAGCAGGATTCACGCCCATCTTCATTCTAGGAACACGCTCCTGCACTGTCAAGGTTAGCACCATCGTCGGCAATGACTGAGGTCGGGTGCATCTTCCTTATTATGCTCCGCTTATCGTTTGGTCCGGGCCGAATCTCGGCACACTCCATCCCGACCCAGAAATTTTGGCAGGCATTGCGTCCTTTTGATGTTTTCGCTCGTACTCGTGCTTATTGCTCAGTGCAGAGCCCGGCAGTCCAACTCAGATGCTTTACTTAGGAGGATGGCATGAATGACACAAAACAGCGGTTGTCTCTATTCTGGCTCTTCGCGTTACTCAACTACCTGTATGCGGACGTGCTTGCCCTGTTCGATATTGTTGGCTCGCAAGATCCAGCTCCACATCTCCCACAATGGGCTCTTCTAGGGTCGGCGGTCTTGATGGAAATACCCATCGCCATGATTCTGGCGTCTCGACTGCTTTCGTTTAGAGCGAATCGGCTGGCGAATATCATCTCGGGTGCCATTGAGACTTTAGCCGTCATTTCCCTGCAATTCGTTTACCCTTTGGCCACTGGTGCCTGGCACGAGCATATGTTTCCATCGTACATCTTCTTCGGTACGCTCGAAACAGTATGCACCTCGGTCATCATTTGGCAGGCGTGGACTTGGTCAGGCGCTGAAGCCGCGCTTACTTCGGAGCGGATCGTCCGTCAACCACAAGCTGCGGTCACTTCTTCTTAACTGCCCGATTGCGGAAGGCAGCGCCTCATGCACCGGCACCTTGTTTGTGCTGCCCGACGGTCGCCCGCGGAACGTGCTCCCACAATCCGCGCACCGAGAGGATGACGGAGAAGAGCGCGGTAACGCCCAGCGCGAGGAGGGTCCAGATAAAAAAGAAGCCTCCGCTGGATTTGGTCACCGCGTCACTGATTCCCGCCCCCTTCATGTGCACGACAGGAACGACCAATCCAAGGAGCGACCCGATAAGCATGATCACGTACCCCGATCGCTTTTCGGCCAGCAGCAGCGTTCCGTACAGCCAAACCACCAGGATGGGCACCGCAATGAGGTTCGGAAGCGTTCCTGGCTCCATCCCGCGAGCGATGTCGTCCGCTAGGTGAAACGTAAAGAAGAGTATCGAGAGCAGAGACGCGATGGTCAACATAGCGCTGGGTTTCATTGAATATTCTCCTAGAGAGTGTTTCAAAAATGGGTTTTGAAAGGGCGCGCGCTTCAGCCGCGCCGCTCCGACTCACAAAATATCAGGGCTTTAGAGACTGTGTCACAACTCGCGGTTAAGAAAAAAAGTGGTACGAACCATCGCTTCAGCCGCATCGCGGCGAAAGAGAATAGCGCGGCACGTGAGTGCCGGGTACCAAACGTGGCATGAGAGGAGTCCCGAAAGGGACGGCACAGAAGTTGCCACACAGTCTCTTTAGCCCCTGAGGGGAGCCCTGAACGACGATTTGCGTCGTCAACGTTCTGGGGATCAACTCGCAGCTTCACCCCCTATCGCGTTCGCATTGAACCGCATTCTGAATGAAAACGTTCTGGCTGCGGATGAGGAGCCCGAAGTGCAAGGTTGAACTTAATCTCAGCCAACGCCGTGCCAGACAGCCATTTTGAGCGCTAACGCTGATTCGTAAACTATCTGGAAAGTAGCTAATATGGCCGTCGTGTCACACTGAGTATTGGGTAGCCTCGCTGTAACTGGCGCAACATCGCCATTCGCCCATTGCCCCTGGCCACGCGCGAACGGACGACACAAGCCGTTGCGCCGCCTGACTGCTACAGTTGTATCTTTCCCGGCTTAATCCCCTGTGCGAACATGGTGCAGTGCCAAAGCGAAAAATCATTGTCAATATTGCGACTAGCGCGGACAGCTACATCGCTCGACCCGATGGCAATCTCGATTGGCTGACGAGGCGACCGGCTCCCAAGGGCTTCTACGGCTTGCCGGACTTTTCACGGTCCCTCGATGCCAAAATTCTCGGTCGCAAGACGTACGAGATGAGTATGAAACTGGGTGCGAGCTTCAGCGCCGATGACGTGCACTACGTCTTCTCTCGCCGCCCGGCCCCGACGTCCGTCCCTCCCGGTGTCCAATTCATCGCCGAGCCTATCAGCGTTTTCGCCGAGCGTCTCCGCAAACAAGCCGGCAAGAACATCTGGATGATGGGCGGAGGTGAGATCATCGGGGCGTTTCTCGACGCGGGCGCCATCGACCAGTTCATCATCAGCGTTGTGCCGATACTCATTGGCGAAGGCATTCCCCTGATTTCTCCAAGGCATCGTGACGTGCCGCTCCGCCTGCGCCGCTCGCAACGTTTTCCGGACGGCGTCGTTCAACTTCATTACGACGTGCAGCCAGCGCGGTGACGCCAGCCAACTGCAAGTTGGTGCAGCATGGATTCTGCAAGCACGATTGCCCAAGCACAGGACCCCGGAGAGAAATCGCGCGGACGAATTCAGATCGCTGGTTCGCACGCCCGCCCACGTATACCCAAGCACACGCACTGGCATCCTCACAAGTTGCATCCAGAGGTAAGTTGGTGCATCAGAATACCACGTGCATTGACGTGTAATAGCCCGAAGCAAGGGGGCGCGATGGCAGAGGCTGCATCCAGCCGGCCGCAAGTGAACGGAATTATCGAAACCTCGCTTTACGTGGAAAACCCCACACGATCGGTCGAATTCTATCGCCGCGTATTCGGGTTCGCGCTGATCGACTCCGATCAGAAGGACGGCATCACCGACCAGACGCGACTGTGTGCGATGCGCGCCGGTGACCGCAGCATATTGCTGCTATTCAAGAAAGGAGCTACCGCCGACACGGACGCGGCTGGGGCAATCCATATTGCCT
>DASSIO010000224.1:0-15903 GCA_035691825.1 Terriglobales bacterium | reverse complement strand
TTAGGATCTTCTAACGTGCGCTCCAGGATCGCTCCCGCTGCTACCGATCTCCCGGCGACCACTTTCGCCAATCCGAAATCCAGAATTTTCGCGTGTCCTCGTTTAGTGATGAAGATGTTAGCGGGCTTAATGTCGCGGTGAACAATGCCTTGGGCATGGGCGGCGTCCAGAGCATCGACCATCTCAATTGCGAAACCCAACAAGAGGTCAGTCTCCAGGGGCCTTCCCCCGATCCGATGCTTCAGGGTCATGCCATTTAGAAACTCCATCGCGATGAACGGATGGCCATCATGTTTGCCAACTTCGTAGATGGTGCAAATGTTGGGATGGTTTAGAGCTGAGGCAGCCTTGGCTTCCCGTTGAAACCGGCTCAGAGCCTGCGGGTCCCTGGCGACATCGTCGGGCAGGAATTTGAGAGCGACAAAGCGATCAAGATCAGTATCCTCTGCCTTATAAACGACACCCATCCCCCCGCCGTCGAGCTTCTCAACAATGCGGTAATGCGAAATGGTCTGGCCGACCACGGTGGGCAAATCTTATGTGCTGAAGGGGGTCAAGTCAACGAAACCGGAGGGCTGGGCGGAACCGCGCAAAGCGTAGGTGGGCAGCGCGTATTGCAAAGGAAAACAGAGCCGAGCTGCGCTCGGCTGCCCAGACGAGGACGTCTGGGCTTACGCAGGTTGTGCACGATTCGCGTGCCAAACTTTTCCCAGTGGGGACTAACATGACGGCCAGCGCCTGTGAGTCCGTCGCGCCGATCTTCGCGTGGGACGAGGCGATTGAAAATGTGGCGCTGAAGCCTTATTGTACGTAGTTGCTGAAGGAGCATAAGCGCAGCAAAGGGTGCGCTGTGCTTGTGTCCCGTTGTCCCCCCTGTTCTTCCGCCGGGAGTAGGCGGAGGGACTGATGTCTAGTCGCGGTCATCAAAAGGAGATCGGCATGGAAAACAAGCCGGCGCAAAACATCCAGGACTCATTTCTCAATACCGCCCGCAAAGAAAAGACTCCTCTTACGATTTACCTTCTGAGTGGCGTGAAGCTGACAGGCCGTATTCGTTCGTTCGATAAATACTCCGTGGTGCTGGAATCTAACAACCAGGAGCAGCTCATCTTCAAGCACGCCATTTCAACCGTGGTCATGGGCAAGACTGCGCACGCGTTACATGAGGCTCGGGCTGCCAGTTCGGGAGCAGCGCACGAGACTGCGCCTGCTCCTTCTGGAACCGAAGGTTAGGGTGGTTGCCGGTTGCGAAGTTCCAGAGTTACTCGAAAGCCGGGCGGGCGGGATACCGGTTCGCAGCAGAGCCCCGAACGCGCATTTCTCGTAGGCCTCGATTACCGGCGGCGTAAGGCTAGCGGCGGCAGGAGCGCGCTGACTCCTGGTACACGCGCTGCCCGTGATGCAGCGGTCAACGTTTCTACGTCCAAAACGACGGCACCGCAATTCAGCGCGGACGAGTCTCTGGCTGAGCTACGACTGCTGGCCGCCAGCGCTGGAGCAGAAGTCGCGGGCGAGTTTCTGCAGCACAAGGAAAAGCCTGATCCAGCCACCCTCATTGGCAAAGGCAAGCTTGACGAAATTAAAGGAGCGGCAGCTTCGGTTGCCGCCGACCTGATTCTGTTTGACCACGATCTTTCCCCGTCTCAGCAACGAAACATCGAGAACGTTATCGCCACCCGGGTAATCGATCGGACACAGCTGATTCTCGACATCTTTGCCAGCCACGCCCGCACCCGAGAGGGCCAGTTGCAGGTGGAGTTGGCACAACTGGAGTACCTCCTGCCGCGCTTGACTGGGCGTGGCATAGAGATGTCGCAGCTCGGCGGCGGCATCGGAACCCGGGGGCCTGGTGAAACGCAGCTTGAAACCGACCGGCGGAAAATTTATCGGCGTATCCGGCATGTGAAGTCGCAGCTGGAGAATGTGCGGCGTATCCGCGCTCAGCAGCGCCAGCGGCGCGAGTCGGTGCCGATTGCAACCGTGGCGCTGGTTGGGTATACCAACGCGGGAAAGTCCACTCTGTTCAATGCGCTCACCCGAGCCGACGTTCTCGCCTCATCGAAGATGTTCGCCACGCTGGATCCGACGATTCGGTCGATCGCGCTGCCTTCGCGGCGAAAGGTCCTGGTTTCCGACACGGTGGGTTTCATACGTAACCTTCCGCACACGCTGGTTTCCGCCTTTCGCGCGACTCTGGAAGAAGTGCAGCGCGCGGCCCTGATTCTGCACGTCTCGGATGCCAGCAATCCGCTGTCGGCCGAGCAAGACGCCCAGGTAGAACTCGTGCTCAAGGAGCTTGATGCGGAGACGAAGCCTCGAATCAAAGTGCTGAATAAGGTTGATTTGCTGCCAGCCGCAGGGAGGGACGAGCTCAACGATGATGAGCATACCATCCATGTTTCAGCGGCGAAACGTATCGGACTGAGCGCGTTGCTGGATCGAGTCGATCAGGTTTTGCAGGAAGATCCTCTCAGCCGGATCCATCTGCGCATTCCACAAAAAGAAGGCAAGGCTCTGGCGATGGTCGAGGCTGGTTCGCGGATTTATGCGCGCAACTACAGAGACGGAATCGTGGAACTTGAGGCAGAGGCGCCGGCATCGCTGGTACGGAGAGTGCGCGACTTTGTGGTGGGGTAGCTTCCAGCTGCTGGCTACTAGCTTCTAGCCCTCAGCTCTACGTTCTTAAACTCAGGATCGGGATCCTCACGGGTCGTTCCCGCCCCAAGAGTGCACAGAGAAAAGTAGAGGCTAAAACTAAATTTAAATGGGCCGGCAACCAAGAAGCGGTGACATTCCTTGGCTATCGGCCCATTCGATCCTGAATTGGATCGGAGGTGATACTTCTATCCTACCCCCCTCCCACTCAATGTCAAGTAGCATGTACCTTTTTTGCTTGACAGATGACCAAAATGGCAGTTCTCGCAACGGGCATCGTGAGGTGGCTGCATTGACACTGGTTGAGCTAGAGTGTTAATTTTATTGGTTTTATAGCCCTCTTTATCTCTCGAGTCAAATCAGCAGGGAAATGGACGAGACGCTCAGACAACTAGGCGGATTACTGCTCGGTTCCATACCGACCATCCTCTTTATGCTGGCGCTGTACGGAATTTACACGGTGCTGGTGCACCAGCCACTCGTCCGCGTACTGGCCGAACGCCGAGGCAAGACGGAAGGCGCAATTGAGAAAGCTCGGGCGGATATTGCCGCTGCCGAGGCCAGGACTGCAGATTACGAGCAACGCGTGCGGGAAGCGCGGTTAGCAGTGTTCCGCAGTCAGGAAGCCAGACGACAGCAGGCTCTTCAGGCCCGTGCCGAAGCAGTTGCGAAAGCGCGAGCCAAGGCGCAGGCGGAAGTGGAGGCGGCGCGAGCGGCCATTGAAAAGGACAAGGAGCAAGCCCAGAGTGGTCTGCAGGCTGAGGCGCAGAATTTGGCGACTGAAATCATCCGCACAGTCCTAGAGCCTGCCGTCGAACAGGCCGGGGGAGGGCGATGATGCGCAGGCCGGAATCCCTTATCAGCCGGCTCTTCATGCTAATTCTGTTTTGCGCGGCAGTGCTGCTGACGCCTGTGCTCTGCAGCTTTGGGCAAGGTACACAACAGCCATCGAATCAGGTTGCTCCAGAGCCGCAGCACCGTTTGGCGGGAGCTGACTTCGGCGCTCAACTCGCCAAACAATCGCGCGAAGCTGCCGGCGAGGAGAAAGACGACACGGAAGAGTTGAAGAAATCGCCTTCCGTGAATTTCATCGCAAAGACGTTTGGTCTCACGCTGAAGCAGGCGTATTGGGCGAGTTTCGTCTTCAACTTTGCAGTCATTGCGGCGGTGATCGTCTGGATATCTCGGTCTAAGCTGCCGGGCCTGTTTCGCACCAGGACGGTGAACATCCAAAAAGCGATGGAGGAGGCCCGCAAGGCGAGCCAGGATGCCAATCGTCGCCTGCAGGAGATCGAGAGCCGGCTATCGAAACTGGATTCGGAAATTGCCTCCATGCATGCCAGTGCGGCCCAGGAAGCCGCGGCTGAGGAAGCCCGCATCAAGGCGGCAGCTGAGGAGGATACGCGCAAAATCATTGACACTGCCGAGCAGGAAATCGCGGCCGCTGCGAAGTCTGCCCGCCGGGAGTTGAAAGCGTATGCCGCCGATCTTGCCGTGGGGCTGGCACAGCGCCAGATACGGGTCGACTCCGCCACCGACGAAGCTCTGGTCCGCAGTTTTGCCGGGCAGCTTGGCAGCGCGGGGACAAATGGGGCGTCATCCGGAAAGGATGGTCACTAATTATGTCGGCCATCACCAGCCGCTATGCGCGAGCGTTTGTCGACGTAATTGTTGCGGACCGCCTGGATGCCGCCAAAACTTTGACGGACCTGCATACGATTGCGGCTACGGCCCAGTCGAGCCCCGAGCTGCGGAAGATCTGGGAAAGTCCGGCAATCGTTGGCGAGCAGAAGCGCCGGCTTCTGGACGCGATCGTGGCGCGTGAAGGACTGTTGCGGCAGGTACGGAATTTCGTTGCCGTACTTATTGACCACCGCCGCGTCGGCGTGCTCGATGAAGTTGTCAGGGACATTGAGCAGGAGCTGAATAGCCGCCTGGGATTCGCCGAAGCGCTGATCACCAGCGCGCGCGACCTGTCAGACTCCGAACGCCGGGAGCTCGAAGCACAGGTGGAGCGACTTACCGGCAAGAAAGTGCGGGCGCGCTATGTGCGAGACGCATCCCTGCTCGGCGGAGCGGTCGTAAAGCTGGGCAGCACGATATATGACGGCTCGGTTAAAGGGCAGTTGCGAAGAATTCGAGAACAGTTGAGCAGTAATTGAGCAATTGGCAATTAGCGCTTGGCATTTGGCGGCCGCGATTCCGTGATCGGAACGACTACCCAAAGAATTCAAGTCCAAGTGCTAAAGAGTGAACGCTAAATGCTGGCAGCTAGTAGCTAAAAGCCAGTAGCTAAGAGCTTTTCTATGGCCCAAATCAAAGCAGACGAAATTACAAAGCTGATTCGCGAACAGATCGAAAACTACGAGTCGAAGATCGCTGTCGACGAGGTGGGAACGGTCATCACGCTGGGCGACGGTATTGCCCGCGTGTATGGTCTCGACAAAGTCATGGCCGGCGAGCTGCTCTCGTTCCCGCATGACGTGGCCGGCATTGCCATGAACCTGGAAGAGGATCAGGTCGGCGTGGTGCTGCTCGGCGAGTACACGGAGATCAAGGAAGGCGACGAGGTCAAGCGGACGGGCCGGATCATGAGCGTGCCCGTCGGCGACGGCCTTATCGGCCGTGTAGTGAATTCGCTTGGTCAGCCCATCGACGATAAGGGTCCCATCGCCACGGACAGATACATCCCGCTGGAGCGGCTGGCTCCTGGCGTCATCGACCGTCAGCCGGTGCGCGAGCCGATGGCTACTGGACTGAAGGCCATCGACAGCATGATTCCGATCGGGCGCGGGCAACGCGAGCTGATTATCGGGGACCGCCAGACCGGCAAGACCGCCGTCGCGCTCGACACGATCATCAACAACAAGGGAAATGACCTGATTTGTATCTATTGCGCGATCGGGCAAAAGCGGTCGTCAATTGCGCAGGTCGTGAAGATTCTCGAGGACTACGGCGCGATGGAGTACACCATCGTGGTGGCGGCCTCGGCGTCAGAACCGGCTCCGATGCAGTACATCGCTCCTTATGCCGCGTGCGCCATGGGGGAATTCTTCCGCGATTCGAAACGGCACGCGTTGTGCATCTACGACGACCTTTCCAAGCATGCGGCTTCGTATCGCGAGATTTCGCTTTTGTTGCGACGGCCACCGGGTCGCGAAGCTTATCCCGGAGACGTTTTCTACCTGCACTCGCGGCTGTTGGAACGCGCGGCAAAGTTGAGTAATGAGAAGGGCGGGGGATCGTTGACCGCTCTTCCAATTATCGAGACACAGGCGGGCGACGTTTCTGCATACATTCCGACTAACGTGATTTCGATTACCGATGGCCAGATTTACCTGGAAACCGATCTCTTTAATCAAGGCGTGCGACCGGCAGTCAACGTTGGACTGTCCGTAAGCCGGGTGGGCGGCAGCGCTCAGATCAAAGCCATGCGGCAAGTGGCCGGCACCTTAAAGCTGGAACTTGCGCAATATCGGGAACTAGCGGCGTTCGCGCAGTTCGGCAGCGACCTCGATAAAGCGACCCAAGCGCAGCTGAACCGTGGACAGCGGCTCGTGGAGATCTTGAAACAGGGCCAGTTCTCACCGCTTCCGTTTTCGAAACAGATTCTGATCATCTTTGCCGGAACCGGCGGGTTCCTCGACGACATGCCTGTAGATCAGGTGCGGGATTTCGAGGTGGAACTGTACAAGTACGTGGACGCCACGAATCCGGGAGTGCTGCGCAGCATCATGGAAAAGAAGGTCCTTGATGATGGCTTGAAGCAGCAGATGACCACCGTCATCAAGGAATGCAAGCAGCAGTTCGTGGACTCGCGGCAGGAATTGCTGGCGAAATAGGTCGTCGCTTTTTCTGCCGCTGTGCATGGTTTACGGTGAAAACGAAACCTTTACCACAAAGGACACAAAGGCCAAGAGCTGACGACTGAAGACTGGCGACTGGTTTAATGGCTAATGTTTTAGACATTCGGCGGCGTATCCGCAGCGTGATCAACACGCGGCAGATCACCAAGGCCATGAAGATGGTATCGGCGGCGAAGCTCCGCCGGGCACAGGATCGCGCCCTGGCCGCGCGTCCCTATGCGCAAATGCTGACGAATGTTTTGAAGTCGCTGGTATCGCGCGCAGAGATTTACGATCCCGAGACCGGACTGCCCCGCCATCCGTTGCTTGCGCAACGAGAAGAGCGAAACGTCCTGCTGATCGTAGTTACCGGCGACAAAGGGTTGGCGGGAGCGTTCAACACCAACATCCTGAAGGCCGCGATGAAGTTCATCGAGTCGAAGGCCGGGAGAAATATCGAGATTGAAGCGATTGGCCGCAAGGGGCGCGACTTTCTGCGGAGGCGCTTTCCTAGTGCCGAGCCGCGAGTGCGGGAAGAGGGTCAGGATGCGGGAGGCGGCGCGCAGACCACCATCATCGGGGAGCAGATTGGGGTTCTTAACAAGATCGATTACTCCTTGGCGGGCGCGACGGCTCAGCGCATCATCGAGCGCTATACCAATGGCGACCTCGACTCGGTCTATGTTCTGTTTAATGAATTCAAGTCGGTGATCGCACAGCGGCTCATCGTCGAGCAGATTCTGCCCATTGAGCAGATCGGCGAGTCTGTGGTGCGGCAGGCAGAAGAAATGGGCCAGAAAGAGAAGGAGCGCGCCGTTGAGGCGGCGAAGGGAGCCGGTGTGGGGCTGCGTCCGGCGGATACCAGTGATATCGATGCTGAGGCAGCCCAGTTTGCGACGGCACAGGTCGACTACATCTACGAACAATCGCCGGGCGAGCTGTTTAACAGTTTGCTGCCCAAATACGTTGGAGTGCAGATTTTCCGGGCGTTGCTGGAGTCGGTAGCTGCCGAGCATGCCGCCCGCATGACGGCCATGGACTCGGCGACCAACAACGCAACCGATATGATCGATTCGCTTACGCTGGCTATGAACAGGGCACGCCAAGCGAAGATTACGAAAGAAATCATCGAAATCGTCAGCGGAGCGGCAGCTGCGGGATAAGGGAGCTAGCAGCTTCTAGCTCCCAGCTAAGACATCTTTGCGGACGGTTTCGCGATCGACGGACAGACAAAAGCTAAAAGCTAGAAGCGAGCAGCTAAGAGCTGAGGTGTTATGGCAGAGAACATCGGACATGTAATTCAAATCGCGGGGCCGGCGGTCGACGTGCAATTCGTGGAATCAAAGATGCCGCCGATCTACCAGGCGCTGCGCGTGGTCAGCGACGGCTTCCAGGTTCCAACGCCGATCAATGTCATTCTCGAGGTGCAGCAGCACCTGGGCGAAGGCCGCGTGCGCTGCATCGCTATGGAGGCTACGGATGGCATGGTACGCGGCATGAAAGCCATCGATCTCGGCGGGCCCATCTCCGTGCCCGTAGGTCCCGGCACGCTAGGGCGCGTCATGAACGTCATCGGCGAGCCGGTGGACCAACTCGGGCCTATTGCGCATACGAAGACCATGCCTATTCATCGCCCGGCGCCAGCTTTCGACGAGCAGGCGACTACGGCGGAGATGTTTGAAACCGGCGTTAAGGTCATTGACCTGATCCAGCCCTTCTTGAAAGGCGGAAAGATTGGACTGTTCGGTGGCGCCGGCGTCGGCAAAACCGTGGTCATCATGGAGCTGATCAACAACGTTGCCAAGCAGCACGGTGGCTTCTCCGTGTTTGCCGGAGTGGGTGAACGTACGCGCGAAGGCAATGACCTTTGGCTGGAGATGACCGAGTCGGGCGTGATCAAACCCGGCGATCCTTCGAAGTCGAAGGCGGCGCTGATTTACGGGCAGATGACGGAGCCGCAGGGAGCGCGTCTGCGCGTGGCTTTGACCGGGCTGACGGTTGCGGAGTATTTCCGCGACGAGGAAGGGGCGGACACGCTGCTCTTCATCGACAATATCTTCCGCTTCACCCAGGCAGGATCGGAGGTGTCGGCGCTGCTGGGACGCATGCCCAGCGCAGTCGGTTACCAGCCCAACCTGGCAACGGAAATGGGCGAGCTGCAGGAGCGCATTACATCCACCAAAAAGGGATCGGTAACTTCGGTGCAAGCCATATACGTGCCGGCCGACGATCTGACCGATCCGGCTCCCGCGACGACGTTTGCTCACCTCGACGCCACGACCGTGTTGTCACGCGCCTTGACAGAGATTGGAATTTATCCGGCGGTCGATCCGCTGGCGTCGACCTCCCGCATTCTCGATCCGCGTATTGTGGGCCAGGAACATTATGATGTTGCGCAGGCAGTGAAGAAGACGCTGCAAACCTACAAAGACCTGCAGGACATCATTGCCATCCTGGGTATCGATGAGTTGAGCGAAGACCAGAAGCTGACGGTCGCGCGCGCGCGAAAAATCCAGAAGTTCCTCTCGCAACCGTTCCACGTCGCCGAGCAGTTCACTGGAGCGCCGGGACGGTACGTGAAAATTGCGGACACGGTGAAAGGCTTCGGCGAGATCGTTGCCGGCAAATACGATGACATCCCTGAACAGGCCTTTTACATGAAGGGGACCATCGATGAGGTTCTGGAGGCCGCTGAAAAGCTAAAGACTGCGTCGGCGGCGGCGTAGTGCCGTCGTTGGCTGCTGGCCTTTGGTCGTTTGCCAACGCGCCACTGCCGACGACCAAAGACTAACGACGAATGGCTGATACGTTCCAATTCGAGATCGTCACCCCGGAAAAAATGGTGGTCCGGGATGTGGCGGAGGAGATGCAGATTCCCGGGAAGAATGGTTACCTGGGCATCCTTCCCGGTCACGCGCCGCTGATCACCGAGCTCGGCGTCGGCGAGATCAGCTACAAGATAAACGGCTACAGCCACCGGCTTGCGGTGGCCTGGGGCTTTGCGGAAGTCCTGCCCGACAAAGTCACGATTCTGGCCGAGACGGCCGAGCGCGCCGAAGAAATTGACGTCAAGCGCGCACAAGACGCGAAGGACCGCGCCGAGCAGCGCCTGAAAAGCGCGGATCCCAACACCGACTTCAATCGCGCGCAAGTTGCGCTCGAGCGCGCGGAAGCGCGCCTCCAGGTCGCGGGCAAATCCTAGGGCGCTACGACTAGCGCAGGAGCCAGTAATCAAGGTCAAGGCATTAAGATCGGCTGCCGGCATTGTCCAAACTGCAGATAGGAGCATGGCAGTTTCGGTGCTCAGCGATCCACTGATATGCAAAACGCATGAGCCACAACACTCCGGGAATTCGCGCCAGCCAGACAAATGGCCGTGACCACGGCAATTCACGCATTACCGCAAGAAGCGCGTCGGCGCCGGCATAGTGCTTTCCCTCGTCTGAGACGAAGCGGATGGCGCGCAGCAACTCGTGCGGGGGAATACCGAGCAGGGCAGCTACGCGCGGATCCTGCAGAGGAGCGAGCGCAAGGCCCTGCCGCTTCATGGGGCGTTGCAGGCAGCGGGCGATCCTGGTGCAGAATTGGCAATCCGCATCGAAGAAAAGCCAGCCACGGGCGTGCCGACCCTTGCCGTCTGTCATTTCCGATGCCAGAGAGATCATGGTTCCTCTACTTTCGTCCAAGCCCGAAGATTGCCTTCAGGTTCCCGCGCAGTCGCGCCATGCCGCGCAGCGCCGGCAACGGCAGGTGCAGCAATTCCTCAAATAAGCCGGTGGTGGTAGTGAGAAATTCCAGCATCTCCTGCAGCCGCTCGCGGGTATAGGCGCTGCCAGCGCCCGCCTTCTTCAACTCGCCGACACAATCCTGCAGGACGCGGACAGTTGGATCGATCTCGCGGCGCTTACGTTCTTCCGAGACAATGCGAAAGATTTCCCAGACGTCCTTCACCGATTCGAAGTGGTCCCGGCGGTCGCCAAGCACGTGGACCACGCGCACGATGCCCCACCCCTGCAGCTCGCGCAGGCTGGTGCTGACATTGGAGCGGGCGACCGCCAGGGTGTTCGCGATCTCTTCGGCGTGGAGCGGCTTCGGAGAGATGAAGAGCAGGGCGTGGACCTGCGCTACCGTGCGGTTGATACCCCAGCGGGCGCCCATTTCTCCCCAGTGGAGAACGAATCGTTGTTCGACAGGAGATAGCGCCATTGTGATCAGTAATTTCTGTCTGTACAGAAATTACTGTATGCCGGTTCAGTTGTCAAGGTCCCGTCTGGCGCCGAATACCAAGATCGGGGGATGTCGCTGGATCACTTGCGCGCTGTATGCGGATGGTGGTTCCGGTTTGAGACGCAAATGCGTCGTGCTGCCTGCAACCTGGAGCTGGCGGCATCGAAACGATGCCCAGCAAAAACACTTCTGGTTTGTCCGCCATCTGGGCCCCAGCACGCCAGGTCAGACATTGTCCGGAAGCATTAGAAACAGGAGGCTAGTTTTTCTTCCCGGCGCTCTCCAGAAGTCTCGCCAGCAGGTTCAACGCCTGAGTCACGCGCCTGCGATCCCCGGTAGCGCATAGATCGAGCAGCAGGCCGCGCGTGGCGGCCAGCAGCAGCGTCGCCTCCGCCCTGCCGGTCCGGGGCGCCCTCCCCGTCCGGGCCGCCAGCTTTTTCCAGTAGCGGACTGGATCGGTCAGCACTCCCGGGTAGCTGCGTGGATCGCGTAGCGCCAGCGCATACAACTCAAAGACCAGCTGCACCACCGTGCGCATCCGCGGATCACTCATCCGCCGCCAGTAGGCCAGCAGAAATTCCTCGAGGGTTGGGGGTGCCTTTGCCTTACCGAACCATTCCTGGATGAGCGCGTCCCCGCGATCCCGGATGCCGGCCAGAATTTCCCGCATTAGTCCTTCCCGCGAACCGAAGTGATACATCAGCATGCGCGCATTGGTCTTGAGGGCTTTCGCCAAAGGGCGAAGTGTCAGGTCCGCCGCGCCGTGAGCCAGGACGTAATCCACCGCCTGCTCTCGCAGCCGCGCCCGAATCTCGGGATTGGAGGGTCTCGCCATAAAAGGGCTTCGCCGTTAATGTAACGTATGTTACACTAACTAACATACATCGGAGCGCCTGCATTCTTCAATAAGGATGCTTTGCGCTCCCGAAAAAGGAGGCTCTTATGCGCCAAGCCGCTTTATGCCTGTTCTTGTCAGCCGTCTGCCTGGTCTCCGCCCAAAAAGCTACCGAACAAGAAACCAACAAGGCAATCGCCCGCAACTTTTTCGAGCAGGTGCTCGACCAGGGACACCTCGAGAAATACGCCGAATCGCATGCTCCGGGCTTCGTCGCGCACGGCCGCACTCACGACTACACCCTCGAGGAAGACATGGCCGCGGCCCGGGAAGAGCGCAAGGCGGCGCCCGACCTTCGCGTGAAGATCAGCGAAATCATCGCGGAGCGCGACCTGGTTGTGGTTTACTGGACCGCTTCCGGCACCAACACTCACGAAGGCATGGGACTTCCGGCAACCGGCAAAAGCTTCACCGAGCCCGGCATGACCTTGTTTCGCTTCAAGGCAGGAAAGATTGTCGAGGAATGGGCCGTCTGGAGCATGCAGTCCGTCATGCAGCAACTCGGTCTGCTGCCGCAGCAGTGAAAGAGGCGGCCGCAAGAGGGCGAACTTGTCTGCATTTGTCCTTTCCCTGAGATTAGTCATCGAGCAGGGTTGACTTCGTGGATGGGTCATAGCGGTTCCGAGAAAGATTCCTAAGGGCAAATGGCGATGGGGAACTGGTCTGCCGGAAGCTGCTGTTGCACAGGCAGTCATGATGGCCTTCTCGCGGATCTTTGCGTGATGCCACAGATTGCCGATGACCGATGGGTGGATTTACACGATTTTACAGTAGCAGCGACAACGGAAGCTAAAGCGCGTGTCCCACCCGGAAACGTCCGCCGGGGCTGTGACGCAGTCAAACCGTAGAAGCAGCAGGCTGGCTCGAGCAGCATCCTTTTCAGATCCTGCCGCATCTACCTAATTGAATTAACTAACCGGTTAATCAAAGCAGGTTGGCTAGGAGGATGGTATGAAGTACCGGGTTCAGAAGGTGATCGGCCTCGTGGCTGCAGTGACCCTGTTCAGCTCGTTCCTGGTTGCACAGGCCGCCAGTGCGGGCCGCTACGACAGCGCCATTCAGCAGCAAGTTGTGCAGAAGCTGGCGCAGAAAAAGGAATTTCAGAACGTTCGTGCTTCGGTTGAGGACGGCATAGTCACTCTGACCGGCACGGTGGATGTTTATCAGCAGAAGCTGGATGCTGCCAAGCGGGTTCGCAAGGCTGAGCATGCCACGGGAGTGCGCAACCTGATCGAGGTTGCCGGAGAAAATGTTCCCGATGCGCAGTTGCAAGCGAAATTGGCAGAAAAGCTGTGGTATGACCGCATCGGATACGATAACGCGTTCAACCACTTCGCCTTGGGAGTGAAGGATGGAGTGGTGACGGTTTCCGGCGAAACCCTGAACGATGTGGGCAAAGACTCGGCTCTCGCCATCATTCAGCGGATGCCGGGGGTAAAAGACGTGGTAGACGACATCACGGTTTCACCCGTATCGCCATTTGATGACAGCCTGCGGCTGCGCGCGGCACGGGTTCTCTACAACGATCCGGTGTTGAGCCGGTACGCAATGGATCCGGCGGCGCCGATCCGCATCATCGTGGATCGCGGCAAGATCAGCCTCTACGGTGTTGTGGACAGCACCATGGACAAGCAGATCGCCGGCATTCGCGCCAATCAGCTGTTCGGCGCGTTCAGTGTAGAGAATCACCTGACGGTAGATAAGAACGAGAAGATTGGATAACAATCTCTCTCGCCTGCGGCACGGCTTTGGCCGTGCCCTTTTTCTTATCGCCAGTGGCCGCAAACAAAAAACCCATCCCGATTGTCAGGGATGGAAAAAAACAGACCAAGGAGACGAAGCGCCTTCCTAGGCGGCAACCGCGAGCTTAATTTCGCCTTCACCCACCGGCTCGGCGGTGGTCTTAATTCCGTTTTCGAAACCAGCTCCTGACCCGCTGAAGAGCAGGAACATCGGCTTCTCGTTCCTCAGCAGATCGATGGTGTGATCGAAATCTTCCAGATGATAGTAAAGGTTGACTTGCCCGCCGGTTAACTGATCCACGGGAAGCGCCGCCCATTGGGCTGAAAGATGAGTTGGCCGATGTACTTGCCGGTGTTCTTCAACCAGATACGGGGCGCGAACTTGTTGGCAGAATACATGACTTCGTATTCGTCGATTTGGGTGATCATGCAATCCTCCTCAAAAAATTCGTTGCGCCCCTTTACACCGGCCCCTTGTTTTGTCTGTGACGGAGAACGGCTTCCGGGCGATTTTGTGAGCGCCTAAGGTTTCAAAACAGGAATTCGCCAGTACGATGGAATCACGATAGAATCGCGCGATGCGCAACCATCTGCAGGTCATTGCCGCGGTTCTGATCTTTCTGTCTTGTGCGGTCGCGCAGGACGAAAAAGTGAGTTCGGTTCTCAACGTTTCCGAGTTCGTTCACGACTGGGAGATATCGAAGCAATTCACGATTGACGTGGCCAACGCGATGCCGGCAGAATTTTACAGTTTCAAACCCAATCCGGAAGAAATGAGCTTCGGCGAACAGATGGTACATATCGCTGGCTCAAACGTCTATCGCTTTCACCAGATCACCAACATCAAACCACCGTTTGACTTCAATCCGCAGAAGCCTCCGGCAGCCGATAAACAGACTGTCTTGAAATTGCTCGGGCAATCTTTCGATTATGTACTCGAGGTTCTGCCGCAAATCACGGATGAACAGCTCAAACGCACCTGGCACGTTCCCTCATGGAAGGCCCGGCCGGACCCCGACGGGCGTGCCATGGTCATGAATATGTTTGTTCATACCGCGCATCATCGCGCGCAATGCGAGGTGTATCTGCGGGTGAAGGGAATTAAGCCGCCGGACTACACTTTCTGAGCTTCCCGGGCCGACGCGCTCACAAGCCGGTCGTCTGATAGCGCAGGACAGCAAGAACGAGCCGGTACTCGAACTGCGCCTGTGCGCTGCCGATTTCGGCCTGAGTCTGCTGAAGCTGGGCCTGGCTCAACTCGACGATTGAGCTCAGCCCCAGTTTGTAGCGAGTCTGGGCCAGATCGAGCGCCAGGTTCGACTGTGCCAGCAATTGGTCAGTGACGCTCACGCGATCAAAGGCGGTGGTAGCTGAGAGCCAGCTGGTGCAGACATCGCGCGCGATCCGATTTCGCAGGTCCAGCAGCCGTTGGTGCGCAGCTTCGGCTCGCAACTCGGCTTCGCGAGAACGGGCGGGATAGAGAAATCCGTTGAACACCGGAATCTGTACGTTTACACCCACTGCGCCGTAGGGGCCAAAGACGCGATCATCCCGGACCGGGGAGTCGCCATAAGCCGCCAGCGCGCTGATGGTCGGCAGCATCTGATCCCGTTCAGCTTTGTGGAGTTTTTCTGCTGATTGCGAGGCAAATTCGAGGGCTAGAATTTCTGGGCGTTTGCTGAAGGCATCGGCGATAAGGGCGTCAACGTCCGCCGGCGGCGGGGCAAGCGCCGCGGTCTCGCTCACCAGGTCAAGGTTCTGCACGGTCGGATAGCCCAGAACCGCCGAGAGACTTGCCAGCGCGGCCTTGTCGTTATTCAGAGCGTCCAAATACAGAAGTTTTGCTTGCGCCAGGTTTACATTCGCGAAACTCAAATCGAGGTCAGATTTCAGTTTGCTCTTGGCCAATGCCGAAACCTGGTCGGCCAGCAATTGGCGTGAAGCGACCGTTTGCTCCGCCACGCGAAGAACAGCATGTGTCTGCTGCGCGTTGTAGAAAGCCTGATCCACGGCCAGCAAAACATCTTCTTTGGTGGCGATGGCATCCTGTGCTTCAGCCTGAGCCTGCAAACGCGCGCTCGCCGCGAGGTTCGTGGTGTGGCCGAAATCGGTAATCAACTGACTGATGGTAGCTCCGCCAGCGGCGCGACTAAAGATGATGGGATTGTTCAATCCACCGGCGGTAATGCGGCTGTTATCGCGCGCGTCTACGGCAGTGATGCTGGCATAAGCTTGCGGCCAGAGATTCGAGCGCACTTCGCGAGCAACCTGCTGTCCCGCGAGCGCATTCAGCCGCGCAACTGAAATGGCGGGATTGTTCTTCAGAGCGATAGCTTCGGCATCCTTCAGCGACAGGCGAACGATTGCACCAGCCGGTTGCCGGCCCGCGGCATCGGTCTGTACCGATGTGCTCGCAGTCAGCGTGTGCACGGGAGTGGTGTTCGCCGGTAGTCGTGCGGGTTGCTGCGCAGATGTGAAAACGCTGCAGGCGCAGAGGAAGGCGGCAATGATTTTCCAAAAGTTCACGCGGATGCCTCCT